>JAEYOM010000149.1 GCA_023411715.1 Bacillota bacterium | reverse complement strand
GCTACGATTCACCCAACATGAGAAAGGCGTCCATTGATTACAATACGGAGCTTGCCAACCTTGTCACAATGGATGGGGATGTCGAAACAAATTGGAGGAAATGGATTCAATCCAAGATGCCGATAGTACAGCCGGTTCTTGACGAGTTGAACGCAAAACTGGCTGAATAATTGCCATAAATCTCTATAAATTACCCACTAATTAAAATTAATACCATGTTTATCATGCAGCGAACTCTTGCCAAATCATCGATTCGGAAAGGTGGTGTCCTTGTGTCTCTATTCCCGCGCTCATTGCGGAAGACTGGCGGTTTTCGGCAAAGTTCAATCTGCTGTTAGTGCAGTATACCCAAATCTATATGAAGGAGTGTACCAAATGAAACGTATCAAAAGATTTATCTCGATCCTGCTGAGCGCACTCTTGGTGCTTGGCGTTCTTCCCGTGGCCAGTCTGGCGGCTTCGCCGGATATATGGCCGGGTTATCCCGGTGTAGACCAGCTTCCCGCTGTCAACACCATCCCGGATCCTTTCAAGTTCTTTAACGTTCAAAATGACCCCAATGGTGACGGCACCGTCTCCAGTCCCGCGGAGTGGACTGCACGCCGCGATGAAATTAAGGAGCTTGTCCAGCACTATTGGCTGGGCTATCGCTGGCCGACCAAAGCGGAAGACGTCTCAGGTGAGACAAGAACCGTTATGGAACCAAACAAGATCTCATTGGGCTTCAATTGGCCGCCATATTTTTTCGCCACCGAATATAATCTGAAAGATGAGTTCGATAATTTGGCGGCAAAACTAATGACCGAACAAGTTGAAATCCATGAGCTTGAAAATCTTCCGCCCGCGCCCGGAGGCTTTGTCGGATCAACGACCGAAGGCGCCGTCCGATTTACCATCGGACCTGCGAGCACAACGGAAGAAGCCACAGCTTTCGCGATCGAAGCATGGAATGAAGGCTATTACCTGCCATATTCCAATTTCGGGGCGCAGGCTTTTGCAGTACTGAACACATACACCGGTCCGATAAGCGCACCACCTGGAGCGACCAAACCGGTCGAATACAAAACAGTGACGGTCAGGAATCCGGATAATCCGGCAACGACGACCGGCGTAGCTGCAAGCTTCAATATCAGTGTAACTACGCCGTCGGCTGCACAGGTGGAAGCTGCATGGGGCGACCCTAACGCTAAGGTGCCTGTCATTATCGATATAGGTGGATCCGTTTCTCAGATCGCTGCCGTTACCAGTCAGGGATATGCGTACATCAATTTCACTCCTACGGATATCTATCCGGATGACAGCAGTGCTTCCGACGGAATAAACCGTGATGGTGTATATACCAAACTCTATCCTTATAACAAGGATGTATACGAATATGCTTCCGGTGCGTTAATGGCTTGGGGCTGGAGCGTAAGCCAAATTATAAGCGCTCTGGAACAGCCTGCATCGGGCAGCGCTCAGACATGGGGCCAGCAACTGGGCATCGATCCTTCAAAGACACTGGTAACAGGCCACTCCCGTTACGGAAAAGCTTCCATGTTTGCTGCCGCATTTGATGATCGCATCGGTATTTGTCTTGCCAGCGAACCGGGCGGTTCGGGCATCCAAAGCTACCGTTACAAAGTTGAGGGTAAGATTTTCAACTGGAATACCTATGCCAAAGCCGACAGGGTATTCGGAAAGACCGAGATTCCGACCGTATCATACGGAGGAGGAAACAGCTGGTTCCCTGAAACAGCAGCTAACTTCGTGAATAAAGACAATCAGTTGCCCTTCGACTCCAGTGATATCATCTCACTGGTTGCACCGCGCCCATTCTTTGCGACAACAGGCCTGGATACACACTGGTTGGGAAATGAAGGAGCCGTGGCGGCAGTACAGGCTGCATCCGAGGTATACAACTACATCGGCAAGGACGGGATTGAAAAAACGAACGCCGCTGTACGCGCCCGCCAGAGTGATCACGTTTTATACAACCGTGATTTACCGTTTGTGATCGCAATCATGGACCGCGAATTCAAACAAACAAGCGACACAAAACTCCATGTCCAGGATTTGTTCCCAGCCGGCAACGATTCTTTAGGTAACATCTCATATCCGGCAAAGGACTATAACTATGTCAGCGAATTCAATTCCTACCCCTTTGATATCAACAGCTCCTACCTGCCCTGGTCGCGTCCTGATAAATATACTTTATGGACGGCCCAGGAGAATTTCCTCGTAGGGTATCCGATGACAATCACAGCTCATTCCAATGCACCCGATGTTAAGCTTTACCTGCCAGGCGGGACTGCGGTCAGCGCCGCCAGCCACAATGGCGAGGTGTTTACTTATAACCTGAATGCCAAACAGGCTGTGTACGGTCGTTACGAGCTGAGGACTGTCGGCAGCGACAAAGAAAGCAGGAGTGTTTTCTTCGCGGCAGTCAGTCTGGCTGATTCTCTACGCCATGCTACGTCCAAGGGTGATGAGGGTGAAGAAAACCGTCTGATAGGTTTCTCGAGCAGACTGGAAAATGACGCCAGCAACCCTCCGCAGGTTTATATCGATGGCAAGCTGACCACCATGAGCTTCACACCGGAGCGCGTCAAGACGGAAGAAACTACCCTGCTGGAATACGGTGTCCTTTTCCACGACCCGCTGTTTGCGCGAATTGCAAACGAAGGCTGGGACGCTAGCAAAACATTTGACATAAAAAATCTGAAGTTCGTAACAATTCCCGGCTTTACATTTGAAGTTTCGTTCGGCAACATTACCGCGTCGGCAGGAAACTCAGGCAAGGACGGCGCAGCAAGCTTTACTCAGCCCATAAGCTGGAATGTGGAAAAGTACAACAACGGCCCGGCGGCTGTATGGCCGGAAATCCCCGATACAAAAGCTGAAAAGGATATACTGGCAGCAGGCGGAACAATCACGCGTCCGGATGCGCCCGCACCTAAAGCCACAGCATTTGACACGAAGATTACCGGTACCAAGGTTCAGCATGTCGGCAACAAGACTAACGTAGTCATCGATTTTGACTCAGAACTGGACACGCGCGAATTCGGTTTTGGCGTTGACGTAACAGACAAGTGGGACACGGCATGGTCAGCAGACAAAAAGCAGGTTACGCTATCCATCAACTATGATAAGTTCCCGGAAGGCTCCAAAGCCAACGTTATTATCTTCCGTCTGAAGGATACCGATGGGAACATGATCCCCGGCCCCATCTACCTCCCGCTATCGTTGGCGAAGTCCAGCAGTTCAGGTACGGACACGTCCTCATCAACGTCCTCCGCGCCTGCATCCACTCCGGCTCCAATACCCGCTCCGGCTCCTGCTACTGTAACGATGCAGGCAACATTGAGTGGAAATACCGGTACAATAAAGCTGGATGATGCCACAGCAAAGAATCTGTCGGCTAAGAATACTACGATTATTGTTCCTGCAATTGCCGATGCAACCGCATACTCTGTTGTTCTTCCTGTTGCAGCTTTAACCAGCGGACAGGGCGGCGGAACACTTACTCTTTCTACAGGCATAGGCAAAACCACAATACCGAATAACATGCTGACAGGAATTACTGGTATCAGCAGTAAAGAAGTTGCCATAACCATAGGTCAGGGCAACAAAGCCGAACTTTCTGCTGATGTGAAGGCAGCATTGGGCAACAGACCGCTTGTACAGCTTTCACTTACTGCAGATGGCAAACAGATCGAATGGAACAACCCGAATGCTCCGGTAACCGTATCCATACCCTATTCTCCGACACAGGAAGAGCTGAAAAATCCTGAAAATATCGTGGTATGGTACATAGATGGGAATGGCAAAGCAGATACGATTCCAAATGGCCGTTATAATGCCGGAACAGGTACGGTAACCTTTAAAACTACTCGCTTCAGCCTCTATGCAGTTTCATATGTTCAAAAGAGCTTTAGTGATCTTGGGAATGCGGCATGGGCGAAAAAGTCCATCGAAGTGCTGGCTGCAAAGGATATAGTGAAAACTCCGTCGGCTGATACCTATAATCCTGCTGCAAACATTACCAGAGCAGATTTCCTTTACTCACTTATAAGAGCATTAGGTGCTGATGCAAAAATCAGCGGCAATTTTGACGATGTTAGCAAGGATGCATACTATTATAACGAGATTGCCATAGCAAAAGCACTTGGTATTACCACAGGTGAAGGAAACAATAAATTCAGACCGGATTCCAGTATTACAAGACAGGATATGATGGTAATGACCGAGAGGGCGTTGAAACTACTGAAAAAAGTGGATAAACAGGGTGCCGCCTCAGTACTTGACAAGTTTACAGACAAGTCGGGTATTGCATCCTATGCAACGAACAGTGTTGCAACGATTGTGAAGGAAGGGTTGATTGTAGGCGACAACAGCAAGATTAATCCGACCGGCAATACTACAAGGGCAGAAGCGGCTGTATTCCTGTACAGAGTATATAACAAATATTAGGATGTAATAATTGCTTTAAGGCCGCAGTCATAAAAGACTGTGGCCTTATTGTAGTACGCACCCCTCTCTTCCATAAAAACTGCAGGTATGCAATTGTCGAGAAACGCTTTGCTTTCGTTTTTGATACAGATCGTCAGATAACTGTATGGCTCAGCAAGAGTGTGACATTCCCACATTGGTCGGCACAAGATATATCATGCCTTCCTCTAATAAGTATTTAGTGTTTCCTCTAACAAACCTGGCTGTTCTCTACCACTACACTGGTCTCAACAATCCCGTTGGATTGACTCAACCATCACTCCATGCAGAACCTCTTTTTTCCCGCCGCAACCAGGGAGCAGCTCTAGCGTAAAGCCCGCTTCCGCCAAGGCTTTTCTTACTGCAACCGATACGGTAAAAGTGGCACAGTTGCCTCCGGTTTTTGTTCTACTCCCAATTGCCATGAGTAGCTCGGGTCGCCATATTGAAGGATTTTTTTTAGGACTGTGACCATCAAGGAACCATACTTCGCAGGGCTTTTCCAATGCGTTCACCATTTCAAGCGCTTCTCCTATCCAAAGATTCAGTTCAAGCGTTCCGAAGGATTGCCGCATCTTCATTGAATGCCAGCCAGACACTGTGATATCGATACTTCGATATGCTTCTACAAGCGTATCAATCTCCGCTCCGACCCGGTCCCTAAATCCATTGAGTATCTGATACATCCTATCTGGGCTTATAGGAAATAATTCAACAGAATTGTATTCAATAGTAATGTCTTTCAAGCCACTTTCCCTGATGAATTCCATCAGCGATACTACCAAGCGCCGCCGATTTTAACGCCTGACGGCACCTGATTATTGGGCGGTAAAATATCATCCCCGCCTTTATCCGTTCTGGAGTTCAGATACAGCCCGATCGGGCTATTCCTCACTACCTGAAGCTTTTGAGCTTTTCCTAACTGTATCATTTTTTACCTCTTTTAAATTGCTGTATCTCCTGTAAAAACCTGTTTTCATTTTTTTGATACAAAAGTAATTGCCCTGCCCACATTCCCTATCCGTCCGGTTCTTCCGATCCGATGAACATAATTTTCACTGTCTTGCGGCCACCACAAACTTTTTAAACCGTCTTTATCCAATAAAAAGCATGTGCCTCTTCCTATTATATTACCATAATCTGCAATAGATTTTTTTTAGATATCGGTTCGTTTTTCTATCATCTATACGCAAAAGAAGCCCTTTGCTTCGTATATGGATTTAGCGAGCCGGATGGTGCATAGGAACGTCCGGTGCATAGGAACGGTTCTTGCGCACCAAATTATTTCTTTATTCATACGATAAGGAAGAATCGTATATACAAGTTGGGAGTACCTGAGTGAATATTGATAATGGTAATGAAATTCCCTGTACAAAGGCGCTTTGCGATTCAAGAACGATTACGGAGGTTCAGAGTGAATCGGTTCAGCCGACCTCCCATGATGGCCCGCTAATTGCCCGGATCCCGGTGCTTGTTTCAAAAAACAAAGTACATATCAACGTTAAAGTCAACGTAAATCTTGAATATTCTGCGACAGCTATCCGCAATTGTACCAGGGACGTCTTTATAACCCAATGCAAACTATTGGATCTGGACAATCGAAAAAATGGCAAACTATATTTGAACGGTTATTTAAGGGAAAATATTGAATATGCCGCCGCTAATACCATAAGGGATAGGAGATACAGCGGAGAAATCCGTTATAAAGTTGTTAAAATTCCATTTGACTGCGCTACAAAGATTGAATATTACTCAGCCCCAACATTAAAAGCAAAGAATTGCTTTATCAACATCGCCCTCTCTGCTATTAACAACGTACCGGAAAACCAGTACGATGCTGCTGCAGCGCAAAACCTGGAGTCTCATTCCTCGAAACCGGGTTATGGCTCGGCAAACATGTTCTGTGAATTGAATGAGGTAAATATTCAAGAATCGGGCGATCTGTGCGGAACCGCTTTATCCGGTAAAAAAACGGCAGATAATCGCACCTCTGATACATTTGCCGAGTATAATGTAATTTCCATCACTTTTACAATCGCGCAATGGCAATGGGTAAATATACCCAGGTATGCAGCCGCTATCGGGCGGTATCAACAGTACCTCAAGTAATATAAACACTCGGAACCGTAATCATTTAACTACTCCATCATTTCCATTCATGTCTTTTCATTTATTACAGCAAACTGCACAGTAATTGTTTTTTATAATAAGTTTACATAATTCACACATTTGTGAACTTATTCATACTATATAATCAGGCGGTGTGGAAGATACGCTTTATCACCAAATTTATGAAAGGAGGCACAATTATGGACGGTGAAAACAATTGCAAAGCCGGCATAATTAAGTCCCATACACTCCATGAATGCTCCAATGAACTATTAAAGCCCAAAGGAGTTGAGTTCTCATTGGTGGGCAAAATACCTGTAGTGCTCGCCGAACCTGTTATCCAGGTAGATGTAGAGTCCGTAATCCGATTGGAAGAACCTGCATTCGAAATAAAAAGAATCAAAAAAAATGTTTTTATTACCCAATGCAAGCTCATTGATACCGGATGCGGCAAAAGCGGAAAACTATTTCTAAGCGGGTTTGTAAGAAAAAATATTGAATTTGCTACAGCCGATTGCCGCAATAAACATACTAAAAGCGTGAGCGGTAAAATACTGCACACAACAGTGAATGTTCCCTTTTCCTGTGTAACCAAAGTTTACTTCGAAACTCCGCCGCAGCTGAGTAAGAAAGGAAATATAGAAGAAACGGCATCCTTTTTCAGAGAAATTAAAGGAGATGAATTCTGCGGTCAGGAGATTATAGGAAATGATCCTTGCGAGCAGGCCTTCGAACACATAGAATTCTTCAATGAGAGAATATTCTGCGAATTGGTTGAGGCAAAGATTTTCGAAGATGATGTCGTCAAAGAGCGCAAGCCATTCGAATGTGAATGCAATAATGAAGATTTCATCTTTGATGAAATTGTTGAAAAAATGGTGATATTTGTCCGGTTGAAGATTTTGCAGAAGCAGCAGGTTCACATTTCAGGATCCAACCAATCAGTTGAGGTAAAAAACAAATATTAATACGTGATCAAGCGTTTCATGTAAAAGGTGCAATATTTTTTATTAGGGCTTGCAAGCCAGATTTTGGCTTGCAAGCCCTAATTACAATATAGAGAAAAGCAAAGCCTGCCGGAGTATCCTTTTTAAATAAATCGTTATGACCATTTTCCGCCGCAGGAAATCTGGATAGTCAAAAATAGCAGTGTGTGATATTACTCATTTAAAAGCTCAGGTTCACTGCCTACTATTTTATACCGGTATTCCAGAACGACAGATCCGTCTTTCTTCGTCTTTCTGAATATGATGAGATCGTATCCTTCATCCGTCTTGCTCTGGGAGGTCTCATAGATATATCTGACCCCATCCTGCAGTAATTCTCTTGTGCCTATCCAATATGGAAAATTATTCAGCTCCGAATCATATTTCGTATATTCTGCAAAGATCTTATTGGATGCATCGACATTGATTTCAGGAAGCTTTTTTTCTACATCGGCAACTTTCACCTCCGCATTTCTATTAATGCTTTTTAGATATTCAGCGGCCTGTTCTTCCTGTTGTTTTGCAAGCTCGGGATACTTGTTATTTCCGGTTATCACTTTATCCCATAGCCTTTCCGGAAATATCTCTTTTAATGATTTGATAAGGTAGGAACCGTCCAGTGGTTCCTTGTACTCAAGAAGCTTATATTCTCCTTTTTCATTTTTCGTGAAGGTCATAACAGTAGGAATGGCGCCACTGCCGCTAACTTTTGTAAAAATACCGTTTTCAAATTCAAAACCTCCATAGCTGGCAATTGTGTAGGCTATTACCTTCCTATCCTTTTCTTCTGTTTCAAGTATAATATGTCCTTCGGTGGAAACCTCACCGGCTCCATAGTTTTTACCCTGGGCTTTTACTGCATTGCTTACAGCCTCTTCAATGGTCGTTGGATTTTGTGGCTGGGGTTTGGATGGTTGGCTTATCGTCAAGCCTTCAGCTTGAAGAACCGTATAGAATGACGAGCCATCATATATGATGTTCACTTGGTGTTCCGCCAACTTTTTATCCTTGTTAAAAACAACAGCTTTAACTGTAATATCGCTCACGTCAACTGCGGAGTCGCTCTCCAAGGGTGCCCAATATACAGGCGTATCCAGGGGCAATTCAATGCTTTTTTCGTACTCTGTTATTTTTCCGCTGGGACTGGCCCAGGTCAGGAATCTTCCATGTTCAGCCGAATATTCGACCTTATCCGCTTCACCTGAATATTGAGGTATAATGCGGATCCCGGGCGTGCTTGACATGGTTAATGCGTATTTTTCCGGAGCAACCAACAGGTTTAATATGGGGCTATTCAAATCTGCCTTCGAGGTATTTAAAGGAGAGGTATTATCACTGTTTTGTCCTGGGCTGTTTTGCTGATCATCTATGGAATTGCCCCTCGTTATTCCGCTTGTAAGTAGTACTCCACTCATTGTCAAAACGCAAAGCACTCCTATTATAAAGACGACTCTGCGCCTTTTCTTAAAAAAATCCATCTTTTTTATCATTTTAATCCTCTTTTCAATATTCTTCTTGTCATCAACCATACCAATCATCCTTGGAGCCCAGCAGCTTTTCCAGTTCATCAATTTCCGTTTTCGTAAGCTTTTGTTCCTTTACATAGTTTGCAGCCATTAAATTGATCTATCCGATGAAAAATTGCTTGAGAAAGGATTTGCTCGCGTAGTTTTTATAGTCTTCTTCAGCCAAATCGGATATTTGCGGTATAGCCTTCAAAAAAATCACTACTCAGAAACGGACTATAAATGTAGGAATAATTATATGCTACGCTTGTAAGAAATATTTGTCGATGGTTGGTTATTGTCATTAACCTTATATTAATATTTTAAGAAATCTTTTTGTATATATAATAATTTTTTACTGTAACTTTGCTATGATTTTTTTCGTTATATAATATAGCAGTTGATTGGGGTGAATAGGTGACCGAGTTTCAAAAGCTATATGAGGACAATTACAAAAGTATTTATTATTACATCCGCAATCTATGTAACAATAGGGAACTTGCAGAAGATTTGACGCAGGAAGCTTTTTATAATGTGCTTTTATTTATATGCGCCCGAAATGACGTTAAAGTTTGTAAAAGTTGGCTTACAAAAGTTGCTCATAATGTCTTCATTGATTACTTAAGGAAAAACAATATCGATAACGAAGGTTTGTCGGGTGAAGATTTTGATGTAAGTATTTCCTTTGATAGTACAGGCAAGCTTGACTTGATTGGTATGTTGGCAAAACTGCCTGTAAGATATAGATCACTCATACTTTTGAAGGACCACTATGGGTTTTCCTATGAAGAGATTGCGGATATAATGAATTGTTCTGCCGGAACAGTCAAGGTTACATTGTTCAGGGCCAGAAAAAGATTAGAGGAGTTGTATGGAAAATATGAAAGAGACACCGGAGAATAAGTGCAGGGAAATAAATGATAAGTTTGAGGCCTATATTAACGGAACCTTAACTGAGGTTGAGGCAGCTGAAATTGAAAGTCATTTAAAAGAATGTGAAGCTTGTGCGAATAAAATCGAAGAAAAAGAAAACAGGGCATTTTTTAAAGATAATGTTATACCTGATTTAGTTGATGCACGAAAAATTGAAGCCAGATTTACCAGAAGGATTGCAGGGAAAGCACTTACTATAATTGCCCTGATTGCTATTGGCTTTTATGCAATATTCGGACTTATTCTTCCCTTGGCCTTCAATAGCATCAATATGGAAAAAAGGGATGAGCTCAACTACGCCGTAAAAGACCTCATACAGTTCGGTATTCCCGGAGCCAGATTAAAAGGCGGGTATGAAGGTACAACTAATCTTTTCGATATGATAACAAATATTGAATACGAGCAGAAGACAGGCGGAGGAGGATTAAAAACAGGACATATGGATTTGGCAACTCCTCTATATGCAGGAAGAAATGATTGGAAAATATCTGCTGTTGATACCAGGCAGGGGTCCGGTTTTGCATTCAGCTATCCTCAGAAGAGAGCTTCGAGCTCAGTGGATGCGGTGATGAAGAAGCTGGAGAAAATAGGGGCTGGAACTAAAACAATAGCTGCAATCTACTTTGAAGAGCCGGTGACAACCGACACTATGAAAAGATTGTTGGATAAAATACAGGCTTTTGATCAGGATTCCTGGTTTTCCATTGATACAGGGAATGCAATTAAATGGCAATACGATGGTGATAAAATTTATAGAGAGCTAAGAATGTTTGATCCTCAATGGGGATTTCCAATGCATATGAACCTTACACCTACAATAGCTACGAGCGTGACGAAAAACAAAAATGGAAATGTAACAACAATATCCATGGGCGGAGGGTTTCAGGAGCATGATGTCGCAGCAGTCGGAGAACAATTCAAAAAAGAGATGAAAGCATTTGAGGGCTATTCGGAAAAATATTTTGACGCACCTGAATTCACAGACGACCTGAAAAGCCTGAATAAATACATTGCGGCAAATGGTATTAAATTCAAAGGTGCGATTGTCGGAGCAACTACTGAAAATATACTAAAATTGAAAGATGAACTTAATATTGCCCGAATCGATGTTGTTGAAGTTGTATTTGACTATTAATCAAAAAGAAGGTGTTTGTATGAAGCGAAAAATAGGTTGGGGCACGGCATCAATTGCACTTTTGCTATTCTCAATTTTGTGGTCGAGTAATATAAGCAGAACGTTCTGTCTTGGAGATGTTGTACTTGAAGGTATCGGACTTAAAGCATATTCGGGGAAATACGGCCATGGAATACATTATACTATTTTTTACTCTTTTGCGATGCTTGTTGCAGGATATATTATGGGCAGGATATTTTCCAGGGATTTTGGGGCAAAAGTGGGACGGAGGTTATGTGCTGTTCTTGGAGCGATATTCTTGGTCATGTTGCTGTTTCTGAGCTCCCTGATGGTATAGGTGAACTGAAAAAAGCGCCGGATACAAAAGTTTCCCATCGAATCCAATGCCCTTTTGAACTCCTGAACTACCGAGTGAATGTATTTTATGAAGCAGTCACTTGCTCCTTGACACCTGAATACAAATTTGCCGCCAAGTGAGAAATGTCCCTTTCTGAATGTCCCACAGCTTACGCTGTATTACCTCCCGTTACGGTTTCACAGATAAAGCCGGGTTTTCACCTGCCTGTCGCCAGGCAGGGCGATTCTTTTTACTATGGTATTGCAAAAGCAATCATAACCATCCGCCAAACGGGTGGTTTGCTCTACCCCTATAAGGGGATGTTACCGGCCAGCGCCTAAAAGCGCTGGCTTTCACATCGTTCAAGCCACTATGCCATTGCCACTTTTGCCGCCTCTATAGAGACAATGTCTACTGATATGACGGGGTACTGAATATATTGGGTTAAATGTTTCCGCACCTACTGTGTTTTACTTCTACGCAATGCATTTTCTCAGCCTTTCTATGGCCTGTGTCATATCTGTATCCTTCATGAATACGCTTGAAGTTCCTGCAACAAAGATATCAGCCCCCGCCGACCTCATTAATCTGGCATTTTCACAGCTTACATTTCCGTCAACCTCAATCAGAATATGTCCATAGCAATTTTCCTCAAGATATTTTTTCATGTTACTGATTTTTTTCAGAGTGGCAGGTACAAGCGCCTGCCTTGCAAACCCAGGGTTTACAGTCATTATAAGTACCACTTCAATATCGTCTAAGACATCCTCAATCCAGTATATTGGCGAAGCAGGATTTAGGGCAACTGAGGCACGGGCACCTAAATCCTTAATTTTCTGAAGTGTCCTTTGAAGGTGTACAGTCGACTCATGATGAACAGATACAATATCACCGGGCCTAATATCAAAAAGATCTAAATGGTTAAGCGGCTGCTGCACCATTAAATGTATGTCAAAAGGAATATCCGTTATATCCCTTATTGACTTCATAAAATCCGGTCCCAATGTGAAATTAGGCACGA
This sequence comes from Bacillota bacterium, assembly GCA_023411715.1. GTDB lineage: Bacteria > Bacillota > Clostridia > Acetivibrionales > DTU013 > JAEYOM01. The sequence continues at coordinate 53,407 of JAEYOM010000149.1, read as the reverse complement.
AATTTCCATCCATTATGTCAAAGTGAAGATATTCAACACCGGCACCCTCCAGCTTGTTAATCGTTTCTTCTATATGCCTGAAATCAGCACACATTATTGACGGTGAAATCTTACCTTCCACAATAACCCCCCCTTAAGGATTTACTATAACCCGCATACCCGCATGGCTTTCTGCTGCTGAAAAAGCCTCTTTTATGTCATCCAGGTTGAAACTATGCGAAATGTAATCTCGTGCATTAATTGCACCCGATGTAATTAAGTCTAAAGCCTTCCGGTGATGGATAGGCATTGAACCATGGGCACCATGTACAAACAGCTCTTTATAGTGTATAAGGTTTGTATCAAGTGTTACCAAAGACCTATCCTTCGGAAGACCCCCAAAAAAGTTGACCCTTGCCCTGTTCTTAGCCATTTTTATCGCATCTGCCTGAGCCTCAGGCGATGGATTTGAGGTTATAACTACATCCGCACCAAGTCCGCCGGTTTCTTCCAGTACTCTGGCAATCCCGTCTTCTTCTGATGAGCATATATAAACATCCGCGCCGAATTTTTTTGCTATTTCGAGTCTGGGTCTGGAGCGCTGCACAACGATTATTTTTGTGGCTCCCATTTTCCTGGCAACACCTATTGTCATACAGCCTATAGGTCCGGCACCAATGATAACAACAGTATCACCCAGCCTTATATTAGAGAGCTCCAGTGCATTCAGTACACACGCAAGCGGCTCTGCAAGAGCAGCCTCATCATATGAAACATTATCCGTTATCTTATGCACAGGCCCGAAATTAATAACAGTCTTATTCAGCAGTATGTATTCTGCGAACCCCCCTGCAAATTGGTAACCCATAGCGTAATTTATCTGGCAGTTATTTCCTATACCTGCTTCACAGAATGCACACTCACCGCAGGGTACATCCGCTCCGATCGCTACCCTGTCCCCTGCTTTGAACTTTTCTACATTCCTCCCTGCCTCAACAACCACGCCTGACATCTCATGGCCGATAATTTGCGGGAACTGAACCCGGCTGTTTCCGTGATGAAATATTCTTATATCCGAACCGCAAATTGCACATGCTTTCACGCGCACAAGTACACTATCGACGTCCACCTGAGGTGTAGGAATTACCTTCACCACAATTTTATCTAATGCTTCCAGCACTGCTGCCTTCATATTACATCCCCCCTCAAACTTCACATTATGAACATTACCTTGTTAAAAAATTCTGTTCTGTTGTGCATCATAGTTAATACTTCATTGGCCTGATTCAATGAAACCTTGTGTGTTATAAATGGCTTTACATTTAGCTTGCCAGCTTCCATTGATCTTAACGCTAACGCCCAATCGTTTTTGGGAAGTGAGACAAAGTTCGAATTCCATGTCCCCATAATTTTCAACTGCTTTCTGAGAAGCTCCCAGTACGCTTTCTGTGAAAGCTTCATTTCACCTGCAGGATTCCCCATTGCTACAACTCTGCCAAAAGGTCTTGTACATTTAAAGCACTGCTCAAGGGTAGAAGAGACGCCTGCTCCCTCAAGGGCTATGTCAGCGCCCCTGCCTTCTGTGTTATCTTTTATCCATTCTACAGCGTCTCCACTACTACTATTCCATACATACTTAAAACCCAGAGTTTTTGCAAAATCCAGTTTATTTCTATCAATATCAACCAGCAGCACTTTATCTGCTCCCCATGCTTTAGCCCATTGCCCTATCATAAGGCCTATCGGTCCTGCTCCAAATATAACAATATTATCCCCAATTTCTATACCGGATTGTCTGAGCGCATGTATTGCTACTGCTGCTGGCTCAGCCATAGCTGCCTCTTCACAAGAAAGTCTGTCTGGAACCATCACTAAATTCCAGACTGGAACAGCAATGTATTCGGCAAATCCCCCATCACACCGCGAACCAAAATAGTTGTAATCACTGCACTGCGCATACTCACCTATTTGACAGGCGCTGCACTTCATACAGGGAATTAAGGGGAAAACCGCAGCTCTCTTTCCAATTAACCCTGAATTCTCAGTTCCAGCTGCATCTATGATTTCTCCCGCAAACTCATGGCCTGGTATTGTAGGAAATTTGTATGTTCCTTTTGAAAATACCCTTGCGATATCTGAGCCGCAAACACCTGAGAACTTAATCTTCAACAGTACCTCCCCTTTTTTAGGAATTGGAACTGCTACATCTTCAACTCTTAAATCGCCAATATTATGTAAAACACATGCTTTCATTATTGCCTCCTGTTGTACCTTGACTATTTTACAAACGCTAACGCAGCATTGTTATCCGGTCCAAATTGTTTCAGCATAACTAAGTTGCTAAATTCGCTGTGGTTTGTTATAGTTACACCTTCCCGGGCAGCTTCCATTGATACAAACATTTCATCAGCCGTTATATCATTGTAGCGTATGATAACAGGTGTTTCGGCTATAATACCATTTATAGTTCCATAGCCTTCTACCATTAGTAACCCGTATGAAGAAGCATCCTTAATCTTTACAGTTTGTCCTGGAAAGACTGTCAATTCCTTTGCGGAGAATTCTCTTGAGCCATATGCAATCCATTTTTCAACATATCCTTCCCCCTGCATGAACTCTATGTCATCTACAGGTATTGGCTCGTGGTAATGATTCTTTTTGAAATTAGGGTCAACGTTGGCGCTCCAGTCCAAGGCATCAATATAATAGTCATAATCCTCTTTTTTATCTTCTGGAGCAAATTTATACAGCGAATCGATGTCCATATAGTTGTCATTAATAAGGGATTGGAAAAAGAAGGCTGCATCACTGACCCGCTGCGGTTCATAAGTGACTAAAGACCCAGGCGCATGAAGGATGCCGGCAGGAATATCCCATCCTGTTCCAGGCGTTATCTTATATGCCCTGGAATACTCCAGTACCCTTGTGTCTCCTGTACTTTTCCACTCTTTTAGGCATTTTTTTATATCTTCTTTAGATGTTCCATCTTCAAGTCCAAAATAGGTATAATCAAATCCATAATTAATAAAATTGAACTGACGTGGATAGTAGTAAGCTTCGGGCTTTGGCGTTACTCCAACTCTGACTGCATCTTTCTCCTGTAAATGGACATGGTGAGGGAGCGGGCATGTATAATCATATAGTTTGGCAAATGAAATAAGTCCGCCGTATTTTTCCATAGTATCACTGCCAATTATTCTATCGCCTAGAATTTCCACTGCATGCTTTAGTAGGATTTTATCTTTACCCCCGTCCAAGCAGATAAAACTCAGCCCTTCATTTTCTACTGTTAAGTCTCCATTATCAGCCGGGCACGTCGACGCCATCCACCTTTCACATATAGGCCCGCGTTCACCGCCTTTGATATATAAATCTCTGGCATCAAGCTTTAGCCGCTTACCAGGCGGAAGTATTTTACGTGTAACCCAGCTTGGTATCAATCGTAAAATTCCTTTATTCTTTTCCAACTCTTGTTCTATTTGTTTTTTCATTAAGTTAATATTCATTAGAACCCTCCTCCAAGGCATTTATAAGGCAAAATAGCAACAACTATAGAAACACTAGTAAAAGCTATGAAAAAAATCGCTTCTTTCAGTGGTGCAAATTGCCATGAAATATTCATATCCCCACGGCAGTTTCTATTTAATTTTGCTGCCAAAAATTTTATCAAGAAAGACAGCTGCAATAATTAACGAGCCCATAACAACCTGCTGGTAGAATGTGGACACATTTAATATGTTCAGGCCATTGCTTATGACTCCAATAATCAAGCCTCCAATTACAACTCCGAAAATCCTGCCCTTCCCGCCAAAAAAACTGGTTCCTCCAATAATAGCTGCCGCTATTGCATAAGTCTCAAAGCCTGTACCGGCAGAGGGCTCGGATGCTCCGAGTCTTGCAGCCATAACAACACCTGCAATACCACAGCATACTCCTGTAATAATAAATGTTAATAAGGTATGGGTTTTTATATCAATTCCGGCAAACCAAGCAGACTCTTTATTTCCCCCAAGCGCATACAAATTTCTTCCAAATACAGTTTTACCTGACATTACCGCAAGCAAGACCGCTACAAACAGAGTTATTATAACTGGTATAGGAATAAATAGAACCGAGCCTGCAATACTTTTCATAAATTCCTTGGGAAAGCCATGCACTGACCTTGCATCTGAAATAATCATGGTTACCCCTCTAAAAATTGCCTGAGTACCTAATGTAATTATAAACGGATGTAATCCGGTCATATTTATAAGCGAACCATTTATGTACCCTAATAATGCTCCCAGAAGGATTCCTCCCAGCAAAATGCTTAAGAAAATTGGAAGACCTGCTGCCAGCATCTGCCCGGTAATCATACTTGTAAGTCCTACCATAGAACCAACAGATAAATCGATTCCTGCAATCAATATAGTAAAAAATTCACCGCACGCAATCAAAATATTGATAGAGCTCTGTAGAGCCACCTGTGTAAGATTCTTTGCCGTTAAAAAGTATTGTGGACATATAATCCCAATAGCAGCAACAATAATGCCCAGTATACCAATCGTTCCATATTTTCCCCATAATTTTTTAATACTCTTGCTCATATTATCACTCCTAAGCTTTTGTCATAGCATAACTAATTATCTTTTCTTCCGTCGCCTCTTCGCAGCTTAACTCGCCTGAAATTTTACCTTCACAAAATACAATAATCCTGTTGCAAATCGCCAGTAATTCAGGAAGCTCCGAGGATACAATAATTACACTTTTACCACTTTGTACCAGCTTATTAATAATACTATAAATCTCACTTTTGGCTCCTACGTCAATGCCTCTGGTAGGCTCATCAAAAATAAACAACTCCGAACCGGCCGATATCCACTTCCCTATTAAAACTTTCTGCTGGTTTCCTCCAGATAACTCCATAATGTTCTGTTCTAATGTCTTACATTTTATATTAAGAAGGTCTATTTGAGCTTGAGCACTTTTCCTTTCTTTACTTTCTTTAATCCATCCCCATATTCCTTTTAAGTGTGAATCCTTAAGACTGGATACGATCGAAATGTTTTTCCATATTTCAAAATTGTGAAAAAGTCCTGTTTCCCTTCTACTCTCGGTAACAAGGGCAATGCCTTGCTTGATTGCATAATATGGGGTCTTATTTTTAATGCGTTTACCATTTAGATAAATTTCACCCGACTTGAATTGGTCCGCTCCAAAAATTGCTTGCATAAGCTCTGTACGTCCCGAACCTATTAGCCCTGCGAATCCCAGGACTTCACCCCTAAAAAGCTTAAAACTTACATTCTGTACTTTATTGTCAGCCCTCGTTAAATTTTTGACTTCAAAGGCTACTTCACTGTCCTCATTTATACATAAATCCGTGTTAACAAATTTTGTTCCTACTTTCCGCCCTACCATCATACCAACAAGGTCCTGTATCTCAACTTCATCTACATTTTTTGTCCCTACCCATTTACCATCCTTAAGGACGGTAACCCTATCACCAATTTCTTTGATTTCTTTTAGCTTATGGGATATATAAATAACTCCAACGCCATTCTTCTTTAAATTCCTAATAATTTTAAACAGATTTTTAACTTCCTCCGTCGTCAAGGAAGATGTCGGTTCATCCATAATAATTATTTTTGAGTTCGAGGATATAGCTTTAATTATTTCAACCTGCTGCTTTTCCGATATTTTAAGATTACCTACAATATCCGAAGGATCTCTACTCAATCCAATAGTTTCCATGAGCTTTTCTGCGATTATGCTCATTTCTTTAAAATCAACAAATGATTTCCCCAGAACTCTCTTTTTTAGCAATCTCCCAGTAAAAATATTCTCTGCAATTGTAAGCTCATTGATAACGCTTAACTCTTGATATATTACACTGACTCCGATTTTTTGAGATTCTTGAGGTGTTAGCCTGGAATAATGTTTACCTTTTATCATTATTTCACCGCTGGTCGGTGTATATACACCACTGATCATTTTCGTCAAAGTTGACTTCCCAGCGCCATTTTCGCCTAAAAGTATATGAACTTCCCCAGGTAACAAATTAAAATTAACATCTTCAAGGACGGATACACCTGAAAACTTTTTTGTAATATTCCTCAATTCGATTAAGTAATCCATATTTTAATCCCCTAATCTATATCATATCTTCGAAGTACTGCCCCCGGGATTACCCGGGGGCAGTACTTCTTTGAAAAACCTGTGTATACTAACCGCTTATTTCTATTTTGATATGACTTTTGCATCAATGGTTGTAAAGATAGGGTCTCCGCTTACCCCGGATTTCTTATTCTTAATTGCATCCAGGAGTATATCCATGCACTTATTTCCAATGCCGGCTGGATCCTGTGCAACAGTTGCAGTTAGCTTTCCTGCATTCACAGAATCAAGAGCTTCCGGTACTCCATCCGTACCTACGATTAGTATCTCTTTTTCCTTACCTGCATTTTCCGCCGCAGTCCGCGCACCCAAAGCCATATTATCATTACAGCAGTAGAAAGCTTTTATATTAGGATTGCTTTGCAAAATATTTGTTGCCACATCCAATGCTTTCACTCTGTCCCAATCTGCAGGCTGTACAGCAACGACCTTTATATTTCCCGCTTTTTCAAAGGCTTCTATTGCACCAGCCTTCCTGTCCTCATTTGCGTCGCCGCCGGACTTACCCTCTATGATAGCAACATCTCCTCCGGTACTTCCGAGCTTTTCAATTATATATTCTGCTCCCAATTTGCCAATAGCTTTGTTATCGCTCGTTACATATCCGACAATCTTGCCACCCACTTTTTCCAGTTCTTTCATATCAAATCTTTCATCAATGTCAACTACTGGTATTCCTTCCTCATTAGCCTTAACCACACCGGATATAGCGTTAACTCCTGTCAATGGAGAGATACCTATTCCATCATAATCTTTTACTAATGCCGATTCTATAATCTCCAACTGCCCGTTGAGATCATCCGAAGTTTTCGGAGCAAAAACATCAACATCAAATCCTTTTTCCTTTGAATAAGCAATAATGCTTTCCTTCATAAGCTGCCAATATGGATTATCAAGTGATTTTAAAACAACAGCAATTTTAGGCTTGGTTTCTTCCGCTATCTCTGATTTTGCTTGTGTGTCAGCGTTCGTCTTTGGCTCTGCATTAGCTATATCCCCGGATCCAGGCTTTGTATCACCACATCCTGCAAGCATACCCGCTAATAAAAAGATAGCTACCATGATACTAAGTAGGCTCTTTACTTTACGCATCTTACAATCCTCCTTGTTTGTCCTAAACTTAATTATGCCGTAGGTTATATTGTTAAATAGTTCATCTGCCTAGGATCAAATTAACTATTTAAGCCCATTGACTGCTTTTGCCCATCTCCAGTTGATCCGGTTTTTGCCTAACATGAGGATTCTCTGTACCACCTTTTTTCATCTGTTCCCCCAACTAAAATAACGTTTGAGAAACAAGTAAATTCTCCCGTTCTTATAATTGCTTTAGCATCCCTGCTTTTTATTTTAAAATCAGCATGTTTGATAACCTCAACCTCAATACCATCAAACAAATTCAAAATACTACTGTACATAGTTGGGCTTGTATCCTTTGTTTCCTCAGCCAGAATAATTTTTTCAACACAAAAATCCTTTAATATTTCCTTTAAGGTTTCAATAATACCTGGATTGTTATCTGATAAAGCAATGTCAACTGTCCTGACACCCAACGGTATGGGAAACCCAGCGTCACAAACGCATAATGTATCCATATGTCCGCTTCTGGCAAGAACATCTGAAATTTCTCGATTTAAAACTCCTTGTTTTTTCATAATAATGTAACCTCCAGACAAATTTTTTATATTCAATATAGACTTCAAACTGATCTACATCGCGTTATTTATATCCTTCAGCTGTACCAAAATCGTTTTGTACTTATCATACCTATACTGATACCTTTGCAGATTATTCTGCTTGGGATAAACTGTGTCCTTGATTCTTACCATTGACTTAACTGCTTCCTCAGCATCTTTGTACTCGCCAACCGCTTTCGCGGCTAATACAGCATTTCCTAACGCTGCAGCTTCATTACACTCCAGAGTTTTGATTTCCATCCCCAGAATGTCAGCTTTTATCTGTAATAATGTTTTAGACATTGAGCCTCCTCCCACTGCAACGAGTTTGCTTACATTAATCCCAGCTTTCTTAAGATATTCAATATTGATACTCATTTCATAATTGATGCCTTCTATAATTGCTTTATATATCTCTTCACGAGTTGTTCCAAGCTGTAGTCCGTATATTGCTCCCTTTGAAAATGAGTTCATAAACGGGGTTCCGGCACCTGCAAAATGTGGCAGCACAAATAAATCAGTCGGGTCTTCAGGACATTTTTCATCAAAGAATTGATACAGACTAGTATTCCCTCCTGCAGCAGCTTCTCTATAGTTAGCGTTAAACACTTTTAGATACCACTTTAACAAAATACCAGCTGTATGAATGTATGCCATAGTGTTATACTTATCTGCTTCTATGAAGGGTTCACAAGGAAAATTGTAATTTTTGATTATGTCATCAGGAATCCTGCTGTTTAATACTGCGGTCACACACTCTGATGTTCCTATTGAATCAACTGCGCATCCCTCTTTTATCATTCCAGCCCCTAAAGCCGAGCACGGTTGATCATGTCCGCCAGAAATAACCATAATAGATTTGGGTAAATTCAGTTCTTCTGCAACCGCATTGCTTATAGAATCAGAAATAATACTACCTGAAGGTATAACCCGGGAGAAAAGTTCCTCTTCGATACCAGCAATTTCGAGAATGTTTTTCGACCACACTTTTTTTCCGATATCAAAGGCCATGGTCCTTGATGCCAGGGAATACTCTGTCACAGCCTGGCCACATAATTTGTAATGTATAAAGTCCTGGTAAAGCAAGAATTTCCATACTTTTTTATATGTGTCATAATCATTATTTTTCATCCAGAGTATCTTATTGATAGTATAAGTTGAGTTCAGCGGCAATCCCGTAATTCTTAGTATTTTATCTTCATCTAACTTACTTGTTATTGCTTTTAGTTCCTCTTTACCTCTGGCATCCATTGCAAGGATGCTGTTTGCAAGGATATACCCTTTACTATCTACGGGTACACACGCTTCTCCAAAAGATGATACAACAAGCGCTTTTATCTCATTTTTCCCCATACACCTTGCTGAGACTTCTCTCAGAGCGTAAACTGCAGCATTCCAAACATCATCAGGATTTAATTCAATAACTCCGTTTTTTGTTATTATATTGTAGCTTTTATATGATTTATCAATCATATTGCCCATTTCATCGAATATGACAGCTTTAAGACCAGACGTACCAACATCGAGACAGATATACTTCATATATAGCTCCCCTTGCAATAAATTTCTGAACTATCTAGACATGAAATGTAAAATGTTTACTGCAAAATATGTAATCATAATTGAAGTATAGATTGAGATATTGTATTAATCTGATCTTTTTACAAAATTCCAGCTTCCCTTTTTCATTGTAGATTCTCTGATAACCAAAGAAGGTTCCAACAGGTACTCCTTTTTATCTACATCTTCTCCCTTCATTAATTTAACTAATAAGTCCGCCGCCTCCTCCGCCATTTTGTATTTGGGTTGCGAAATAGTAGTTAAAGAAGGATTAATCAATCTGCTTAAGGCAACATCATCATAACCAATTATAGCAATGTCGTTAGGTATTTCTACGTCATGCTCTTTCAATCTTTTTATTATGCCAATCGCCAGGTCGTCAGAACTTGCAAAGACCGCATCTATGTTTCTATTCAGTAAAATTTTAGCTCCAAGGCTGTAGCCCATTTCAATTTTGTTAGACTGCTTCTCTTCGATAAATATAAGCTCCTCATTAACCGTATAGCCATATTGCTGCATTGCTGCCTTGTACCCTTCAAACCTCATAGAAAGCGCTTTATTAAACAAAGGCTCACTTGCAAAGCATATTCTTTTTGCTCCTATATTATAAAGATGCTCTACCGCCAATCTGCCGCCGCAAATATTGTTATTTTCAAATGAGAATATGGTTTTTCCCTCGACCTCCGGTCTGTCGTCGATAGCCACTACAGGTATATTTAAATTCAAAATTGTAGTATAAGCATTTACGTCAACAAATCCATAACCTATAATAATACCTGCAACATTATACTGTATTAGAGTGCTTAAATACTTATTTTCCAATTCTCGCTCATAAAATGTGTTGCACAGGAAGGTCATATATCCGTTTTTTCTTAAATTCTTTTCAGCTCCCTTGACTATTTCAGAATAATACCCAGCATCGATATCAGGTATCATCACTCCAATAACATTTGATTTACTTTTTTTAAGGCCCTTTGCCAATTCATTAGTGACATACCCTAATTCCTTTATCGCATTCTGAACTCTGCTTACCACCTCGGGCGACACGCTGGCGGTTTTATTTACCACATATGAAACTGTAGCTTGCGTTACCCCAGCCAATTTAGCTACATCTTTCATTGTTGGTTGTTTTCCGCTCTCCATTTTTAACCCCTCTATCTTCATTTATACGAATAAGTACTTTATGTTTTTATTATACTTTATAATTTTTGTGAAATCAACTGCTTTTCAAAATTTATTTACTCGTATAAATATTTAAGAAAATTATTTTGTGAATTAGATCACACAGGCGTATTCAATATTTCATGCTAATGCCTATTAATTGTATGCTATTGGCTATTTTACATAAACTCGCCATTATCATTTATACGTTTTAATACCTTATGTTTTCATTGTACTTAATGCTTTTTATGATCAAACTGCTTTTTGAAGTCCTTATTTATACGATTAAACCATCGGTAAGGAATTCTATGAAATACTTCATTCCTACCCATTTACCATCGAAAAAGCCGTTAATGATGCTATACTCTCGGAAGGCAATTGTGATTCCATATATCGGTATGTATATAAAAATAATAAGGAAGATGATCCCAGGCAGTACCATACTCTGAATTTCCAATTGTTTTAAGAAGATATACATTTTATTGCCATGCCGTTTATTTAAATTTGGGATAGCACTGCTCGTCTTCGCGCTTGAATTCAACATTTTACCTTCTTTCCGAAATAAATCGATCTTTAGCTGCATGGACAATTATACTAATATGGCATATGCCCTTCAATGTCGCCGTTTTGGTTTTGTTACCTCTATTTTGTTTTCTGTAAACTCGGGATGGAATTGAATAATAGATAGTTCTTAGCGTATATTGCTCTGATAAGCCCTGTTCTGCTTTTCGGTTGTCATGAGCATAAAAAAGATTCGGCGCCTTATGAAAAAGTATGTATTAAAATGCCAACTTCAAAAAGCAAATCCGTACAGACGTATAGCAAAAGCGATCGGTACTTCCTATGTTGCCAGAATAAGGCATTGTCCAGATTCCAAGATCCCTATGAGTCGATACAAGGCTGTTGAGTTTCCTCGCATACCTCTCGGTATTGCCGTCGGTATCAATGTTAAGGGACACATCTCTCAGATTTACAGGCCTTCCCACCAAGTGAGAAATGTCCCTTTCTGAATGTTCCACAGCTTACGCTGTATGACCTCCTGTTACGGTTTCACCGATAAAGCTGGGTTTTCACCTGCCTGTCGCCAGGCAGGGCGATTCTTTTTACTATGGTATTGCAAAAGCATCCAAGTTCCGCCAGGATCTATCAGCGTAACACCGATATTAAATGGCACAACCTCATGAGTAACCGCTTCACAGAAGCCTTCGATCCCAAACTTGGTCGCATGATACAACGTTATTGTTCTTAGCGTTTAATTTTAGTTTCTCATTTTTAAGAGGCCAATGAGAATCCTCTACCCGCTACACTGGTCTCAACAATCTCGTTGGTTCGAATCATTCTTTACTCCATGCAGCACCTCTTTTTTTCCACCGCAGCCAGGGAGCAGCTTTAGCGTAAAGCCTGCTGCCGTTAAGGTTTTTCTTACCGCAACCGATACGGTGAATGTAGCGCAGGCACCTCCGGTTTTTGTTTTTCCCCCAATTGCCATAAGCAACTCATCTCGCCATATTGAAGGATTTTTTTTGGGACTGTGACCATCGAGGAACCATACTTCGCAGGGCTTTTCCAAAGCACTCACCATTTCAAGCGCTTCTCCTATCCAAAGATTCAGCTTGAGCGTTCCAAATGAACGCCGAATCTTTATTGAATGCCAGCCAGCCTTGGTAATATCGATGCCCCGATACGCCTCTACAAGCGTGTCAATCTCGTCACCGACCCGCTCACTGAAGCCATTCAGAAGCTGAAGCATCCTCTCCGGACTCACAGGGTACAATTCAACTGAATTATACTCAATAGAAATGTCTTTCAAACCACTTTCCTTAAGGAATTCCATCAACGAAACGACTACTCGTCCGGCACCAAAGCCTGTTTCACCAATTACGAACGGGCTTCCCGCTTTCTTTGCCATAACGATCCGCTCAATCAGGCTATTATTTCTGAAATAGATCTGCTGCGCTTCATCCAATGCATTAACCACGTCAAAATAACGATCATCGAACTTTTCATTTACCAGATACGGTGGTATTAACATAGTAATTTCCCTCTCATTTTCACCTTACCCCTTCCAATTGGGCTGGACAACAATGCAATTCTACCACATAAGTTTTAGCCCATCGCCTGTAATCTCGATTGCTCCTTCCTTCAAAAGCCTTCCAACAGCCCTTTTGAAGGCGGCCTTGCTTATGTTCAATTCCGCCTTGATCACCTCCGGGGAACTGCTGTCGTTCAGATGGAGAGTCCCTCCATTTCGTTTCAGCCTCTCCAAAATATTTTGCGCATCCTTCTCAATTTCGTTATACGCCTCATTTCTTACGCTCAATTCCAGCTTTCCATCCGGTCTGACCTTCTTAATCCGCACCTCTATCCTATCGCCTTCCTTAAAACTGCCATACAATTCCTTTTTGGGGATCAGTCCCTGATATTTGTTGTCCACCGCAACAAAAGCACCAAGTTCTTTATTGATGCTATAGACTGTCCCCTGGACTCTGTCGTTGACTTTATAGGGTGATTCGCTGCTTAACAGATTGTAAATATTCATCGTTGCACATAACCTATCGCTGCTGTCTACATACAGCGCAACCAAATAAGTGCCGCCTTTTACAACCTTACCCACCTGTTCCCGAAAAGGCAGTAACAAATCCTTCTCCAGACCCCAGTCCAGGAAAGCGCCTATTTTTGTAACCGCAACTGCCCGCAAGGCAGTAATATCCCCTACCGTCAGCTTTGGCTTTTTCAATGTCGAAATGGCCCTGTCTTCCGAATCCTTATAGACAAACACCTCTATTTCGTCGCCAAGCTCAACACCCGAAGGCACTTGATTGTTGGGCAGCAAAATATCCTCTCCGCTTCTATCCGTTGTCGAGTTCAAATATAGTCCGATCGGGGTTTTTCGTATAACCCGGAGCTTCTGGATTTTCCCTAATTCAATCATTTTCTACTCCATTTCGGTTGGTATCTTTTCGCGAGGTTTTCATTTTCCACTTTGCTGACTGTGCGAAGTCTGCCTTTGATAGGTGTCTCCCGTAGTTTGCTCAACACCATATCCCCCTTGTTATTCAGGATTTCAACAAAAGTGGAAATATCCATCACATTGATAATTCCAATATCCTCCGCCGTCATACCCTCAATATTGCACAGGGTACCCACTATATCCACCGGTCGCATTTTTGTTTTTTTGCCTGCATTGATATGTAATTTCATAATTTCCTTGCTAAGCTGCGCGCCCTTTGATTCTCTTATTTCAGGTCTGCTGGCCAGCTTTTCGAGAAATTCCTGTTTGGATTCATTCACTGTTACCTTATCAGGCCTCTCCCTGATTGGGATCTTCCTGCCTATAAACTGCTGTATCTCCTGAAGGTAACTCATTTCATTCCTTGATACAAAAGTGATTGCCCTGCCTGTGCTTCCAATACGTCCGGTTCTTCCGATCCGATGGACATAGTTTTCCCTGTCCTGTGGCACATCGTAATTGATGACAAGCGTAATATTGTCAATGTCTATCCCTCTGGCTGCCACATCTGTCGCTACAAGATACCGAAAACGCCCCTTTCTGAAATCTCCCATGACTCTTAACCGATCACGCTGTTCCATTCCGCCATGAATTTTCTCACAGGTATACCGTAAGCGTTGCAGTCCCTCGAAAACCTCGTCCACCCTTTGCTTTGTATTGCAAAAAATCATGCAGCTATCAGGATTTTCCACAATGATTATATCTTTTAGCAGGTTTGTTTTTTCTGTCTGCTCTACCTGATATCTCTCCTGCAGGATCCTGTCCGACGTCGGATTTTGCTCCTCCACCTCGACTTGCAGGGGACGGTTCATATATTTATCGCATAATGCCTTTATATCTGACGGCATAGTCGCAGACAGCAGTATTGTCACCCGTTCACCGGGCAACCTTTCCAGAATGGTATCGATTTGCTCAATGAATCCCATTTGAAGCATCTTATCCGCTTCATCTATTACAAGAAACTTTATGTTGGAGGTATCAAAGGTTCCTCTTTCAATATGATCGATAATGCGACCCGGTGTGCCTACCACCACATGCGTCTTCTGTTTAAGCTCTTTTCCCTGATAATAGAACGGGGATTTTCCAAAAACAGCAACTGCTTTCAGCCTTTTAAACCTGCCTATATTAAAGACCTCTTCCCTGACCTGGATGGCAAGCTCTCTTGTAGGTGTAAGCACTAAGGCTTGAGGTTTGTTATCCTCCCAGTCTGTCAGTTGGCAAATGGGTATGGCAAACGCCGCAGTCTTACCGCTTCCGGTCTGCGACTTGACAATGATATCCTTTTTCTCCAGCACGGCCGGTATCACCTGCTTCTGGACTTCTGTCGGCTCCATGTAATGCAATAGGCTGAGGGATCTCAATAACGCGTCATCCAGCCGGTAATCTTCAAATTTTTCATTCCCCATTGTATTCTCTCTTTCCACCAGTATCTATTCCATTATTGTAACACAACTTTTCCAGATTATATCGATGCTTTCCCGCTTGCAGTCTGGCAACGGAGCATTTCGGATTTTCCATGACCTGCTTAAGCTCCCTAAAGCTCATGGCCGAATACAAAAAAAATACCCAGGCACCATGCCTGAGTATCTCAGCATCTCCTCCAAAGGCTTTTTATATACCGTATTCCAATCTTCTTTATCCTGAGGCATACTGCTTGTCATGTTACAATATAACATCATACTTATCCGCACATTTTCCGGGATCCGTACAGAATTCATCGATTGCTTGAAAATTATATTCCACACCGGGGAGGCTTCCAAGCAGCTTATTGAAGCTCATTACGTCGTATGGGTGACCTCCCGTAAGAATAGCCACCTGAATTTTTCCATTATCCATCTTGATTCGTAAGCGCTTAATCTTGGGGTGCCTTGCATAAATCATTGTGGCACCAGGAAGGCTATTTCATTATCAACTTTTCTATTCGGATATATTAAATTAAAGCATATATGAGTCAGGTTCAATATCATCTTTTACGAAAGGATACTTTTCAAAAATGGTCTGGAATACACTCTCCGTTCTGGTTGATAAGCTATTTATAAGCTTTTTGATATGGTCTTTTGTCTGGGATAAGAGTGATTGGAACCCTCGTCTGTAAGGTTATTGGTCACAAAAGCGGAATTGAAGACATATATTTTCTGGGTGGGATATGCTTCTTTTTTACACTTAACGGATTTTTCATCTATTTTGAACTCAATCACGGTATCAGAATCAAATAATTCATCGGTAATCTCTTTCTTATAAGCTTCATCTTCTGAATCGGAACGTAGACAAAAAAGCTTTGAAAGTATTGTTTTTCCAGAGCCGTTTTCTCCAAAGATAAAATTAAATTTCTTGAAATCTTCTATACAACTACCATCAAATTCTTTGTAGGAACCAGCATTATTGATTTTACAAATCTTCGTAATCAACATTTTCACCCACTTTCACTGGTAATGGTAATATTCCACATTATTCATCAATATCCTCCATATTAATAAAATAAAAAACAGACTAATATGAGCCTGTTTTAAGGGAATCCCCTGTGTGATTATTTTATTCTTTTAAAAACATTACCATTTACTGCAATAGGAATTGATTATTGTAAGAAAAACTCATCCCCACCATCTTACTCAAACCTATTTATTATGTATGTTCTTACCAATAATTAGCCATCCCGATTTTTATCGACAAAGTGATCGTAAGTGAAGACACTCGTTGAGGTGCTTTTCACTTACGATTTATGCTTTAGGTATGAAAAAAGGGAACCAATTTGATTCCCTTCTCTCAGTATGTTGTGTATACTTTGGTGGAGGCGAGGGGACATGTGCTTCCAATGTTTCCATTGGCACTGACTATATCTTGAACTCGGTTTTCCGAGTCCCCCGGCGTGTTATGGAAATTGATTATTCGGAGCAAGCTGCTCCGCCGCTTTCCATCCTAGTAGATCATTAAACCGGATTTGCATCCATGTTCTCCAGATCCCTATGAGTCGATACAAGGCTGTTGAGTTTCCTCACATACCTCTCGGTATTGCCGTCGGGGCTTTCCGTGCAGCATTCGCCGCATTGCCTCCCGTTACGGTTTCACCGATAAAGCCGGGTTTTCACCTACCTGTCGCCAGGCAGGGCGATTCTTTTTACTATGGTATTGCAAAAGCAATCACCAAAAGTTAGCAGGACTCGATGTCCTGATAACTTTCCCCAGAGTCGAACCCCTGTCCGAAACCATATCCTCCAGCGCTTCTACGGGTGTATATTGTAATTTGTGCCCTGCCTAGTATCCTTGCGGACTTGGGCCTGACGTTTCCCTACGGTGGACCTCTACAATCAAAGTTCCACTTTCGGTAGCCTTTAATTCATGTCCAGCTCAAGACTACGACTGAACCAGTTCCGGAATTTGACCTTCCCCTTCCTAAGGCCTGACTTAATGACGCCGGCTACCTAAGGTGCAGGAACCTCAGACCGACGGTTAGCAGCGATTAAGCTGCTAAAGCGTAAGATACGTTATTGTTCTTAGCGTTTAATTTTAGTTTCTCGTTTTTTAAGAGGCCAACGAGAATCCTCTACCCGCTACACTGGTTCCAACAATCCCGTCGAAACCAATACGCCCCCATATTGTAAGGGGACACACCTTCAATTACCATCGCAAGGAATGTCCCCTTTTGACGCTAAAGCAAATCTAAAGCTATTCAGTTTTCAAACTTCACCTAAACTGTTCCTTCATGCTGCGGTCTATCTCGCGTTTGACGTCGCGCTCCGCGATGTCCTCACGCTTGTCGTAAAGCTTTTTGCCTTTGGCTATACCAAGCTCGACCTTCACCTTGCCCCTCTTGAAGTAAAGCTCCAGAGGCACCAGCGACAGGCCCTTCTGCTGCGTGACGCCGATCAGCCTGTTGATCTCGCTCTTGTGCAGCAGCAGCTTGCGGTCGCGCAGAGGATCCTTGTTGAATATGTTCCCCTGCTCGTAAGGGCTTATATGCATACCGCTCAGTATTACCTCACCGCCTTCGATCATTGCATAGCAGTCTTTCAGGTTCACCTTGCCCTGCCTGATCGATTTGACTTCGGTGCCGGACAGCACGATACCTGTCTCCATTGTCTGTTCGATGAAGTAATCATGCCTGGCTTTTTTATTCTGAGCGATGACCTTTATCCCTTCGTTTGCCATAACAAAAGCCTTCCGTCTAAACTCCCGGGCCGATAAAAATAACCCTTCGTGAAAAGGGCCACTTGTTTTTCCTTTATCGTCATCGGTTCGTTATAATTATACCTGCGGCATGACACTGTGTCAAGTAAATTGGCGCCTCTCTTCCAATTGTACGGGCTCGCGTGTGCTTTTGTCTGTCACGTGGACTTTTATCTGCTTCACGGGAATTTGCTAGCCACACCTGCTTTGATATACCGGACACACATCTGCCTGCTAATGTCCTCATCCTCGCTTCAGGCTGCAGCAGGCTGCTCGTATATTTGCGTCCGTAAATATACTGCATACGCCGTCCATATCCGCTTTACGCTGCTCATCCCCTCTTCAGCCGCTCCAGCAATTCATACGGGATCCTGAGCAAGCCTCTTCCGACCCCGATTTCTATATGAGGCTTGAAACTGCCGTGGAAATCGCTCCCGCCCGATACGGCGAGCCCGTTCACCTCAGCAAGCTTTAATAATTTTGCCGTCTGTTCATCCGTATTTTCAGAATAAGCAGCTTCGATCCCTCTCAAGCCTGCTGACTTAAGCCACGGCAGCAGCTGATCCAGATCGATCCCCGCCATATCGAGATAGACCGGGTGTGCAAGCACAGGCACTCCTCCGGAACCGGAGATCAACGCTACTCCTTCTTCCGGCGTCAGTTTGTCCTTCTTGAAGTATGCAGGTTTCCCTGCCGAAAGATACTTTTCAAAGGCTTCGGCGATGCTGCCTACATAGCCTTTATCCATCATGGCCCTTGCTATATGCGGTCTTCCGACATTAGCTCCGCTGGCTTTTTCACTTACTTCCTCCATCGTTATGTCAAATCCGAGTTCGTTCAGCTTCCTGATAATCTTGGGATTGCGCTGCTCCCGCATCAGCCGCAGCTCTTCAAGGGATTTCAGTATTGATCCGTAATGCCCGTTGAAGAAATAACCGAGCAAGTGCATTTCAGGGTCGAAATCAACGCTTATCTCCACACCCGCGATGACTTCGATGCCGAGCTTCCTTCCCTCGTCCAGCGCCTGTCCGATCCCGTCCATGGAATCGTGATCGGTTACCGCTACAGCCGAAAGTCCTTTTTCATATGCATGCCGTACAAGCTCCACCGGCGTCATGCTGCCGTCGGACGCCGTCGTATGCGTGTGCAGGTCTATCAATCTGTCGTTCTGTGTATATTGTTCCGGCAAAAGTGCTGCCCTCCCATGCTTCTCTCATAATAGTAGTATTATACTGTGTCATCTGCTTATCCAGGTGTGTCCCCCTTTGCTTCAGCGTCGAAAGGGGACATCCCTCGTCAGGGTCATTGGAGGTGTGTCCCCTCACCATAAAACCCTTTGCATTCCTTTGGCGGGAAGTTGCCGCCGTATATCTGCTTCAGCAGGCTGTCCAGCACCTTGAGAGCCGTTGCTGTCTGCTCCCTGCCAATAAGGCCTTCCTCCAGGGCCTGTCCGAGTTCGTCCGCATCCAATAGTATTACCTTGCCGTCCGGAAATATTTTGATATCGACCAGCAAGTCGTTGATCGTATAAGTGTCCGAGGCCTGTTCATACTCGACCTCTATTATATCGCAGTACCAATACAGAAAGCGGCCGTCCCTGTCGTAAAACCTGCCCAGCTTGTAGCCTCTGTCGAGAAAAGTAAAGGAAATGCCGCCTTGTATGTCCGCTCTGGGTTTTATTGCAGACCATCTTGTCACAATGAGGCTATCGCTTCTGAATAAGAGTTCATCACCGGAAATATCCACTACCTCGGATGGGATATATCTTCTGCGCAAAATCACAGGTTTTTTCATAATTCACCCGTCCCCTTTTCATCTGTTAGTGTCTGATCTTAAGCAGACACGGGCGTTTCCACCCATACCCCTCAACAGAGCTGTCCCGCAGCTCGCGCTTGTATATATTATATCACGCAATTACCTTCAAATCCACTGTTTGCAATGGTTCCACATCCATTGAGGAAAATCTGATTAGATTTTTATTTTTATAGTAGAGGCGTACTGAGAGGGAGTCATTTCAGTCGCCTTTTTGAAATGTCTCGAAAAATAATGTATGGAGGCATAACCTAGCATTTCTGCAATTTGTGTAAAGTTGTGTTCTCCTTCCCGAATGAGCTTTTTAGCCTCTACTATCTTAAGCCCTTTATAATATTCCATTACGCTCATTCCGCTTTTCTCTTTAAATAAAACCTTCAAATAAGTTTTACTGAGGGATGAAAAATGGCAAACATCCTCAAAGGTAATATCAGAAGTCACATTGTCATTGAGGTAGCCTATAACTTTTTGGAACATATCTCCGTCAGATCTTTCCTTGACAGAGGACGATAGTTTCCTTGCCGGATGGATACTTTCACCTTTTCGGATCATAAAAATAAGCATTTGCTCCAGGTATGTCCGAATGAGCTGTTCGCACCCAAATGGAATATAAGTCCTCCTTTCCAACTTTTTCAACGACGGATCATCCAATGGTGATGAAAATGCTGCTTTGGCTTCATGCATAATCTGCGCAAGCAGATTTTTCTCATAATCACTGATTGCAAGAATTTTATTTTCGAAGTATTTTATGGCTTTTGAATCGCATTCGAAAGCGATAACTACCAGATTTGGAGCGACTTTGCCATTAGCCCATACATTATGAAACTCTTTTGGCTTATGGAATATTATTTCACCCTGCTTTAATTTATAACCATTCGTATCAGCCATGACTTCAACTTCACCCTTGTCTACGACGAGGAATTCCCAGAAGTCATGTGTTTCCCCATCGAAGATATAATCTTTTGCATATTCGAAATAGTGTATGGTAACTATTTCTTTTATTGTAAGTTCTTCCTTCAATGATGTTTTTACGTAATCCATAGAAAGCCTCCGTCTTGTTTCATTTATATAATATCCTATTGATGGCTATTATGAAATGTCCAAAAGTACAAATAAATTGACTTTATTGATAAATTCAATTCTGCAAAAGCACCTTATAATTGAGAAGTAATGCATGATGGAAAGGGGTTTCTTTATGTCTATTTTAGTCACGGGCGGGGCGGGTTATATTGGTAGCCACACCTGCATCGAGTTGCTACAGGCTGGTTACGAAGTGTGTGTAATAGATAATCTATGCAATAGCAGGGTAAAATCACTGGAAAGGGTGCAGGAGATAACAGGTAAGACGATAACATTTTATGAAGCTGATTTGCTTGATAGAGTTTCGCTGGAGATAATATTTCAAAAAGAACAGATTGATGCAGTATTGCACTTTGCCGGCTTGAAAGCGGTAGGCGAATCTGTGGCAAAACCCTTATGGTATTACCAAAACAATATCACAGGTACATTACTTCTATGTGAGATGATGCAAAAATACAAAGTGAAAAACATGGTGTTCAGTTCATCGGCAACAGTCTATGGAAATTCAAGTACAGTTCCGATAAGGGAAGATTTTGCCCTAGCGCCTACCAACCCGTATGGATGCACAAAGTGGATGATTGAAAAAATTTTGCTGGATTTGTATAAATCCGACCCGGCATGGGATATTGCCATTTTAAGATATTTCAACCCTGTAGGCGCCCA
This sequence comes from Bacillota bacterium, assembly GCA_023411715.1. Lineage (GTDB taxonomy): Bacteria > Bacillota > Clostridia > Acetivibrionales > DTU013 > JAEYOM01. The sequence goes on along the minus strand of JAEYOM010000149.1, from coordinate 32,149 downwards.
TCCAAGCGGATTGATTGGAGAGAACCCCAATGGTATACCAAACAACCTTTTACCTTATATAGCTCAGGTTGCTGTCGGCAAATTCAAGTTCGTAAATATCTTCGGTAATGATTATCCCACCAAAGACGGAACCGGAGTAAGGGATTATATTCATGTAGTGGATCTTGCACTCGGGCATCTGAAAGCACTTGAAAAATTAAAGACAAAACCGGGAATAGTTACCTATAATCTGGGCACAGGCCAGGGATATAGCGTACTGGAAATGATTGCAGCATTTTCAAAAGCTTCGGGAAGAAGTATTCCAAATAAGGTGGCAAACAGAAGATCGGGTGATATAGCCGTATGCTATGCAGATCCTACGAAGGCAGGCGAGGAACTGGGCTGGCATGCTGAGAAAGGGATTGAAGACATGTGCAACGATGCGTGGCACTGGCAATCAATGAATCCGGATGGATTTACAGAATAGCGTGAGTCCGAAAAAAGAGGCAGATATACAAATACAATAGGAAACTTGTTTTAATAAGCTATAAGCAAGGAGGCAACCAAATGGTAAAACCGATACTCGTTGTGATGGCAGCAGGAATGGGAAGCCGTTATGGAGGATTGAAGCAAATTGACCAAATGGGTCCAAATGGGGAGATTATCCTGGATTATTCCCTTTATGATGCTTTGCAGGTAGGCTTTGGAAAAGTAGTATTTGTAATAAAGAAGGAAATTGAGAATGTGTTCAGAAATAAAATTGGCAGAAGGATTGAAAAGTTGATAGATACAGAATATGTGTATCAGCGTATAGATGATATCCCTGACGGGTTTACCGTCCCGCCGGACAGAGTAAAACCCTGGGGGACGGCTCATGCGGTTATGAGCTGCCGTAAAGCGGTTAACAGGCCTTTTGCTGTTATAAATGCGGATGATTTCTATGGCCGTTATTCATTCAAGGTGCTTTATGACTACCTGAAAAATGCGAAAGTTGAGCAGAAGCCATACCAGTACTGTATGGTTGGCTTCAGTGTTGAAAATACACTGACGGAAAATGGGCATGTTGCCCGGGGCGTTTGTACAATGGGAGCGGACAACAGCCTTCTGTCAATACATGAGCGTACCAGAATACAGAAATTCGATAATATCGCGAAATATACTGAAGACGGGGAACACTGGGATGAAATACCCGCCGGAAGTATAGTGTCTATGAATACATGGGGATTTACACCAAGTTTGTTTTATGAACTAGATGAGCAATTTCCTTCATTTCTAAAGTCAAATGCGAAAAATATTTCCAAAGCGGAATTTTTCCTGCCCTCTGTTGTTGACAGTCTTATTTCACAGGGGAAGGCCTATGTAAAAGTTCTACCCTCTTACGAACGTTGGTATGGTGTGACTTATCAGGAGGATAAGCCTGTTGTCGGGCACGCTTTAATTGAAATGGTCCGTTCAGGACTTTACCCTGAGGATTTATGGGAGGATTTCGTATGAAACAAAATTTGATCTCTATAATCGAACATTTTTGCTTTCAGGGTGAATTCATTGATGCTAGTCCATATGGGTCTGGGCATATTAATGATACCTATGTTGCCACCTTTAGAAAGTCTGAAGGGAGTAAACTGCGGTACATCATACAACGTATCAATACAAGCGTATTCAAAAGTCCTGAAAACCTGATGGAAAACATCGAAGGCATTACGGCGCATCTGCGTAAAAAGATCATTGATGCCGGTGGCAATCCGGACAGGGAGACATTGAACATTATCCCGACCATTACTGATGAAAGCTTTTACAGAGATAATGAAGGCAACTGCTGGCGTGGGTACATTTTCATCGAGGATGCACATACATATGATGTAGTTGATAATGCAGAGTATATGTATGCAGCAGGTAAGGCCTTTGGAAGGTTTCAGGAGCTGTTGAGCGATTATCCGGCTGAAAAGCTCCATGAGACTATACCAGATTTTCATCATACAGTCAAAAGATATGAAGCTTTTGTAAATGCTTTGGAGAGCGATGTAATGAATCGTGCAGGCAGCGCAAAAGAAGAAATAGAATTTACACTGAAAAGGTCTGAGGATACAAGATTATTGGTCGATATGCTGGAATCCGGGAAATTGCCGTTAAGAGTTACGCACAATGATACAAAAATAAACAATGTTATGATTGATGACAGTTCGGGAGATGGTATCTGCGTCATAGATCTGGATACTGTCATGCCCGGATCGGCGCTGTATGACTTTGGCGATTCCATACGTTCTGGTGCAAACCCTGCCGCAGAGGACGAAAGAGACCTGTCAAAAGTCTGGACGGAGCTTACTCTTTTCGAGAAATTCACGAAGGGCTTTCTGGATTCGGCGCGTGGTTTTCTAACATCTGCCGAGCTTGAACATTTACCCTTTGCAGCCAAATTGATGACGTTCGAATGCGGTATACGATTTTTGACTGATTACCTGAATGGAGATGTGTATTTTAAGATTCATAGAGAAGGACACAACTTGGACAGAGCACGGACACAGTTTAAGATGATTGCGGATATGGAAAACAAGTTTGAAAAAATGCATCGGATAGTAAGCCGCTATATATAAACACTTATTTACCGCTGAGGAGTCTCTGCGCATTTCCATACATATTAGCTCTGCGATCCTCCACGGTTTAGACAGGCTTCATGAAAGCGAGGAAGTAGAGATATCCATATAGAGCAGGGTATCCACCGTGCCGGAGCTGGAATGAGCCCCGCTTGTATGTGCAGTGAGTATTGAGAAAAGAGTGAGATGGCATGGCAAAAGAATATGCCGTAAAAAGACTGGATTCCAGTAGCTACGATAATTGCATCTGGAACGAAATAGACAGCCTTTGCATTGATTGTTACCCCTGGAATTTGAACGGCTATATGCCGGTTACGAAGGTAAAACTGCTATATACAGAGTTGTGCTTTCATATTTTGTTTAAATCATATGAAAAGAACCCAATGATAACTTATTTCAGGATGAATGAACCAGTTTGGAAGGATAGCTGTGTAGAATTCTTTTTTAATCCGGACCCCGAAAACGACGAAAGGTATTTGAATTTTGAAGTAAATGCTGCAGGAACATTATTGCTGGGCATAGGTAATGGTAGACAAAACAGACTTTATATAAACGACGTTGAGCCAGAGATCTTCAATATCCGACCACTCTTTTCATACGAACAGTCGTATTCCTCCAATATTGAATCATGGTCTGTCGAATATTGTATACCTTTTAATTTAATTAAAAAGTATTATGAAAATTTTTCTGTTGCTTCGGGGAAGAAAATGGCTGCCAACTTCTATAAATGCGGTGATGAAACAGCCTATCCTCATTATGGCTGCTGGAATCCTATAGAATACTCGAAGCCTGACTTTCATAGGCCTGAGTTTTTTGGGACACTAATCATATAAATTTTCCGGGGGCAGAGCCCCCGTGCTACAAAGTCCATTCCGGCTTCGAGTATTTTCTCCAACGCTCCCGAAAACAGGTTTTTGAGTTTAGCCGTCAATTCGGCTGGTGTGGTGCAGTCTTTGCTGATTAGTGCTGCCAGTTGAATTTCAGCTGCTGCGTATTATTCCAAATATAATTTAGCACACTCATATACCTGCCTCCCGGAAATAATTTCAGCCTCGGTCAAATCACTAACTTTTACACCGCTGTGATCCAGTACATTGGTACCGTTCTCTTCCTGCAGCAATAATTATTTCCCAGTATTTGCCATTAGCATGAACCCTGTGGTAATATGGTAGAGGGGCGTCACTTGTGCGGTATTTGGCAAGCGGTTTTAATATATGATAAAGGTCAAATAAAACGCCCCCCTTTTATTGGGTCAACTTGGTACAAGTACGGCTTGACCATATCATAGATGACCGCAGTAATAAGATCGGTTGATATTCTGCAAAGGGTCTGATGTAAATCGGGGGGTACGAATGAAACAAGCTGGAAGCTGCAACAATTGTGCTAAAGGTGTCAGAGTAAAGATCAACAGAGATATTTTTTGCAGGATCCACGGTATCGTATCGGGCGATTTCTACTGCGCGAGATATTCGAGAAGAGTCGAGGCATGGCTGCCGAACGAACGCAAGCCAAAATGTATAGAATGTGAATTTTTCATACCTGAATCAAGCGAAAACGCGCAGGATCCAGCTAACGGATATTGCCAGCTTTTCACTGTCCGCCGGTTTGACGGCGAAATAAAAAGCGCCTGTTCAAAGTTCCTCAGGAAATCAGAACGTAACATTTCATAAGCAAGCCAATTTACACCTCTGATTACCAATTCTAGCTTTGACTACCAATCTAGACCTCTGATTACCGATTTATATCTCAAATTCCATTTTAAACCTCTAATCTAATCTCTGAAGCTTCCCGATAATCTTAGTGTGGATGATTTCGGTGATTTGACCATGCTTACTTTTAGTGGCGAGATTATATGATTTCAGCCGGTCCGACAGGATTGCCGGCAGGATCTGCGGCAGTACTTGCTGCAAGTGTTTCCGGCAAGTGTTTCCGGCAGCAGGATGTATTGTTTTGATACGCAGGCATGTTATGGTAAAATGTTATTGAAAGGTTGAGGGTTGCATGATACCTAATATTTCAGATATATTCCAACAGAAACTTGATGAAATTCAAAGCAGAGTGCCTGTCAGGATCAAAGGCGCTTCCGATACCGCATCCTTTGAGCAGTACCTGGACGACTCCGTTTCAGCGTCGGATGCAGCGCAGAGTGCAGATACCGGTGTGGATACCGGTTTGGATGGCGGTTCAGCCCTGCAATCCATTCTCGGTAATACCTCTTCCTATGGCTATGGAAGTACGGATACGAGCTCTTCTTCGAGCGCTCTGCAGAAAGCGCTGCTTTCACTTGCAGCAAGCAGGACCGGCACGGCCCAGGACAAGCTTAAGCTGAATACGCAGATCGAAAGCAGTATTACCGAAAGCTCGCAGAAATACCATGTAGATCCCGATCTTATACGCGCTGTCATAAAGCAGGAGTCGAATTTCAACCCTTACGCGATCTCGAACGCCGGCGCCCAGGGCCTTATGCAGCTTATGCCCGGAACGGCGGATTCACTTGGAGTCGATAATCCCTGGGACGTAAGTGAGAATATTGACGGCGGCACAAGATATCTGAAAGATCAGCTCGTCGCATTCGACGGCAATCTTGAACTGGCACTGGCAGCCTATAATGCCGGTCCCGGCGCTGTCACCAAGTACAACGGCGTTCCTCCCTATGCCGAAACTCAAGGTTATGTCAAAAAAGTCCTAAAGAATTATATTAATTATTCCAATAATAAGTAGTTTTTTCTATTGCATGTCTCTATGAAAATTCAATTTCCGACACCTGTAATCCACACTATCCACACTTTTATCCACACAAGAAAATGCTACATTTTACGCGATTTCCGAGCTGTTTCCACATAATTCACAGTTGCCGTTTCTACAATTTTTTTATCAATAATTAACTTTTCAGAATATCGGTGATCTTGTGAAACGCCACTATTTATGTACTTTCAAAAGTACACCTTTCTTTTTAAAAACCTTTTTAAGTTTTCGACAAAACTCTACTTTTGTCGTTTTTTACCATAAATGGCTCATACTATTTAAAAGTCGGTACAGGTCGTAATAACTGTGGAGAATAAAAGTTATCCACAGTTTCTGCACCCGAGTTTCAATCCGGGTATCGCATTGAGATCCAGGCCGGATACATGGCCTCTCTTATACTCGTAGTATGCCGCGGATGCGATCATTGCGGCATTGTCTGTACATAACACAGGCCGCGGGTAAAACATCTCCATCCCCGCTTGTTCGACGGCAGCCTTCATATCTCTGCGCAGCTGTGAATTTGATGCCACGCCGCCCGCTAAAGCAACGTGTTTTACGCCATAATTCAGAGCCGCTTTCATAGTGTTGCTGACAAGCACGTCCACGACAGCCTGCTGGAAGCTGGCGCAAACATCAGGGATATTGACCTCTTCACATTTCCGGGCAGAGTTGTTCAGATAATTCAGTACTGCGGTCTTAAGGCCGCTGAAGCTGAAATCGAGGCTCCCGTCACTGAAATAGACACGCGGGAAATCAATGGCTTTACTATTGCCCTTTTTCGCCTCGCTGTCGATAATTGGCCCACCGGGGTACCCCAGGCCCAGAGCCCGCGCTATTTTGTCGAATGCTTCGCCCGCTGCGTCGTCACGTGTCTGACCAAGTATCTCATACCTGTCGTAATCCACTACATGTACTATGTGGCTGTGCCCTCCGGAAGCGACCATACAGATGAAAGGCGGTTCGAGTGCTTCGCTTTCAAGATAATTTGCAGAAATATGTCCTTCTATATGATGAACGCCGATCAGCGGTTTTCCTGCCGCAAACGCGAGACCCTTTGCAGCCGACAAGCCTACGAGGAGCGCACCGACAAGCCCGGGGCCATAGGTGACTCCGATCGCGTCTACATCCGTGAGCTTGACCTCCGCCTCCGACAAAGCTTGGTCGACGACCGGCATGATGAGTTCGACATGCTTGCGTGAGGCGATTTCCGGAACAACACCCCCATATTTTTTATGCAGGTCTATCTGTGAAGAAATGACATTCGATAATATTTTTCTGCCGTTGATTACAACAGACGCGGACGTTTCGTCACAGCTCGATTCTATTGCAAGTATATAAACATCGGAATCACTCAAAACAGCACCTCCTGAGTCAGAACCCGCATATCTTATTTTTGCGGATCCCATTTTAGTATGATAGCCCAAAATGTGATATTTTACAAGGCGGGTTGATATTGCAGGCAGGTCGATATTTTACAGGGCGGGACGATAGCGCAGATAACGACGGCTTCAGGCCGAATCGTTTCATATACTTTTTACATGCCTTTTCACATGCTCTTCTCATGCTTTTTCAGGCTGAAAGCCAGTTAATTATGAAGCTTCGCTTATTCTGAACTGTTTCTCGTACAATGTCCTGTACAGCTTCCCCAGGGACATCAATTCATTGTGACTGCCGTATTCGGTGACCCTGCCGTTCTCGACGAGATAGATCACGTCGGCGTTCTCTATCGTGGAAAGCCTGTGAGCGATTATCAGCGCCGTTTTGCCCTTCATGAGGGTTCCCAGCGCTTCCTGCACCTGCCGTTCGCTTTGCGAATCGAGAGAAGATGTTGCTTCGTCAAGCAGCAGGATAGGCGCATCCTTCAGGAAAGCCCTCGCGATGGCGATCCTCTGCCTCTGCCCTCCGGAGAGCTTAATGCCGCGTTCTCCGACGATCGTGTCATAACCGTCCGGCATTTCGCGTATGAATTCGTCTGCGTGGGCGGCTTTTGCCGCGGCGGCGATCTCTTCCGCCGATGCGCCCGGTCTGCCGTATCCTATGTTTTCGCCGACTGTGCCGTCAAACACGTATGCATCCTGAGGAACATAGGCGATCAATGAACGCAGTTCCTTCATGGATAAGGCTTTGACCGGTTTTCCGTCTATGGTCATTTTACCAGAGCGCGGTTGGTAAAAACCCATTATAAGCTTTATTACGGTGCTTTTCCCGCCTCCGCTCGGACCGACCAGAGCGGCGACCTGTCCTTTTCCAACCGCAAGGCTGATACCCTCCAGCGCATTGTTTTTATTGTCATAGGAGAATTCAATATCCTTCATCTCAATGACGGCGTTGCTGCCATCTACGGCTTCCGTCTGTACCGATCCGGCCTCGGATTCCGTATCCAGAAGCCCGGTGACCCTTTCAGCGCCTGCCAGGTAACCCTGAAGTTGAATAATCATACCATTTATCTCGCTGAACAGCCTATTGACGTTTCCGAGCAGCAGCACCATGGACATTACCGATCCAAGGCTGCTCATACCCCGCATTGCGAGAAACGACGCGAGCAGTATGACCCCGATGAAGTTGATGGTCCCGAAAAAGAAATTCCTGCTTTCAACAAAGGCGCTCTTTCTCGTCAGTTCTACATTCTTTTTATAAATATCATTGTTTATGCCATGTGCATCATCCAGCATGAATTTTTCCAAACGAAGGCCCTTGATCGTCATAAAGCCGCCGATTATGTTTGAAAGGCTTTCGGTATACCTGCCCAGGCTTTTTTGTATCTCACCGCTCAATTTACGGACGAGATCCTTTTGCTTTATGTTTATCAGCACGGAGACCAGCCCTATGATTATCAGTAAAATACTGACCCTCCAGTCAAGTATGAACATTATCAACGCGGAGCCTATGCCCTGCATGAGCGTGACTAATATCATCCTTAAAGGCCATCCATAAGCGTTCTCCATCGTTTCAACATCGTTCGTAAGCCTTGAGATCGTGTCCCCGCTGTGGTTCTGTTCAATATATGGAACGGGCAGATGCAGTATTTTCTTGAAAGTCAGTTTTATAAGATTGGTGGTAGTAAGGCTGAACGACCTGAATTGAAAGAATTCTATGGTCACGAAAACGACCATGCCGGACGTCGAAACCAGCAGAGTCAAAAGCAGGCCTTTCTTCAGCAGCTGCATGTCGGCGTTGACAGCCGCATCGGTCATTATTTTCATCACGATAGGCGTAAGCAGGTAAAAACTGATTTCGGTAAGGCAGTCAATAAGCATGATGATGGTATATGCCGGTTTACTTGGCTGTATATATTTGAATATCCCGAAGAATTCCTTAAGATCGAGTTTTTTCATACCGCTTCCTCTCTATCTTCATCATCGCTCTTCACAGTTTGCCGGCTGTAAAGCTTCGAATACAAACTGTCGCAGGCAGCAAGCTGTTCATGGGTTCCTTTTTCTACGATTTGACCGCGCTCCATGACGAGTATCTCATCAACGTCCTTGATCGTTGAAAGCCTATGTGTAACTATTATTGCGGTCTTATTCCTCATAACGGTATTCATGGCTTCCTGTACGAGCGATTCGGAAATGGTATCGAGCGCCGAAGTAGGCTCATCCAGCAGTATTACCGGTGCATCCCTCAGGAAAGCGCGAGCAAGCGATATCCTTTGCTTCTGTCCCCCTGAAAGCTTGATCCCACGTTCGCCGACAAGCGTATCATAACCCTCCGGCAGCTCCATTATGAAATCATGGGCGCAAGCGGATATTGCGGCATTTATTACTTCATCCCTTGAGGCATCCGGTCTTCCATAGTGGATATTATCATATACCGACGCAGGGAACAGGTATGTATCCTGTGTAACAAGAGAAATTTCCGAACGGATAGCCGGGATGCTCCACTCCCGCAGTTCGTGGCCATGTAGCTCTATACTTCCGTCCTGGTAATCGTAGAAACCCGAAATCAGCTTCAGAACGGTGCTCTTACCGCAACCACTCGCCCCGACCAAAGCCGTCCTGCTGCCGGGCTTTATACTGAAGCTCAGGCGGTCCAGAACCTTTTTATATTCGGCGCTATCTTTATTTTGCCCGTCCGGAGCAGCAGCCTTTTCAGCCCCATATGAAAAGGTCACATCCTTGAATTCGATACATTTTGCGGCTGCTTCCGGAGAAAAAACCGAACCATCCTCTCTTTCCGCAGGGCTGTCGATCACGTCAAAAAACCTCTTGGCCGTACCCAGCGAATTCCTGAAATTGGTCACAGTACGCGGCAGGCCTGAAACAGGCCAGACAATATTGTTCAAAAGGTATACGAAAGCGAATATCCTGCCCGATTCGATCTCTTTGTTGATTGAAAGATATGCGCCGTAGATCATACAGATCGTGAACGGAGCCGACCACAGCATTATGTTGAAGGGCGGCATCCACTTCATCCTGTGGATGCCTTTAATATCGTAATCATAGCTCTTTTTGACCATGCCCGAAAACTTGTCGAAAAAGAAGTTCTCAAGGTTGAAAGCTTTTATGATGAATATTCCGCCATAGGAATCCTGGGCAAACGCAGTGGCCTTGCCAATCTCGGCTGAAGACTTCTCATAAAAACCCATCATGGGCTTTGTGATCTTCGTCGAGAAATAAAGCACCGGAGGCATAAGGACCAGCGAAACTATATACAGTTTCCAGCTCACACTGATAAGATAAACCGAGGTTATCACTATGGAAACGAGCATGATAACTGTTTTGAAAAGATCCTCTCCGATAAAATTCAATACAGAGTTCATATCACGCGTAAACCTCGAGATGAGATCCCCGGAGTGATTGTTTTCGATGAAGGAAAGCTGCAGCTTCTGCAGATGCTCCACCGCATTGTTCCTGATGTCGAGCATGACCTTGGACTTGAATCGACCGTATATGTAGGTCGCAAAAAAAGTTATGAATATACCGGCGAACAGTACCAGGCCCGCAAGCAGCAGATATCTGACCAGATCGTTCTGCCTTCCGTCGATCGCAGACCCCACAGAGCCGTTGATAAGCTCCGCACATGCGAGATTGATCAGGGTCACACAGGCTGACAGCACCAGGTAGGCTAGTACGCCTAGCTTGTATTTACGGATGTACGATAACATCCTTTTCATAATTTCTTTGGTTTTATATCTCTTTTTTTCCTGCATGGCTATATTCTACCATCGGTTCACAGGCTAGGCAAGCGTTTCAAGCTGAACTATATCCAAAAGACAGGCGAACCGGGATGGGACTCACACCAATTAGCGCGGTCCAGCTTTGCTGGACACGCCGCACGTTCAAAAGGCAGCCGAACCCCGGTTCGTCTGCCTTTTTACCGTCTCCTACAGCGATCCGATCACCTTCGAGATGCCCTGTGCTTTTATCCGCTTCAGCAGGCTGTTGACCGAAATCAGCGAGATTATCAGCACGAGGATGAATATTACTCCGATTTGCAAATACGGGAACTTCCACAAATCAACAAGCTTTGTAATATAATTTGTGATCAGAGCTTTTTGAAGTACCACCCCCAGGATACAGCCCGCGATACATCCTGTAATGCCGTATGTGACAGCCTCTGTCAGCGCCATCCGGCCAAGCTGGCCGCCGGACATGCCTACTGCCCGCATGACCCCTAGATACCGCGTTTTGGATGCTACGCTGGTATTCATGGTATTTATGATGTTCAAAATACTGATCAAAGCTATTACAGCCACAAAGCCGTACATAAAGACCGCCATAGTCATGAAATACCCATTGATTTCCGAATTCTTCTGACGTTGGTCATATAACGTAATGTTACCGTTGAGCATACTTTTTATTTCATTTACGGTCTCCTCCTGTCCCGACCCGTCGAGCTGCATATCGATAACCCTTAACGCTGAATCTCCCGTCAGCTCCGCAAATTGCTTCTCGGTTGTTATGAATGTTGTAAGCGTGGTTTGCGAATCATTGAACGGGACTGTCAGCAGTACGGCCATGACCGTCTTTTCCTTTATACCGTCAGGAGTCTTTATATATACCCTGTCGCCCGGCTCGAGAGTTGTGGGCTGAAACGTAACGCCTTTCCTTGTTGGAGTTCTGACCGCAACAATGCCATTGTTTTTATTGAGCTCTTCTTCTGAAAGCTTTCCTTTGATCAGGTCAGCCTTCGCCCAGTTGAGCTGGCTCTGATCATATGAGATCAGCCAGGATTTTTCGGGCGGTACGATCAAACCGTCCCCTGTAGTTTTAATTTCTCCGATAATATTCCTGTAGTCGTCCGTTATCCTGTCGGCATCAAACGCCGCCTCCACATAGCCGAACATTCTTCCATATACTTTTTTAACCCCATTCAGAGCGGAGAGCCGTTCATACAGATCATTTCCAAGTGCCCCCTCCTGCTTCGCCTCGAGCGATATGTCCGGCGTATATGGTTTTGTTGTTTTCAGCGACGCCTGCGTAAAATCTATAAATACCTGGAAACCAAGAAACAATACAATACTGACGGCAATGGAGCATACCATGAGGATGAACGTCTTCTTTTTCATAAGAGCGTTATTGATGCCCATTGCGAAATCGACATGAAGCATTTTCGTCAATACTCCCTTTTTCTTCTTCCTGGATATTTTTAACTGTGAGCTCCCTGTCACGGCATTTACGGGCGAAACACGCGCCGCCTTCCTCGCCGGCATCGAGGATGCGATGATCACAGTTAGAAACCCTATCGCAATACCGGCTATGAGGCCGATAATACTTACATTAAACAGCGCAATTTCGCCAAAAACGCTGCTGTTGTAAAATTTGAGTACCACCGAACACAGGAAGGCCAGCAGCATACCCGCCAGCAGCCCTGTAGGAATGGCTCTGAGCGCGATCAGCAGACCTTCGCGCCTCACGAGCTTGCCTACCTGCTGACGCGACGCCCCGATGCACCTTAAGAGTCCGAACTGCTGTACCCTTTCCACTACGGAAATGTTGAAAGTATTGTATATCATCAGAACTCCGGCGATGAGGATAATAAAGAATAAAACCGCACCCGTCACATACAGGCCCATGACCGTGCTGCCTTTTCCGTATCCCATGACGGCAAGCAGATAGGTATTCCTCTTCAGCCGGCTCTCATCGATACCCAGACTGGTCCGTATCTCCTGCTCCGCCTTGCTGATATTGACCCTGTCCTTAAACTCGATAGCGAGTATCGGCCGTACTTCTTCATTCTTTAATGCTTCAACTCCCGAAATGCTCATATAAATTCCGGGTGTGTCGGCTGCCTTGGTGTCGCCGTAATCGCTGTAAACTCCGCTTACAGTCAACTCTTTTCGGGTATTGCCTGCAAAAGTGATTTTAACACTATCCCCAATTTTTAACCGGAGGCTTTCCACAGCCCAAGCCTCCAGTAAGACTTCGTTTTCACCGGAGGGGAAATGTCCCTCAATGATTTTTATCTGTAAGTTGGGTGCGAAATTTTCATCGACTGCGGCCAATTTACAAGTCTTTTCGCCCAGCTTACCGTCTTTCAGGGGTATCCATCTTCCTGAATTTTTAACGTCTATACGGGAAGAGATCATCTGTCTTTCTTCGTCGGCGGGATCGATCAAGGTCAGGTGGTAATTCCCGTATTCATGTATCTGCTGGATCTTTTCGAACTGCTGGAAGAAATCCAGCATGGAAAATACTCCGGTCACCAATGCGACAGCTATTGCCACACTGGTTACTACAAGCCTCGTTTTTTTCCTGTGAGCCGCAAGATATTTGGGTACCAGCGTTAAATAGCTTTTCATTTCCTGTCGCCTCCCAGATCCGTCACGATGCCGTCCTCTACGCCCAGCACGCGATCTGCAAAGGCAGCGTAGCTTTGGTTATGCGTGATCATAACAAGCGTCTGCTTATATCGTTCAACTGACAGCTTCATCAGGTTAACTACGTCATGGCTGTTTTTTGTATCGAGATTTCCTGTAGGCTCGTCCGCCAGAATAATCGCGGGTTTTCCCGCAAGCGCCCGCCCGATGGCGACACGCTGCTGCTGCCCGCCGGACAGCTGATTGGGCAGGAAGTGCCTTCTTTCCGTAAGTCCCAGTATGCCCAGCAGTTCGTCAATATACGCTTTATCGGGCTTCCGGTAGTCCAGAAGCAGCGGCAAAACAATATTTTCTTCGACATTCAATTCAGGAACAAGATTATACGCCTGAAAAATAAAGCCTATATTCCTTCTCCGGAACACCGAAACATCTTTTTCCTTCATCGTAAATATGTCCATGCCGTCGATAAAAACCTTGCCGGAAGTCGGCATATCCAATGCTCCCAGTAAGTTGAGAAGAGTGCTTTTTCCCGAGCCGGACGGCCCCACTATAGCGACAAATTCTCCCTTTGAAACGGAGAAAGTCACGTTCTTAAGGGCGTCCACCCTAGTATCTCCGCTTCCGTATGTCTTGCATAAATTCTCTGTTTTTAAAATATTCAATGTTAACACCTCTCTTTTATCGAGATGGTATCATATAAATCTTACAATCGGATGTATCCTGTCTTACAGATTTGAAAGCTTCGGGAATACGAGACTGAAAGCCGTCCCCTTGCCTGATGCGCTCTCTACCGTAATGGAGCCGCCGAGCATTTCGACAATGGCTTTTGCCAGGGTAAGTCCGATTCCGGCTCCCTGTTTATCCTTTGAAAACCGGCTCCTGTAAAACCTTTTGAAAATATGATTTATATCCTCGGGATGTATACCGCTTCCATTATCCTTAATAATGATCTGGTAAAAGACAGGAGTTTCTCTGCAGCATATATCGATCCTGTTTCCGGCGATCGTATGGTCCAACGCGTTCTTTACGATATTGCTTACTGCTTCCGGCAGCCATGTCTCATCAAATTCCATTATTATGCGCTCGTCACATTCAAGGGAAATTGTTTTTTGCTCCTGCTCCGCCCGGGTGAGGTACCGCTCAATCAGATCATCAAGAAAATTCTTCAGGCTGTTCATGCTTTTTTCAAGCTTAATCGAACCCGCGTCAAGTCTTGCAAGCTTCAACAGGTTTTGGATAAGAACCTCGATCCTTGTAAGCTCCCGTTCGCTTTTTAAAACGAACTCATCCACAATGCCGTTTCCGGTCTCTTCCTCTTGAATAATCTCGTTATACATTTTAAGAGCAGTCAGGGGTGTTTTCAGTTGGTGTGATATGTCGGATATGGTGTCCTTGAGAAATTCCCGGTTATGTTTTTCATTTTCGATATGTGAGGTCAGCGACGTAGCCATGGCATTTATTGAAGAAGACAGCATCCCTCTTCGTCCTCGCCGTATCGACGCCGAAGCCGTTTTTACGCAGAGAATACTCCAGCCCTTCGATAATACCCATATCATCTTCTACCAAAAGGATATTGCTCATAAATATATGCCCCCGTCCTTGCCTCCAAACTATTATTTGATTTTATCATAAAGGATTATTAGAAGTAAAAAACACAAAAAAAAACATGGGTTTTGTCCCATGCCCCTAAAAAATAGGAGAAACGCTAATGTTCGTATACATTATAACAAGATGTAAATTTATGTTATATAGTCTCGATTTCCCTATTTTCCAGGGGCTCCTAGTCCTATATGCAGGGCCGCGGACCTAATGCAACATAGGACTAACGGATAAGTGCAAAAGCAATGACAACTGCTCCCAGAATCAGCCTGTAGACTGCGAATATACCGAAGCCCCTGCGTTTGAGGTAACCGAGGAGGAATTTGATGCTGAGCGCTCCGACAATAGCGGATGCAATTATCGCTGCAGCGAACGGGACAGCATCCACGGATACGCTGACCAGATCCTTTGCCTTGTATACGCCGCTAAGGAATATGAACGGCGTGGACAGCAGGAATGTAAACCTTGCGGCATCTTCCCTTTTTACGCCCATCGCACGTCCTGCGGCCATCGTGATCCCTGAGCGCGATACTCCGGGAAACATGGCAAGCGCCTGTGAGACACCTATTAGAAAGCTTCTTTTGAGTCCTATTTCTTTCAACTCCACTCTGGATTCGAAGAATTTATCCGCGACATACAGAAAGATACCCATGATTATAAGCATAACGCCTATAAGCAACGGATCCCTAAAGGTAGTGGAAATCTGATCCTCGAACAATATGCCGAATATCCCGCCCGGGATGCATGCCAGCATGATATACCAGAAAAGCTTGCCTTCGCTCGATTTTACATTTGTCAGCCCTGCCTTGATCAACCCAATCCAGTCTTTCCAGAAAAAAATCACTACGGCAATCAAGGTCCCCATATGCAATGCTATGTCAAACTCGAGACCGGGATCCTTCCACCCGAAAAACCACGGCAGCAGCGTGATGTGAGCTGTACTCGATATAGGCAGGAATTCGCCCAGTCCCTGGATGATACCATAAATTATTGCCTGAAATATACTCATCTGTAACCCCCCATATTATCAATCATTCAGGTTTAGCCTGCTTTGCCGCAGCTTCAGGTATTACGGGACGGCACAGCATCTGATCTATATAGCATAGTATATAATACTCTTTTTTCGATTACCATCGATAAATGTTACAAATCCGTACGGAACTCTTACATTTTTGTAATGTACGGCAAATCACGCGGCCTTTTCTTCGTCGTAATATCTGGGATGATAGCTTCCGTCCCTATCCTTAACGAACGGCCGCCCATCTTCGGGCAGCGACCACATTCCCCTGCCCCGGCTGATCGCATTTTCCATCAGATCCGTAAAATATTCCTTGTTGACGGTATTGGGCTTGACAAAATCGACTATGGCATAGCCCTCCTCAACAAGGACCGAATTTACGCAGGAGCCATCATTCAGTATTACATACGCGAGGAGCCTGTCGTAACGGTCATCCGTATCCTTTTCAAACACCAGCTTTACTTCCTTGTCCTGGACCAGTTCCTTGAGCTTTTTGAAAGCTTCCTTGCCGTATGCCTGCACCTTTACACCAGTCTTGACGGATTCAGGCGTATCTATGCAAAGCAGCCTTATCCGGTAATCCTTGTTTTTGTATGCCGCCACAAGCGTATCACCGTCAACTACACGTTTTACATGGGCCGATATTGTTCCGCCGGGAACGATGCCTTCTATGTCCGTTGGCTTTATCGGACTGTCCTGCAGACTCGCCTGTGGTTCCGCCTCAGCCGCTGTGGTTTTGTCCGTTGCTTCATCCGCTGTGGTTTTATCCGCCGCTTCAGCTGATGTGGTTTCGCCCGCCGCTTCAGCTGACATAGCCGGTCTATCGGCATTTTCCGGAGCTACATCCAAACCGGGAAGTCTGAACGACCCCGGTGATAACAAATAAATTATGATCATGCCTGCCAGCGCCAGTCCTGTTGCTGCGGGAGCCTTTTTTCTCATGTATATCGACCTTCCTGTCGGTCAGGTTATGTATCGGGCTTTCAAATTAATATAATAACACATTATAATAAAAAACTACAGTGACGGATCGGCACTGCCTGCCGGAATCCATACTGCAGTATATATGCTGATATCATGAAGATATGACTGAGTATTAACTATCATCCACTGCTGCATACCCACTGCGTGCCGACTGCGCGCCGACTGTGTGCCCGGCTGCGTGCCGGATGTGTGCCAACTGCCCGGCTGCATACCCGCTGCGCGCCGACTGCCCGGCTGCATACCCGCTGCGCGCCGACTGCCCGGCTGCATACCCGTTGCGCGCCGACTGCATGCTGGCTGGGTGCCTACTGCGCGCCGGCTGCGTGCTGGATGTGTGCCAACTGCCCGACTGCATACCCACTACGTCGCGGATGTGTGCCGACTGCTCAGAAGCTTTTGTCAATAACGGGCGAAGCCGCCAGAACAGGTACGACCGGCTTTTGCACCGGCATTTCATCTTCATGCTTGATAAGGCCGCGACCGAACGTTTGCTCAATTACCTGTAATATGTCATCCACAGGTATCACATCGATACCCATGTCACCGAATGTCTCCTGCCAATTTTCCCTCGGCACGAGCACCTTGTTGATACCGGCCAGTTTGGCCGCCTCCACCTTGGCTGCCACACCGCCGACTGGCTTGACCCTTCCCCTGATGGAAAGCTCGCCGGTCATGGCGATATCATTGCTTACAGGTATATTCAATATCGCCGAATAAATTGCCGCCGCGATCGCAATGCCCGCAGACGGTCCATCGATTGGTATGCCGCCGGGAAAGTTCAGGTGGATGTCATATTCCTTCGGATCAACATCGAGAATTCTCTTTAAAACGGTCAGAACATTTTCCACGGAAGCCTTCGCCGAGCTGGTCCTTCTCAATTTATGGCCCCTGCCGTCCATTTCTTCCTCCTCGACTATCCCTGTCACCATTATGTTGCCCCTGCCCGATTGAGCTTTGATCGCGGAGGCTTCGATATCTATTACGATACCTGTTGCGTTTCCGAATACTGCAAGGCCGTTCATGCATCCCACCTGGTCCTCGCGGGCGCATATCTTCTTGTCGAGCCTTGGGCTGTAGTGGCCGAATTCCACCACCCATTCCACATCCTTACGCATAATGGTGTTTCTGCCTTCTACCTGTACTACGCCTCCGGCGACCTGTACTATATTGACCGCGTCCCTGCCGTTCTGCGCATATTTCGCAATCAGCTCCTCGATCCCTTCCTCCATGCGGAAGCCTCCCCTGAATGCCGCATTACGCGCGATTATGGCGACTTCATCCGCAAGCAGAGGTCTGAAATAGATCTCAACGCACCTAGAACGCAGTGCGGGCGGAAGCTCCTCGGCAGTCCTCGTTGTAGCACCGACGAGCCTGAAGTCGGCAGGCAACCCTTTTTGAAATATCTCATGTATATGCGCCGGGATGTTTGGATCCTCGGAGCTGTAGTACGCGCTCTCCAGGATCACCTTGCGGTCTTCGAGCACCTTCAGGAGTTTATTCATCTGGATGGGATGGAGTTCGCCTATTTCATCTATAAAAAGTATACCGCCGTGGGCTTTAGTAACAGCGCCGGGCTTGGGCTGCGGAATCCCTGCCACGCCGTACGCTCCGGCGCCCTGGTAGATAGGATCGTGTACCGAACCGATCAGTGGATCCGCTATGCCGCGTTCATCGAAACGCAGTATGGTCGCATCGACTTCCACGAACTTGGACTCCCTTTTGAAAGGCGAAATCGGCATTTGTCTGGCTTCCTCAAGAATGACCCTCGCAGCCGCAGTTTTGCCTATGCCCGGAGGTCCGTAAATTATGACGTGCTGAGGATTGGGTCCGCAAAGCGCAGCTCTCAGAGCCTTGAGTCCCTGCTCCTGGCCTATGATATCCGTGAGACTTGAAGGCCTGGTCTTTTCGGACAAAGGCTCGGTAAGCTTGATCTCCTTCATCCTACGGAGCTTCTCCAGTTCCTTTCTTGATTCCTTCTCAATAGCGCTCTTATTTCCCTGCTGCGATTTGAGCAGATTGAGAAAGTATATTCCTATTATTATGGAAAAGAAAAATTGAATGATCAGAAAGGTATTGGTCAGCATTCCATCTCCTCCTTGTGTAGTTATACTAAGCATTGCAAACCATATCACATTTAGTATTGACTAACACAATAAAATTATCCGCAGGAGGAGCGAAATACCAATCAGTAAAAAATCACAGCCGGATCAAGCCGACAAAAAAGGGTATCCCTCGATTTTAGCGGGAATACCCTGTCTTATTTCAATCTACCGGAAACATTCCGCCTCAGGAAGCTGTTTCCTTCTTGACCCTGGATTTCTTGCCTGCCGTCTTTTTCAACGGCTTTCTGTTTTCGTTGAGTACCAGGCTCGGAGCCGCCTTTGTTTCCACTGTATCCTTGGTGACGATACATTTTTCTATGTTCGTCGCTGACGGAATATCGTACATCACATCCAGCATTATCTCCTCTATTATCGCCCGCAAGCCCCTGGCCCCGGTATTGCGTGCCAGCGCCTTGTCTGCGATGGCGCCGAGTGCGTCCTGATCGAATTCAAGCAGAGCGTCGTCCATCTCGAACAGCTTCTGATACTGCTTCACCAGCGCATTCTTAGGCTCGGTCAGTATCTTTATAAGCGCTTCCTTATCAAGAGAGCCAAGCGTCACGATGACCGGCAGCCTGCCTACAAATTCCGGGATCAGCCCGTATTTCAGCAGGTCCTGCGGAAGTATGCGCGATAATATCTCTCCGATGTCCTTTTCCTTTTTGCTCTCCACCTTTGCGCCAAAACCGATGGCCCTGGTGCCGATGCGGCTTTCGATTATCTTCTCGATACCGTCGAAAGCGCCGCCGCATATGAAAAGGATATTGGTGGTGTCGATCTGTATGAACTCCTGATGCGGGTGCTTCCTGCCGCCCTGCGGCGGAACGGAGGCAGTCGTACCTTCAAGTATTTTCAGCAGAGCCTGCTGCACGCCTTCGCCGCTGACATCACGCGTGATCGACGGGTTTTCGGATTTCCTTGCGATCTTGTCTATCTCATCGATATATATAATGCCTTTTTCGGCTTTTTCTATATCGTAATCCGCCGCCTGTATGAGCTTTAGCAGTATGTTCTCTACGTCCTCACCCACATAGCCCGCTTCCGTCAATGATGTTGCGTCCGCGATTGCGAACGGGACATTGAGCAGCTTTGCAAGAGTCTGAGCCAGCAGTGTTTTGCCGGAGCCGGTGGGTCCGAGCATTACTATATTGCTCTTTTGGATTTCTACATCGCTTGACTTGATATCGGTGTTGATCCTCTTGTAATGGTTGTACACCGCAACGGCAAGCGACTTCTTGGCAGCTTCCTGGCCGATGACGTACTGATCCAGTATCGCTTTAATATCCTTCGGCTTGGGTATATCGTTGAGCTCGGCATCGCCCTTGTTCTCTTCAAATTCCTCTTCGATTATTTCAGAACAAAGCTCTATGCACTCATCACAAATATATACGCCCGGGCCTGCGACCAGTCTCTTCACCTGTTCCTGGGTCTTACCGCAGAAGGAGCATTTCAGCTGCTTCTTCTCATCATATCTGGACATCGCTCCACCCCATTATTTCTTTCTGGTCATGACTTCGTCAACAAGGCCGTAGGCCTTTGCCTCATCGGCAGACATAAAGAAATCCCTTTCCGTGTCTCTCTCGATTTTATCAAGGGGCTGACCCGTTCTTTCACTTAAAATACCGTTGATCCTGCTCTTGATTTTCAGCAGCCATTCCGTCCGGATCTTGATGTCCGTCGCCTGACCCTGTGCTCCTCCGAGCGGCTGGTGGATCATTACTTCACTGTTGGGAAGCGCAAACCTTTTTCCCTTAGTGCCCGCAGCTAGCAGGAACGCTCCCATGCTTGCCGCCATACCCACGCAGATCGTCTGCACGTCCGCTTTAACATGCTGCATCGTGTCATATATTGCGAATCCTGCGGTCACAGAACCTCCGGGACTGTTTATATACAGCTGTATATCCTTGTCAGGATCTACCGAATCAAGATAAAGCATCTGTGCCACTACGAGGCTGGCAGTTACGTCGTTGACCTCGTCGCTCAGCATAATTATCCTTTCCTTGAGCAGCATGGAGAATATATCATAAGATCTTTCTCCTCTGTTTGACTGCTCAACTACTATTGGTACCAAGCTCATAATATTCCTCCCTATCATTAGTCATACTATAGTACGACAAAAACACCTGTTTTGTTTAAGTCTCTTTATTGTTTCCCACAAAAAATATAATATAAACTGTTATTGATTCAGTTTAGCATTTTCGAGCAGGAAATCCACAGTCTTTCTGGCAACCAAAGTGCTTCTGATATATTCTATATCATCCGGTTTCAAATGTTGCTTAAAATCCTCCACCGACTGCTTGTAATTTTCCGAGATGCTCTTTATTTCCTCTTCGACGTCTTCGTCAGTAGGAACTATGCCCTCCGCCACGCCGACCTTCTCGATGACCAGCTGCGTCTTTACTTCCTGCTCGGCCCTTGTCTTGAATTGTTCCCTGAAAGCATTCATGTCCATACCCATGGCTTCAAGATATTTTTCAAGTTCGAGTCCCTGGTAGCGCAGTCTCATCCCGAATTCGTAAGTCAGATCGTCTATGCGCTTCTCCACCATTACAGGCGGGATCTCAACGGTCGCATTGGAAACTACTTTCTCAACGACGTTGTCCTCGTCCTCGTGATGTGCATTGTGCTCCGCCCTTTCGACGAGCGTCTTCCTGAGATCGGCCCTATATTCGTCCATCGTTTCAAATTCGCTGACATCCTTTGCAAACTCGTCATCCAGCGCGGGCAATTCCTTGAGCTTGATCTCCTTGAGTTTTACCTTGAAAACGGCGGGTTTTCCGGCTAATTCCTTCGAACCGTATTCTTCGGGGAAGGATACGTTGACGTCCTTTTCCTCACCGACGGCCAAGCCGATCAGTTGATCCTCGAAGCCAGGGATGAATGTTCCCGAACCGATGGCAAGGCTGTAATCCGTCCCTTTTCCACCTTCGAAGGGCACTCCGTCAATAAAGCCTTCAAAATCTATTATTGCGGTATCGCCGTTGGCTACCGGCCTGTCTTCGACAGTGATGAGCCTCGAGTTTTTATCCTGTACCTTCTCCAGCTCTTTTTCAACATCTTCGTCGGTCACGACGGCGCTGGCTTTCTGGACTTCAACGCCCTTGTACTCGCCGAGCTCCACTTCGGGTTTGACTGTTACCTTTGCGGTGAATATAAAGGTCTGGCCACGTCCAATCTGCTTAATATCTATTTCAGGCCTGTCTACAGGATGAATGTCGTTTTCCTCGACTGCCTGGTCATATGCCTCGGGGCATATCTCATTTATGGCGTCCTCATACAATGCCTGTTCGCCGTAGAACTTCTCAACCATGTATCTTGGAGCTTTGCCCCTTCTGAAACCGGGTATATTGAATTTTTTCGAATTCTTGGCGAAGGATTTCTGAAGACCCTGCTCAAATTTTTCCGCATCAACTTCTATTTCAAGTTGTACGATGTTTTTACCAGCATTTTCAACTTTCACCTGCATCTGATTTTTCTCCTTATATATCCGTTTTTTCTATGTATTCTGCAGTGCAGAACAAGGGGGCCATACGCCCCCACAATTATCTATACATTATAACACATTAGTTTTTGTAAAGCCAATATATATGCTTATTTTTGGCGAATATTACCCGAAAACGGTAGATCCGGCCCGGACCATACATGCCAAAATAAATGTCAAAACAGCCTGACCGGCGTGAAGCCAAGGTGATCCGATGCCACGAACCTGAATTCCACACCCTCGTAGAGCCCTTCAACAGCCTTTTTGCCGGCTTCTCCGTGCAGATGCCCGTAAATGCAGGTCTTAACCTCATACCTTTGCATTATATCCAAAAAACCCGAAAAAACACCCTTTGAATTGAACGGCGGGAAATGCAGCGCTGCGATTATACAGCCTCCCTCCGGTACGATGGCGCTCTTCAGCGAAAGCTCCAGCCTCATAAGCTCACGCTGGTATATCCTCGCGTCCTCGGCGCTGAAATCGTCTTCGCCCGGCATGTTCCAGCCTCTTGTCCCGCAGATGACCGCGCCTTCCGCTTCATAACTGTTATTGTGCATGAAGGCTATGGACGTGAACCCGTTCTCGTACAGGAATTTGTCGAGTTTGCTTTTGGTAGTCCACCAATAGTCATGATTCCCCTTTGAAATGACCTTCCGCCCGGGCAGTCCGTCAATAAAGCCGAAATCGGCGCAAGCCTGGTCAAGGTAGGTTGCCCAGGATATATCCCCGGGTACGATGACGGTGTCATCGCCGCCTACAACAGCGTTCCAGTTTTCTTTAAGCCTGTCCATGTAATCCTCCCATCGCCCGCCAAAAACATCCATGGGCTTGTTGATACTCAGGGCCAGATGCAGGTCAGATATCGCGTAGATCGCCATCAGCGTCAATATTTCCTTTCCATATTTATCACGTTCGTTGTAAAGCCGGTACCGGATAATATTCGTTCCTCTGTCCGATTTTTGGGACAATGTCACTGTCCTGTGTCCAGCTTCTATGATCTGAAGAACGCGTACAGCTTCTCCGCCTGGGCCCGGCTTATACCTTCGACTGCCTGCAGGTCATCGATGCCTGCCTGTTTCAGCTTGCCAAGCGAGCCAAAGTGTTTCAGAAGCGCCTTCTTGCGTTTGGGGCCTATACCCTCCACCTCATCCAAGATGGACTTCGAATAGCGTTTGGTCCTCAGTGTTTTATTATATTCAAGCGCAAACCTGTGCGCTTCATCCTGCACAGAGGTAACAAAACGCAGCACGGTCAGATTCCGGGTAAGGTCTATTTCCCTGTCCGTTAATACAAGACCTCTTGTCCTGTGCTTATCATCCTTCACCATACCACAGACCGGTATGGTGACACGCAGTTCGTCAAGCACCTCCCCGACCGCGTTTACATGCCCGAGGCCTCCGTCCAGCATCAGCAGATCCGGCAGCTTGCTGAACTTATGGTCTTCGGCTGATTGTTCCTTCCTGGCTTCCGGGGTCTGTTTACTATCGGGGGCCTGTTCACTGTCGAGGGCCTGTTTACTATCGGGGGCCTGCGCACTGTTCGGGGCCTGCGCACTGTCCTGACTTTCTACCGTCTTCAATCTTTCGGCTTCGGCATGCCTGAACCTTCTGTACAGTACCTCCTGCATGCTTGCATAGTCGTTCTGAGTGTCTGTCGAACGTATTTTGAAACGTCTGTATTCCTTCTTCGCGGGCTGCCCGTTTTCAAATACGACCATCGAAGCTACGATCTCGGAGGATCCCGTGTTGGATATATCATATGCCTCAAGCCTGTGAGGCGCCTTCTCAAGCCCGAGAAGACCGGCCATTCCCTGCAGGCCTTCCTGTACCTGGCCGCCGCCAGCCAGTCTTTCATTGAAATGATCGAGTTCGATCCTGGCGTTCTGAGATACCATTTCCACCATATGCAGCTTTTCACCGCGCTGAGGTATCCTGACACGGACCTTCCCGCCGCGTTTTTCGCCGAGCCACTCCTCGATGACGCCAATATCGTCGAATTCAGCTGCCACAATGATCTCGGGCGGTATTACCGCTGCACTGCTATAAAACTGTTTCAGGAATGACGAGGCCAACTCGGGCAGTTCTCCTTCTCCCGTGCCTTCCATTATGAAGTACTGCCTGCCGAGCAGCTTTCCTCCGCGTATGAAAAATATCTGTACGCAGGTATCCGTCTTGCTTGCGGCGAAGCCAATCACATCCTGATCTGTTCCCGCCAGCGAAAGCACCTTCTGTTCCTGCGCTATGTGTTTGAGGCTCGAAAGCTTGTTTCTGAGCGACGCGGCCTTCTCGAAGTCGAGCTTGTCCGCCGCCTCCTGCATCTGCTGCTCGAGCTTATCCATTATCGCATCCTGTTTGCCGTCCAGAAACGTACATATATCGCGCATGACGGAGCGGTACTCTTCCTTGTCCACATTTCCCGAGCACGGCCCGAGGCACTGCTTTATGTGATAGTTCAAACATGGCCTTCCCTTTCCTATATCCCTGGGAAGCACCTTTT
Source organism: Bacillota bacterium (assembly GCA_023411715.1). Taxonomy (GTDB): domain Bacteria; phylum Bacillota; class Clostridia; order Acetivibrionales; family DTU013; genus JAEYOM01. The sequence continues at coordinate 7,395 of JAEYOM010000149.1, read as the reverse complement.
TGCAGGACTTTAAGGGGAAGATCCTCTTTATCAGTCTGATAGTTTCTCGTACGGAAAATACGCTCGAATATGGCCCAAAGTATCTGGACCCATCCTTTTCTACGCGCCTGGTCATTATGACACGGGGATAGTCCTCGTTCATCGTGATCTTGATGTACGGATAAGTCTTGTCATCCTTCAGCAGGATATTGAATTTTGGCTTGAGGTCCTTGATGAGATTGCATTCGAGGATGAGCGCTTCCAACTCCGTATCGGTGACTATATATTCGAATTCGGCTATCTTTGCCACCATGGCAGTTACTTTCGGAGTGTGCGCCGCTGAAGACTGAAAATATTGCCTGACCCTGTTTTTCAGCACCACCGCCTTGCCAACGTAGATAATGGCGCCGGTTTCGTCCTTCATAAGATAAACGCCCGGTTTATCGGGCAGTTTTTTTAATTCTTCCTGTATATCGAACATACCTTAATCCATTTCACTTGTATCCGAAAGCAGATATTTCTCCAGTTCCCCGGCTGCATCCGCCTCGTCGGGCCCTTCTGTCGTAAGTGTCACCGCAGATCCCTTTTCGATGCCGAGTGACAACACTCCGAGCAGACTTTTCCCGTTTGCCTTCCTTTCGTCCTTTACGATCCATATGCTGGATTTGTAATTCGAGGCCTTCTGTATGAAAATCGCAGCTGATTTGGATTGAAGACCTGTTGGATTCTGTATTATAATTTCCTTTACGATCATTTTTTCCTCCGTTATTACTCTCATCTTCAGTTGCAGATTTGCAGATGAATAATCGAAACAGGGCTATCCGGGCTTTGTTAATGTTTTCTCAAAGCAGATATGCCCTGTTTCCTATTATAACAGATAGATTTTGAATTGACTATAATGAAAAGGGAAAATGAAGGCCGCAGCAAAGCAACTTTTTATACTATTTCTTCTCAGCATTATCCTTCAGGTAATGCTGCTCCATATGGATACCCAGACCCAGCGAATATATGACCAGGTCGACCAGTCCCGTCAGTCCGAATCCTATCAGGATGCAGCCCTGCGGAACAAGCAGGACTATCAGCAGCTTAAGCAGCGTGAGCGAAATGAGTCCCGTTATAAACTCCACATATATGCTGTTTTTGGGGCTGAAGGTCTTCAGTATATACCTTCCTGCAAACATGCTTGCAGGTATCATGGCAAGGACTAGAACTACGATGTACAGCAGCGGAGCTATAAGAGTGACAAGCAGCAGCAGAAGCAGTGCGCTTGCGCCCATGAATGTCAGCACACCTAGCAGCAGTTTCCTGCCCACGTTCTTTTCAATGCTCTTTGCCATTTTGGTATAGGATGATCTTGCAATGAGTAAAATCAGCAGACCCACGATCAACACCACTACTGTGAACAACAGCATTATAACAAGCTGCAGGTATAATATGGCGCCTATATCGAAATTCATCGATTCCCCGAGGATCCTGACCTGCTGGCCGAGCACCTGGGCTCCCGGAGCTTCCTTAAGCGAGCCCATTGTTATTACGTCGCCCATGACCCTTGCATTTTCACCGAGCTCAGTTTGCCCGAATATAGTCACGACCTGGCCTGTCACCTGCGCATTGACCTTTACCTCTCCAAAGACCGCGATCACATGCCCGTTGACCTGGCTGTCAACGGTAATATCCCCGAGTACGGCCACCACATTTCCGTTGACAGGCTGGGTAACGCCGACATCTTCAAGTATCCTTATCCTGTCCCCATTCCCGGATGCTACGTATATTCCTTCAGCAGCCACGGGAACAAAGGAAATCACAAGTATTGCAGCCATGATCAGCAGCGCCGTCAGCTTTTTCATTCAGTTTCCCTCCCGGCATGCGTACCGACATAGTTAAGCAATCTCTGTATTACAAAAATCATCAGTATGAGAGCCACGAAAACAGGGTAGAACGATCTGACGATCGAGAACGCCACATCGACCACCGCAAGTAGCGCATTGCCAAGCAGTTCAAACAGATCACGCACCACTCCTGCGACTGCAGCCGCAGCGCTTGAGAATGAATTGAAATATTCCCCGATCTTATGGAATGCACTGAATACGCTGACCTGCTTCAGATCCGCCACAAACACGAGCAGCAGTACTATCGAAAGCAGAGTCGCGCCGTTGTAGAGCCAAACGATCCTCTTTTCGCTTCTCTCCCGGCGTTCCTTTTCGATCACATTTACTTTATCCATGACCAGGGCTTCAAAGTTTTCCGGAGGTTCGATCTCTTCCCTTGTTTCAAGAGTTTTGAAGATGGCTTCCATACAATTGAATTCTTCACTGCAGCTTTCGCAGGTCTTCAAATGCTGTTTGAACTGCAGCTCTTCAGGTCCGTTCTGTTCGCCGTCAAAGTACTTCATTATACATTCTTTTGCCGCTTCACAGTTCATAGTGCCTCCTCCTTTCTATCGGGCATAAGTGCCTCTCTTAACATCAATCTGGCCCGGTAAAGCCTGTTTTTTATTATCGTCATCGGTTCACCCAGCACCTTTGTCATTTCTTCGTAGGACAAACCGTTCTGGTGAAACAATATTATCGGTGTTCTATATTTTTCAGGCAACGACTGTATTGCCTTTCGTATCCTTTCCGAGCGCTCCTTTTGAATGTAGCTTGCTTCCGGTGTATCTATGCCGTCCGAAAAGTCTTCTATCTCTTCGATTGGCGTCGAATCGACCTTTTTCTTACGGTGTATGTCGAGACAGAGGTTCGTCGTAATCCGTACGGCCCAGGTTGAGAATTTGAACTCCGGATTGTATCTGTCAAGCGCCTTGTATATCCTGATGAAAACTTCCTGGGAGATATCGCTGACCTCCTCTTTGTCATTTATCATATTATATACAACGCTGAATATCAACTTTTTATATCGTGTCACAAGCTCTTCAAAATACTGCTGCTGCCCTGCCAGACACTTCTGTATAAGTTCATTGTCGGTCAGCTCCAACCGGTTCTCACCACCTTGCCTATATAGATTATACGATAAAGTGAGCTCCGTGTCTTATGGGATTTCAAAATTGTAGTATAATGTAAAGGGACACACCTTCAAAGTGCCGAACAAGGAATGTCCCTTTTTGACGCTAAAGCAATTTGAGACACACCTTCAAAGTACGAACGAGGAATGTCCCTTTTTGACGCTAATGTCCCTTTTCGCCGCTAAAGCTGATCGGAGGTGGTGCAATGGCTATAATGAATGTTACCCGCAATACCGTACTGGCAAACAATTGCTCCCACGCCCGGACTTTTTTCACAAGATTCATGGGCCTACAGTTCAAAAGAGAGCTCCCCGCGGGGCACGGCCTGCTTATCACACCGTGCAACTCGATCCATATGTTTTTCATGCGGTTTGCTATAGATGCCATTTTTATGAGCGCCAACGGAACCGTAGTCTATATTGAAGAGGGCATCAAGCCCTGGAGAGTTTCCAAAATAGTGAGAAATGCCGAAAGTGTGCTGGAGCTGCCCGCGGGGACTGTATCGTCGACCGGGACGGCAATAGGTGATTTGCTTGAGCTGAGATCCGAATGATCCTGCTGTTCACATCCGAACAAAAACGGCCGGACAGGATCGGTCCTGCCTATGCCGCATCTGCCGCAGATCACATCAATGCAGCCGCTTCCACATGATAATGGCGTCCTCGCGGTTGTCGGCGTAATATGCCTTCCTCATCCCGCCGTCTTCAAAGCCATATTTCCTGTAAAGGGCCTGCGCGTTGTAATTGCTCTTTCTGACCTCCAGCGTCAGCGCCGTTATGCCCCGCTCCTCCGCTTCCCTGATCAGAGCCTCCATGAGCGTGCCGCCCACTCCGCTTTTCCTGAATTCCGGGTGAACCGCGATATTTGTTATATGCCCCTCGTCCAATACCTGCCACATGCCGGCATAGCCCACGGTCCTTGTGCCTGTTACGGCGCAGAAATAGCATGCGGATTCGTTTCTCAGGATTTCGTCTGTAATGGATTTTTGGGTCCAGGGAATTTTGAAACTGAGATTTTCTATTATAACGATATCTTCTATATTATCCCGGCATGCTTTCACAATTTTAAAATCGTTCATGTTTCGGATGGGCAGCCTCCGTTGCTTTCAGAACTGCATGAATCTTCCGAGCTTCTTATGATGCCTGAAGTGTCTGCTCTATTTTCACTGTCGGCCTTGCCGGCAGCTTCCTTTTTGGCAAACTCCCTCTCCGCCTGGGACGGTCTGAGATAAAAAGGCGCCAGCTCCATACAGTCCGAGGTATCTTTCCTTAAAGCCTTCGTCAAAGCTATCTGCGCGGCGGACGCCGCTATCTGCTGGAGCGCGAAATCAGGCATGAACATGCAGCGCTCGCCGAGTTCTATCCTGAGAAAATCCCTGTGAAGCATAACACCGTCTCCGGTAAACAGTATCTTCGAATCCCCGGCCTTATCCTCGATGTGTTTGACCAATTCCGAAACATGTATCCCCATATAGCCGGAAAGGTTGTTGAGGGCGCCTCCGCGAGACTTGTACAGCGCCGTGTAAACCTGGTTGTTCCTGGCATCCAGCATCGGGCAGACAAGGTTGTTCTCCGGTACGGCGGCCGCATTTGCCAGGGCATCCAGCGACGGAACCCCTGCGGCGGGCTTTTTAAGCGCATATGCCAATGCCTTGACAGTGGTGACGCCGATCCTTATGCCGGTAAATGATCCTGGCCCCGTGACGGCCGCATAGATATCCATGTCGGAAGGCGTAAGCTTGAGGCTGTCCAGTATCTCGGCAAGCATAGGCACGAGCTTCTGGGAATGGGTCTTCATGTCCTTTAACAGGAACTCGGCCAGTAACCCTGTTTCATCCACGACCGCGATCCCGGCCATAGCGGTGGACGTATCAATCGCCAATGCTCTCATGCGTCAGCCTCCCTTCATATCCTGTAGTCTTCTCTCCGCGGAATTGAAAAGTGATCAACCTGCTGTCAGTTAATGAGGCGTCGTCCTTCTCTATCCTGACATCGATGCGGTTCCCGGGCAAAATTTCTTCGATCAGTTCAGCCCATTCGATCACTGCTACCCCATCTCCTCCGATATAATCGTCGAAGCCTGTCTCGATCATTTCACCCGCGTCGCCGATCCTGTAAACGTCAAAGTGATAAAGCGGAAGCCTCCCCTCGTATTCATTTATAATGGTAAAGGTCGGACTTGTGACATATTCGTTTATCCCCAGCGATCTTGCAATGCCGCCGGTAAAGGCTGTTTTCCCTGTCCCCAGGTCGCCCGATAGACAAACGGTATCTCCGCTTTGCAATATATTTCCCAGCTTCATTCCGAGCTCTGCCGTCTCATCGGCAGAATTCGTATGGAATTTCATCATATCCTGTAAACCACCTGACCATTGATAATAGTGTATAATACCTTGGACTTCAGCTCCAGCGGATGACCGTCCATAATGACTATATCGGCGTCCTTCCCGGCCTCGAGGCTTCCGACGCGATCAGCAATACCTGTTATCTCGGCGGCGTTTATCGTGATCGCCTTCAGCGCCTCTTCCTCGTCCATGCCCTCCTTTACGGCGACCGCCGCGCAGAGCGGCAGGTACTGTACCGGCGTGCAGGGATGGTCAGTCATTATGGCAGTTTTGACCCCTGCCTTCGATATTATGCCTGGCGCCTTGATACTCTGATTTCTAAGCTCGATCTTTGACCTGTCCGTCAGGAAGGGCCCCGTTATCACATTTACGTTTTCCTCCAGGAGTATATCCGTTATCAGATGCCCCTCGGTGCAGTGTTCTATCGTTATCCTTACGCCGAATTCCTTCGCAATGCGGATCGCAGTTAATATATCGTCCGCCCTGTGCGCATGCGCCTTCAGAGGTATTTCCCCCTTCAACACCTTCAGCAATGCCTCGAGCTTCATATCAAAATCCGGTTTATCATAGTTCTCGCTGTCGCGTTCATAATCTTCGAGCATCTGCTGGTATTCCTTCGCCTTCATCAGGCTTTCCCTGAGGATCGCGGCCGTTGCCATCCTGGTCGTAGGGGACTGTCTTTTCTCGTGATAAATAGCTTTTGGGTTTTCGCCAAAGGCAACTTTCATCGCTACAGGCTCTCTTATAAGCATATCCTCAACTCTTCGGCCATATGTCTTCAGCGCTGCAAACTGTCCGCCTATGACATTCGCACTGCCCGGACCTGTTACAACTGTAGTGACGCCTGCCTCGAGCGCTTCCTGAAAGGCCCCGTCCGCATGGTAAATAGCGTCGATGGCTCTCAGGTGCGGAGTGACCGGATCTGTCATTTCATTTACGTCATCGCCTTCGAAGCCTACCGAATCCTCACACATGCCGACATGGCAGTGAGCGTCTACAAAACCGGGCACTACGTAATGCCCTTTCGCGTCTATTACCTCATTGCACTCCGCCTCGAGCCTTTCCAATTCTGAAGCATCATCGCCCAACGCTGTTATTTTCCCCTCGTCCGCCGCTACATATCCGTTTTGAAATTCTTTGCCTGCCATCGTCAGCAGTCTTGCATTCTTCACAAGTAACATAGCAACCTCCCAAAAAATTGGATCGTATAGGTCAAGCCCCGCACAAACACACAAGGAACGGTGATATACCGTTCCCTGTAAATGTGATTATCTCTATTCCGCTGTAAACTTCTATTGTTACCTCTTCGAGAACTGTGGTAAACGTATTTTCGCATATTTCAAGCGTATGTTGTTAGTTGTCTGTTAGTTATACATTAGTTTTTATAAGTTCCTTCTCTCTATAAATTTCATTTAAAGCATCCAAAATTGCCGCATAATTATCTTTGCCAATTATACCATTATATCTTTTGCAAGTCATTAATATATTTTTCTTTGGTATCGTATTGAAATCGATTCCAGAATTAACGAGGCACTGTTTGGCGTATATGCGATTCATTATCATTAGCCTATAACCTCCATTGCTAAATATCGAACATATGTTCTTTTTATTCTATTGTATATCTACGCGGTGGAAAATCAACCCTAAAATTTACTGGATTGTACTTGACTTTTTGCGGTGTACTATATGCTGTATGGGATTGGATAAGACGGGTGCATCACCTCTTTACCTATATTTTAAGGATTTAACGTTATTTTTACAATAACAGTTACTGTTTTGTAACTAAAATGATGCTAAATTACTATACATAGGACTGTGGTATGAAAGATTATGTATTGTATTATGTAAAATTATGTTATATGATGGTGTAGGGGTGAAGTCATGGAAGAAGAAAAATTACTTAAAGCTACTCATCAAGGGAAACTAAATATTGGTGAAAAAGAATTAACTTGTGCTGTTCTGAACGATGGTACTAGAGTATTAACAAGTACGGCTATCTTTAAAGCTTTTGATAGACCGCGTAAAGGTAAAGGGAAAGAAAGTTATAGAGTGACCGGAGTGCCGAGTTTTA
>JAEYOM010000128.1 GCA_023411715.1 Bacillota bacterium | reverse complement strand
GAAGCCCGGAGATATCGTTGATATATATGCTCACAATAACCGGTTCCTGGCAAGAGGGTTCTACAACCCAAATTCCCAGATCACCCTCAGGATCCTGACATACGAGCAGGAACAGATCGGGCCGGATTTCTTTTTCAAACGGCTTGAAGCCGCATGGGAATATCGTAAGAAGGTTGCCGACCTCGACAGCTGCCGGGTGGTTTTCTCCGAATCGGACTTCCTCCCCGGCCTAATTGTTGACAAATTCTCAGATATACTTGTGCTTCAGACATCATCGCTAGGTATTGAAAAATATAAATATGAAATTGCAGACATGCTTTGCGAACTCATTAGCCCCAGGGGTGTTTATGAGAGGAACGACATAGGCGTGCGTAAGCTTGAAGGCCTCGAAGAGAAAAAAGGCTTTCTGAGAGGCGAATTCGATACCGATATTGAAATGCGTGAAAACGGTATAAAATTCACAGTTGATGTGGCTGAAGGTCAAAAGACCGGCTATTTCCTGGATCAGAAGGAAAACAGGGCGGCTATCAGGCCATTCGTAAAAGGTGCAAAGGTGCTGGACTGTTTTAGCCATACCGGATCGTTTGCACTGCACGCAGGCAGCTATGGCGCCGCTAGCGTTCTGGGCCTCGATATTTCGGACCATGCCGTAGATACCGCATCAGCCAACGCAAGGCTGAATCAGCTTGAGGATATATGCAGGTTTGAAAGTGCAAACGTTTTCGACAGGCTCAGGGAATACCGCGATGGCGGAGAACACTTCGATACGATCGTACTCGACCCGCCGGCTTTCACAAAAAACAAAAGCTCCGTGGAAGGAGCGATCCGAGGGTACAAGGAGATAAACTTAAGGGCCATGCAGATACTGAACAGCGGAGGTTTTCTTATAACCTGCTCCTGCTCGCAGCATATCGATCCCGAGATGTTCATGGATATTGTCTATAATGCAGGTATCGACTCCCGCCGTAAGATAAGACTGATCGAGTACCGCTCGCAGGCGAAAGATCATCCGATCCTGCTGGCGGCTCCTGAGACGGAATACCTGAAATGCGCGATCCTGCAGGTGGTGTAACTGAAACGCAGGGACGGTTCTTTTGTTTCATCAGACTGTATCAAGCTCTGCAGGAGATCATACTGCGCAGAATTCCAAATAGCACCGGAAAGCTGCCGCGCGGGTCGACGCTCAAATGCTAACCTTGCGGCCCTTTCCTTGGAGGTATTCCTCATAGGTCGGCAGAATTCTGCTTCCGTATCAGCAATTTCATCGTGAAATTGCGATGACCTCCTGCGCGCCTGTCTCCACCACCACGCTGCCGTATTTGGCCGCGACAGCCTTCAACGCTTCTTTGCCGGCTTCGTCGCCGCAGATGGCTACACCGGCTATGCCCCTGTATATCCTGAGCGCACTGTGGAGCGCAGCTGCGTCCCCGGTCCCGATTATAATAGGTTCCCTTACATACCACTGCGTCCTGTCGACGACCTGGCTGAGCAGCTTTGTATCCCCGCGCGCCGCATCTGCATTTACGTATATGGCGTCATACCCTTCGGAAGCAAGGTCGAGGGCAGTATCTTCAACAAACGACAAATCGCCGTTCTTCAGCGCTTCGAGCAGCCCGGCATCTTTGGACGCGTCAAGATATCCTATATTGCCTTTATCCAGCTTATCAACCTCAATAAACTTAACGGCAGATGTAATGGTACCCCTCGGCAGTCCTTTTTCGGGCTGTTTTTCGGTGGCTGAGGGAAGGCTTGAAAGTCTTGATTTCAGTGCTTTTATGAATTCAGGAGTAGTTCCGCAGCAGCCGCCAATGAGTCTGGCGCCGTATCCGGCAAATTGTGCCGCGAGTTCGGCGAAATGCTCCGGAGTTTCTTCATATACTGTTTTGCCATCTATTACCTGGGGCAGCCCCGCGTTCGGCTTTGCACTAAGATATCCGGTGCCCGCATCATGCAGCTTTTCAACTATCCCTGTCATGTGCCCGGGTCCGAAGGAACAGTTCGTCCCCACCATATCGGCCCCTGCGGATTTTAGTACCAGTGCGGCGACATAGGGGTCGGTCCCCATCAAAGTGCGTCCGTTGTTTTCAAATGCCAGAGAACAGATAACAGGCAGCATCGTGTTGTCCCGTGCCGCAAAATAAGCCGCTCTGAGCTCGGCTATATCAGTAAAGGTCTCAAAATTGATCACGTCCGCCCCGCCGTCAGCCACTGCCTTGACCTGTTCGCTGAAGATTTCGTAAGCCCTGTCGAATGTGAGCTCACCTGACGGCTCGAACAGCAGTCCTGTAGGTCCTATCGATGCGCAGACGAAAGCCTTGCCGTCCGCTGCCTCGTGAGCCAGCCTGACGCCCTGGTAATTTATCTCATAAGTCTTGTCGCCAAGGCCATATTTCACAAGCTCTATACGGTTACCAGAAAAAGTGTTTGTCTGGATGACATCCGAACCCGCATCAAGATAAGCTCGGTATACCTGCCTTACTGCATCCGGCTTCGAAATATTCCAGGACTCGCCGCATTCTCCGCCCTTCAAGCCGAGCTTCTGAAGCATGTATCCCTTTGAACCGTCATGTATAAGTACGCGTTTCTCTATCTCACCAAGGAAATTACTCATATGAAAAGGCCTCCGCTTTATATTATCAATTGAGACGAACTATTTCATTTATTATACCATGATTCATCATGGTATAATTGCGCATCGCCGTTTTGCCATCCAAGTATTTAAGGGCAAATTACCGGCGGAGCATAAATTCCGCCGGAGGCGTATAATAGCCTCACAATCTGAGGCTATTATACCACTATCTTCATTCATCTCCAACTATATAATGGTAATCGGAGGCTTATGGGGAGGCATCTTTTTATGCTGTCTTCACGTGTAACTTACTACTCTGCTATGCAGTCATCACATTTTCGAAAATTGCTGAACCATTTGTATGATTACCGGGCCGAGCAATACTATAAACAGTGTCGGGAAAATAAATATGACCATGGGCAGAAGCATTTTGACAGGCACCTTCATTGCGCGTTCCTGTGCTCTTTGCCTGCGTTGCAGCCTGATCTGTCCGGCCTGTATCCTGAGAACATTTGCTATTCCGACGCCAAATTGGTCCGCCTGTACCACGGAACCGATAAAGGCAGTCAGATCCTGGATATCGATCCTCTCTGCCAAATCCTTCAATGCATCCCTTTTCTGCCTGCCTACCTTAATTTCCTGCAATACCTTTTCAAATTCGGCGGCAAGCGGTCCCGGCTTTTTTTCGACCACCTTCATAAGCGCGCCGTCAAATCCAAGGCCCGCTTCTACGCTCACTGTCAAAAGGTCGATGATGTCTGGAAGCGAATTCAGAATGACCTTCTGCCGGGCAGTGATTATCTTGCCAAGTATAAACCCCGGCAGAACAAAAGCGAGGATTATTTCAATAAATATGAAAAGTATCGCAAAACCCGCATTTGCCCTGATTTTCCAGCATATGGCGCAAGTCAGCGCAGGCAGCCCCAGCGCAAGTAAGGCCTGTATGTTGGCCCATTCCTTTACCGTGAGGTTCCCCGGGTTCCCTCCCTTTATTATTTTAGTCTCCATGGATGATAACATCTCGGCTGGCGTTATCCTCATCATGAACCTGCCTATGCTATCCAGGATAGGCTTGAAAACTCTGGCATATATCGGGCTGTTAAGCTCGCTGCTCTCATACCCGGTTTCAGACTCCATGATGCTGTTCAGCCTGGAAGATACGGCAATACTGTCACGTTTGGCATACGACATTATGGACCAGACAAGCAGAAAGCTTGAAATGAACGCCATCAATGTAATTATCAGCAGCATTTGATACCCCGCCTTTCATGTCTATATCTCAATCTGCACTACTTTGCGTATCAGCAGTATCCCTATGGTCTCCATGAATAACGCCGCGCCTATCATTATCTGTCCCATAGTCGTTGTAAAAAGCAGGCTCATCATTTTCGGATTTATCATAAAAATCAAGCCGCAAAGCACGAGTGGCAGCAATGATATGACAAGTCCCGAAATTTTTCCCTGTGCCGTGATAGTTTTGAGTTCGCCTTTGATTTTCACACGATCCCGTATCGTTGCTGTAATATTGTCCAGAACTTCAGAGAGGTTTCCGCCGACCTGCCTCTGTATCATGACCGCAGTCACCACCAGCTCCAAGTCCTCGCTTGAAACCCTGCCGGCCATATTTTCCAAGGCCTTTTCTGTATTCAGCCCAAGGTTTACTTCCTTTTTAAATATCCCAAACTCTTCGGCGATAGGTCCCGTCATTTCCTCAGCCACCATATCCACCGTCTGAAAAAAACTGTATCCGGCTTTAAGAGAATTGGACATCATCGTCAATGCATCTCCCAACTGATAATTCAGCAGCTTCAATCTCTTTTTTGTCTTGCTCTTTACAACGAATGACGGAATAAACCACCCTATGACTCCGGCAATAACAGCTATCGGCCATGAACCTGTTCCCCCAGCCAATATCACAATCAGAGTGAATACCACAAAAAGTATGAGGCAGAACGTTTCGAACTCCTCCGGTTTCAGAAGGATATGCGCCCTTGAAAGGTTTGCCTGTACTTTTTTCTTGTATCCTTCAAGAAACTTGATCTTTCCTATCTCCTTCGAAATGGAACCACCTAAAGAGGCCGCGCCTTCCCTTCTCCTCGATTTCTTCCCGCCTTTCGTTATTTCCTCTTCATTTGTATAATTTCGAAGCCTTGAAATATAGTCGTTATTCGGGATCAAAAGCTTAAGGAACTGATAAAACAGGAATAAAGCAGATATAAAACTCAGTAGGACAAGTAGATTTTTCATATATTGTATCCCCCTAATGCATGAAAATATCCGAAGGCAGCGTGATCCCCGCATCTTCGAACTTTTCAACGAACCTCGGTTTTAAGCCGGTGGGTACCAGTGACCCTAAAATATGGCCTTTTTCATCCTTACCATGCTGCTTGAAAACAAAAATGTCCTGCAGCGTGATTACATCGCCCTCCATACCGTTTACTTCGGTTATATAGGTAATTCTTCTGGAACCGTCCCTTAGCCTCGATTGCTGAACTATCAGATCGACGGCCGACGATATCTGTTCACGGATGGCTTTCACAGGCAGTTCCATACCGGCCATCAATACCATCGTTTCAAGCCTTGACAGCATATCTCTCGGTGAATTTGCGTGGCCGGTGGTTAACGAACCATCGTGACCGGTGTTCATGGCCTGCAACATATCAAGCGCTTCTCCGCTTCGCACCTCGCCCACGACGATCCTGTCCGGCCTCATACGAAGCGAGTTCCTCACCAGCTCCCTGATCGTTACGGCCCCTTTGCCTTCTACGTTCGGAGGCCTCGTTTCAAGCCTGACTACGTGCTCCTGTGCCATCTGAAGTTCGGCTGCATCCTCTATCGTAACGATTCTTTCATCCTCGGGGATAAAAGAAGAAATAACGTTTAAGGTTGTGGTTTTACCGCTGCCGGTACCTCCCGATACGACGATGTTCAGCCTTGCTTCAACGCAGGCTTTCAGCAGCATCGCGACCTCCGGGGTCAGTGTGCCGAAGTTTATGAGGTCCCTGACCGTAAAAGGCCTCTCCGAAAACTTTCTAATAGTTATAGTGGGGCCGTTAAGGGACAACGGCGGGATAATAACATTGACACGTGAACCGTTCGGCAGTCTGGCATCCACCATGGGTGAGCTTTCATCGATCCTTCTGCCTAGAGGAGCGACTATTTTCTCGATGACCTTCATTACATGCTGATCGTCCTTGAATGTAACATCGCTGAGCACGATCTTGCCTTTTTTCTCAAGATATATCATTTCCGGCCCGTTCACCATGATTTCCGAAACGGATTCGTCATGGATAAACTGATTTATAGGCCCGAATCCGATAGTATCGTCAATGATTTCAGATATAAGCTTCTGTTTTTCAAGTTTTGAAATAAATGTGCCTTCATCAGTAAGAAATTTCTCAACGATGTCTGTGATTTCCTTTTCCAGATTTTCGTCCTGTCCTTCGAGATCAATGTCTTTGAGCGTATTTGCATTGATTTCCTCAATGATTTTGGCCTGTATTTTTTCTTTAAGGCTTTCGAAGGGATCGACCTTCGGCACTGCAGCCCTGCGGATTTTTTGCTGATTTAGAGTGTCCGCAGGCGTTTCGCTGCTTTTTTCCTTTTGCAGTCTTTCCAGTAATGACATCGACTCTTCACCTCACATCAGCCGAATAGCTTTTTGAAAGCCGGTTTTTCCTTAAGCACACCATCCATCTCCTGCAGTATATCTTTTCCGATTTCCGTTACCGCTTTGGCTACCTTAGTCTCCGTACGGGTCATCACAAACGGAAAACCTTTATTTGCGGAAGTTACAACAGTCTGATTGTCTTCAGGCACGTATGACCATATCTGCCTGCGGAGCGTATTTTCGAAATCCTTGTATTTGATACCGTATTGTTCAGATGCTTTATTCAATATTACGTGGATTTTTTCTGCGGGGTAGTGCAGAGTCTCCATGACGTCCAGTCCGGCTTTGATGTTCTTTATCGTAGGAAGGTCCAGCGTCGATACCAGAAGGATCCGATCCGACATATCGAGCGCTGTGAGCACAGATTCGTGGAAACTTGCAGAGGTATCCACTATTATATAATGATAGGATTCCCTCAGCGTATTAATAATCTTTTCCACATGATTAGCTGTGATGTATTCGGCATACTCAGGCTTTATCGGCGCAGGCAGCACCTTGACGCCCGAGAAATGAGTGACCAGATAGTCCTCCATCAGGTTTGAGTCAAGCTGTCCGACCTCCTTGACTAGGTCGCTGATAGTGTTTTTTACCGAGACATTCAACATTATCGCAACATCTCCGAACTGTAGGTCCAGATCTACCAGGGCGACCTTTTTCTTTGAAGTGCGTGCAACCGAAACCGCCAGGTTCGATGCGATCGTAGTCTTGCCGACGCCCCCCTTTGTACTGAAAATCGAGATCACACGCGATTTTAAAATGTCCTGGGCTTTAGGCGCTGGAGATTTTTCCCTTCTCCTTGACTCCATATTATAAGTATTGACGATCGTTGCACACAGCTCGTCAGTATTGAACGGCTTGCAGAGGAAATCCTTTGCTCCGGCATTCATGGCCTTCCTGATATACTCGGTTTCGCCCTGTACGGACATTATGATAACTGTTGCTTCAGGCACACTGAGCGTTATTTCTTCCGTAGCACGGATACCGTCGATTACCGGCATGTTAATGTCCATCAGTATTATATCCGGTCTGGATTCTCTCGCTATAAAAATGGCTTCCTCTCCATTTTCCGCTTCACCGATCACTTCGATCCTTTTCTCGAAAGAAAGCAGCTGCATAATATTACTTCTTGCTTCTATAGAATCATCTACCACCACAACTTTTATTTTTTCCATACCTATTGCTCTCCCCTGCGTTTATTGAAATGAACTGCTTTAATTGCCAGACGGCTTGGTATATACACCTTTCGAGCCTGAAATATCTGACCTTATGATGCCCTGAGTATTATTCTGCGAATTATCGTCAAGAGGCCTTAACACAAGCCTCAAAGTTGCGTATTCGGATGAAAAAATGAACTGTTCCACATTTTCCTGCTTTATTGCAAGCGTTACCGTTGCCGGCGTATCCTTGAGCTTTTCAGCGGTAAGCACGGAATCCTGTCCCAGTGCGAGCACCTGTACATTCTGTAGAAGCGTTTTGGTGATCCTTGGGTAGAATTTTATAACCTGGCCGTTATTTTCCTCTTCCTTTTCAAAACTCGCCACAACATCCACAAAGTCTCCTGGCCTGATCAGGTTTGCAACATCTATCTGTTCGTTGACATTTATGCTGACCGCCCTTGTCCCCTTTGGGACCTTGTAGGAAAAAAGCATGCTTTTCTCATCGGCAAGCCGCTCGTTCAGGATCTGTTCGCCTGATACTATACTATCGAGCGTGTATTTACCGACTATATCGTCCATATCGGTTATTGCGCTGGCAGACAGAAGCTGCCTGTCGACCTGTATCTGCTTCACGTCGGCCGCTGTGATTTCAGTACGGCCGGGTATCGTTCTTGCCGCGGCACATACAGTCACAAGCTCGATTTTCGGCGCTGCGTCGGTTTGCCTGTCCATGGACGAGACATAGTAATACACAAGTGTTGCGGTAATCAAAGCGAGCACAACAGCTATTATAATGATTTTCTTGTTTGTCTTTTCCATATATACCTCCGGTTTTACTCACAACGCATTGTCGTACTTGTAGTCAGATTTATCGGGCCGGGGACTATTGCTGCTATTATTGGCGTTATCATGCTGTACTTGTATTGTACGGTCACCGTTACCGAATCGCCTGTATCCTTGCCTTCCGTCTCATCAGGAGCTATCGTAACAGTCAGGTTATCCGGATCGAGAGATACTGTGTCGTTGTCCACAACAGTGTTGATCTGTTCATCCGTGCTGCCGATCGCAGCCGCCCTTGCTCCTTCACGCGAGGCATTGCTGACAATAAGGTAATTGTTGAATAAAAGCCCGAAATCAATGATCCCTGTCAGCAGAAGGAGAACCACGGGAAGCATCAATGCGGTTTCAACAAGGGACTGTCCTTTGTTTTTGTGATTTCTTCCTTTTTTCATAGCTGGCACCTCCTTCGCAGCTGCATTTCCCTGTACGGCCAGGCTGACCGCACCTTTACAAAATTACCCTATCTGATATCAGATAGGGTAATTTTATGATTATATTGTCGATAACGATCAAGTCCCAGCCGGTGCTGATGTTATGTCAGTATTGGTATCTTTTATGACACCCGTGATGTTAGTGAACAGAGCTATGAGCTGATCCTTGAAGAGAGCTACCGCTCCGATAACAAGTATTGCTATGAGACCTATAATCAGTCCGTATTCAACCATGCCCTGCCCCTTTTTGCTAGCCAGCCTGACCTTCAGATAATTAAACATTGATACTAACATTTTCATGCCACCTTTCTAATTTTCATAACGATTCACATTGTTTTCATTTGCCCTCTTGCATGTTTATTATAAGACGGATTACATTTTCTAACTATCAGTCGTACGCCCCTTTTTTGCTGATGAATTAGGCCTAAAAAAAACCTCCGGATTCAGTTATCCGAAGGTCCCTTTACTTTTAAGACTATTGAACTATTTCACGGTATTACCGTAACAGGCGTCTGATCCGTATGCAGTCAGTTCTTTATATTGTGTTTGAAAGCGTATATGGCGGCCTGGGTCCTATCTGAAACATTAAGTTTTCTGAATATATTGGATACATGGTTTTTGACGGTCTTTTCACTTATATACAACTGCTTTGCAATTTCCTTATTGATCATACCATCTGCAATAAGCTTCAGGACCTCTATCTCACGGTCGGTTAGGTCATTGTCCTCATGCTTTTCCTTGTCATGCATCGTTACCCTGTTAAATTCCTTCACGAGCTCTGACGTCAAATTGGGCTGTATATAGGACTGCCCCGAATAAACATTTCGGATGGCCTCTATCAGTACTGTCGGTTCCGCATCCTTCAGCACATATCCTTCCGCACCCATCTGCAGCGTCTTAAACAAATATTCACGGTCATCATTTACAGTCAGCACGACTATTTTACAAGACAGCTTCTCCTGCCTGATCTCCTGTATGGCCTGTAACCCGCTGATACCCGGCATGTTTATATCCATGAGAACGACGTCGGGTTTGTATGCTCTGGCGAACTGAACCGCTTCATTTCCGTTGGAAGCTTGAGCTATAACGCAGATATCGTTTTCGAGTTCCAGAATCTGTTTCAGTCCCTGCCTGATCAGCGGATGATCATCGGCAATCAGGACATTAATCTTTCTTTCCATCTGTGACCTCCTCATCTTGTGTAAAAGGTATCGATATATTCAGCCGGGAGCCTCTGCCCGGTTCAGAACTGATTATCATGTCTCCGCCAAGGAGTTCCACCCTTTCCCTCATGCTTACAAGTCCAAAACCGCTTGCGATATCTTCATTGTGTTCCTTGAGCTTTTCCGTGTCAAAACCCTGCCCATCGTCTATTACGAACAGTTTGAGTTCGGAATCCATAAACTCAACATGTACAGAAACGTTATCTGCCATTGCATGCTTTACTACATTGTTCATCGCTTCCTGAACTATCCTGAAAACAGTCAGAGCGATTACCGACTTCAGTTCAGGCTGTGAACCTTTGGTCTGGAACAGGACTGCTATACCCGTCTCCTCCTGGAAGGTCAGCACATACCTCTGTAATGTCGGGATCAGGCCCAGGTCGTCCAGGGACATAGGCCTCAGGTTGTAGATAATCTTTCTTACGTCCTGCAGACTGTCTCTTACGATCCTCTTCAGGTTTCTGAGCTCTTCACGTGTTTTCTCAAGATCTACATCTACCATCCTCTCGCAGATCTCCGCCTTCAGAACAACGTTTGACAGGAGCTGCGCAGGACCGTCGTGGATATCTCTGGCTACACGCTGGCGTTCCTCCTCCTGAGCTTTAATTATCTTGAGTCCGAATAACTGCCTTTGCTGCAGATCGTCAAGCTGTAGGCTGACCTCCTGGAGATCGCCCGTCAGATAGCCCAAAGCAGCGCCTACCTGCGCTATAAGGTTGTCCGCCTTTTGAACGATCTTCAGCGAATCTTTTATCCTTATTTCAAGCTCATTACGACGCCTGATGAGAAATTGTTCCATCTCACGCTTTACAGCAAGCTCTACCCGTAAGTTATCGGCTTTTTCATAAGCTTCCTTAAGTTCAACCTGAGAATAATTTGAAAAGTTTTTATTGATGAGCATCAGCTTGCGCTTGCTGTCCTTGAGCGCGACCTCAAGTACTTCGACTTCGCTGATGAGCTGACTGACCTGCTGCTTAAGATCTGTCAGTTCCTCTTCGAGCTTTCTGCATTCCTTTCTGGAGCTTTCGGCGATATCATATATTTCCGTTTTGCTGTTGTTTATTGCTTCTATAGTTTTCTTAATGATCTTGTCGAGCTGAGCTACGTCTATTTTGTAGCCAACCATATGTTCACCCGCTTATCCCATATATATACTTTTGTACGGTATATATCTATTCTACGTTTATTTCACATAATCCTTTGTGTGTCCGCTAAAAATCCGTTTTTTTAATCATGTCCGTAACAACAATTGAAATCAGCATTTAGAATATTGCACAAGGCAAAAAATTCGAGTAAAAAAAAGGAGTAATTTGGTGTTGACAACACGGCAGGATGCCATTATAATAAGGAAGTGTCGTTGAGATGCGCGCCATTAGCTCAGTTGGTAGAGCACCTGACTCTTAATCAGGGTGTCCCGGGTTCGAATCCCTGATGGCGCACCACAGATTGTCTAAAAACCCGCTAAATTAGCGGGTTTTTAGCATATTTAAGCACTGTTTTATCTATTTTTCGAAAAACAAAAACAGAAATCTCAATAAAAGCCAAGAAAAGATAAAGAAAGCAGCCTACATGGCTGCTATTAACTTTTGTATTCCTACCATATTGATTGCCCTACGCAAGTTGTAGGCAAGAAAACAAAGTCCCAATTCCGCTGTGACTTTTTCCTTCCCCCGGCATAAAACATAATGTCCAAAGTTGTACCATTTCACTGTGACAAAAGGATGCTCTGAAAGACACATTCGCTTTGTTGACATTTCATCTGTATGCTTCATCCTGATGAGGACTTTCTTGTCGCGCTTCGGCTTTCCCCCGTAATATATTTCATGGAAATCACCACCTGTTTTTAATACCATTATTTTATCATAAAAACGGCTCGAAATCCAGTGTTATCAAGCAATCCGGCGACTACCACGAATATCTTTCTCTACTTTTTATCATTTATCTGGAGGGCTTTTAGCATGTTTATAATTTTTATATTTCATAATGCGCAGGCTTCACAGCTCTATACAAATACTCTGTATAAATATTTGACGGATCGGACTTTTCGGACGGTCTGACCAGTAAAGAAAAAGCCTCTTTGAAGGCTTTTTTTATTTTCCTAAAAGTCTACCCAAAAGCCTGTTTGACTGCAACCTGAATGCAAAGTTATCACTATTCCCGTAACCGAGGATAGAAGTGATGATCCGGATACAACAGAATCCAATCCCCCGACTACGACTACTCCACCGGCTACTCCACCCGTTACTCCACCAGCTGCTCCGTCCGGTACGGTAACCATGCAGGCTGCATTAGTCGGAAGTACAGCTACTGTCACGCTGGATGATACGAAGGCAAAAGACCTGCTGGCAAAGGATACTACAATTGTAATTCCTGAAGTAGCAAACGCAAAATCATACGCAGTAAATCTACCCACCTCTTCATTGAGCGGTGGAAACGGAGACGGCACACTTGCCATTTCAACCAAGCTGGGTAAGATTACGATACCAGACAATATGCTCAAAGGGATATCCGGCGTTACCGGGAAAGATACGGGAGTATCAATAGGACAAGGCAGCAAGGATAATCTTCCGGCAGAAGTAAAGGCAACCCTGGGTGATAGGCCTATAATTCAACTTTCGCTTTCCGTTGATGGGAAACTCACTGAATGGAACAATCCAAGCGCACCCGTCAGTTTATCGATACCTTACAAGCCTACAGTGGATGAACTGAAGAATATCGACAACATAGTCGTCCGGTGCATCGACGGCAAAGGTAAGGTTGTAACGGTTCCCAACGGCAGGTATGATGCAAAGACCGGTACAGTTACCTTCACTACCACCTACTTCAGTCAGTATGCAGTAGCTTTCGTTCAGAAGAGCTTCAGCGATATCGAAAATTCAGCATGGGCAAAGAAATCCATCGAAGCGCTTGCTGCCAAGGATATACTGAAGACGACCGGCAATACCTTCGAGCCGAAAGCAAACATTACAAGAGCAGACTTCCTCTACTCCCTTGTAAGAACTCTAGGAGCAAATGCAACGATCAACGGCAATTTCAGTGATATCAGCAAGGATGCTTACTACTATAATGAGATTGCCATTGCAAAAGCTCTCGGACTTACAGATGGCATGGGCAATAACAAGTTCGAACCCAACGCCAGTATTACACGGCAGGATATGATGGCGATGACTGAAAGAGCGTTGAAGCTGATGAAGAAGGTCAACAGCAAAGGTCAGTCTTCCATACTCGACAGATTTACTGATAAGGGCAGTATTTCATCCTATGCAGTAAACAGTATTGCAACGATCGTCAGCGAAGGTCTGATCGAAGGAAGCAATAGCAAGATTACTCCGAAGAATAATACAACAAGGGCTGAAGCAGCCGTATTCCTTTACAGGATATACAATAAATATTAGGCTTCAGAACCGGCTTTGCAAAGGCCGCGGCAATATTGCCGCGGCCTTCGTGCATTATATATATCGTTTAATATATAATGTGTTTACCATTGATAATTTTCTTATATCAGGTTAGAATTAACTTAATTAATATTCAGTATTACAATCTTTGCGTGTTATGTGAGGAACAATGAACAAAGTCGATTACAGAGATATCGTACCTCAAATGAAATACTTCATATGCAGGCACTGTACTTCTGATTGGATAATGAATGAAGCCCCCATAAACTTTATCGACCTGACCTACATTTTCGACGGCAAGGTCACATATACAGTCAACGGAGTATCATACAAGGCTGAAAAAGGTGATCTTGTCTGCATACCAAAGGGAAGTATAAGGAAAGCCGAAATCGACCCGGACGATCCAATGGCCTGTTATGCATCAAACATCTGGCTTTTCAATCTTGAAGGCCAGCATGTCGGACTGCCGTTTCCTGTCATCTCAAAAATAGGCATACGCGACGATATTTTGTCCATGCATCATGATCTGAACATGGAATGGATACATAAAAAACCTGGTTATACTTTAAAGGTTTGTTCAATTTTCTTAAGCATCCTGCACTGCTATTTCAACATATTATACTACAAAGTGCCTTACAGCAGTTACGATCGACGTATTCAGGCCGCTATCCAGTATGTGTATGAAAATCTTGGGTCCCGCATCAAAGTTGACGATCTGGCAAGCCTTGTGGGATTGAATACCTCATATTTCGGTACTCTTTTTATACAAACCACAGGTCTGACAGCGTATCAGTTATGTGGGTATTAAATTCTTACTTTTCAAGAACAAATTTCAATAGTATACTATATTTGATTACTAGCAACTTTTTCTTCATTATAAATTTTTAGGTATTTCGCATAGGATGAGCGCTAATTTACATATGTTCAAACCGCCTTAGTAGATTTATTTGAAGGGGTGTTAATGATGCTTTCAATTGCTATTCTAGATGACAATATAAAAATGCTGGAAGAATACGAACAAATTCTACCTGCCTGGTTTTCCAAAAACAATATCAAGGGTCAGATCGTAGCAGCGACAACAGAATACAGGGAATTTCTATCGGAAGTCTGCAGCAACTCGGTCAACGTTTGTATAATTGATATCAACCTCCGTTCGGAAGTAAACGGCCTTTATATTGCCAAATATCTTCGGAAGGAAAATATCAAGGCGGAGATCATCTTTTGCACCGGTATGCTGGAATTCATGCAGCAGGCTTTCGACGTCAACGCTTATCACTTTATCACTAAACCTGTGGGAAACAACCTTGAAAAATGCCTTGTGAAACTGAACAAGGAAATTGAAGAACGCGAAAGCGAAAAACGCGTAATCGAAATCAAGACAGGCTCACGTACCTACTATATACCTATCGACTCCATTACACATGTTATAAGAAAAGGTACAAAAACGATAATCTATACTGCGAACAGAGTGCTTGAGGTATATGAAAGCCTTGATTCCATTTCATCCCGGATGGATGACCACAAGTTTATCAAATGCCACAGGGCAGTTATTGTAAACAAGGATTATATTGAATATATAGACAAAAAAAACAGAACCGTTGTTTTGACCAACGGGTTCAGCTGCAGGCTCGGAACCAAAAATAATTCATTTTCCCTCTGCAGCGAAAGGAGAAGCACAAAAATATGAACTATGAGTTGATCTCAATTAATATTACCTCTGCATTTATTGGAGCCCTTATAATAAACCACTTCGTAAAAAATATAATGGAGCATATAGTACCGAAAAACAATCGTATACTTTTTGTAGTCATGTTCAGCGTTATAAACGGCATCGGAGCCTATTTTCTGTCACCGTACGCTTTCAAGCCGGTAACGCTGTTGGTTTTATCCATTGCAATAATTATTTATTTTCAAAAAAGTTCATTCATTCAAGCCTTTTTTATTTTTACACTGTTCAGCATAGGTCTTTCAGTAGGTGATGCTTTGGTGCCGGTAGCTTTGAATTTCTTCATACCCAGCCTTACGGTAGAGAAATTTCGAAGCAGCCCGCTGCTGCTACTGATTGGCAACTTGTTCGCTAATTTCACGGCTTACCTGCTTCTGAGCTTTATAAAGCCTCTTAAAAAATATATCAAAATAGTAAGTCATAATAAATTCATGCTGGTAGTGACTGCTGTTACATTCGCTGTTATCTGTTCGTCCTCGGCGCTTTACTTTTATCTGGAAACATTCAATCTTACGGCATATCTCATTATAGCCGCCGTATCGCTGTCCTACTGCGTATTCATAGTTATAATGTGGATCAATACACTGAGAAAGACCATCAGCGATGAAGACCTTGCACAGCAGAAATTCTACAATGAATCTCTACGCAGTACGCTCTTTGACCTCAGGAGGTTCAAACATGATTGGATCAATAACCTGACCGTAATAAACTCAATGCTTAAAATGGATAAAATCACAGAACTCAGGCAGTACATCTCGGAATTGATAACTCAAAATTCCGAACACAGTAGTACAGAGATATTCAATCTAAAGAATGCCGGTCTGTTCGGTATCATCTCGTCCAAAATAAATCTAGCCCATGAAAAAGGTGTATCTGTAGATCTCAGCATCATAGGTGAGATCGAAAACATACCGGGTATAAAAATATCAGAGTTATGCGAGATAATCGGCATCTTTCTCGACAATGCCATTGAAGAGACCTGTAAATCTACGAAATCTATCGGTATAAAGATGCAAAACGGGAACTCATACATAGAAATATCGATCTCCAATAACTGTGAAAGCAAGCCTGATCTGCAAATGATAGCAAAAGAAGGCTATTCGACAAAGGGTGACGGCAGAGGCATGGGGTTGGCCATCATCAGGAAAATCATAGAGAAAAACAGGAACGTACTGCATATGACAAGCTATGAGGATAATGTATTTACTCAAACCATAGAAATACTAAAAAGAAAGGGGTAGATATCTACCCCTTTCTTAATCTTCCCTGATAAGGGACTTCGGACATTCTCTCTGGTGCCATGTCCAGAACCAGCAGCCGTAAACCGAAACCGTAGAAGCTACAAACACACCGATCATCGCTGCGGAGCAAAGAAGTACTTTCAAATAGTTCTTTTTCATACCGATGTCTCCTCTCTTCCATACTTATTATTTGTTATTCTGTATGCTAATGGCGTCATGAAAAACGCCTGGGTAACGCAGGAAAAAATGATTATGTTCGACCAAACTCGCGGTACGAAGCAGGATGCTGTAAAGAGAGCTGCCAGCAGTACAAAGCCTCCGATCCTCAGCTGCTTCCTCTGCCTTTTTGACTTGACGGGCTTCTGTGGAAGATCCGCAGGTGCGTATTTATAAGCCGTAATAAGTGAAAAAACAGCGACTGGTATAAGTATATATAGTCTGTTTATATTGCTAATAAACGAAGCGGTCAAGACTCCGAACACTATGGAGGTTTGTGTTATAACGCAGCCAAGATGTGTTTTTGAATGGATCCCGCCCAGAAAAGTCCTTTGTATCCCGCAAACCGCTATCGTGCCGACTACATAAGGCAATATACCCAGAATTATGCCCAATGTGATCACTAGACCTATTTTGACAATTTCCGAAGCGATCATATAAACACCATATTCTATGACCTCTCGCCTGTCGGGATCCACATTAGGTAATGTCTCGTAAATCATATCTGTCATATAATTACTGATTTTATCAAACATTGTTATCACCTGATTTAATTATACTATGCCCATAACAGATTTTACAAAAATTTGTTGAAAATATGATTTTTATAATCAAAAGTTTGTATTTGATGTTATAAAAATGAATTTAGGCAATATAAAGGATATAAAAAATATAAATTGGGAAATTATTGAAACCTAGTTGACAATTTCTTCCCAAGGTGATATTTTTAGTGCATAAGATATATGTGAGGTTAATGATATGTTGTCCGAATTAGCTGAATGCACTGTACTAATGCTGAAAGTGATACACGAGATGTATAGTAAACAAAGGATAACATACGAGGAGTTTTTAAACTACTCGGAAACCAAATTGAAATTCCTGAAAGAAAATATCGAATACATTTCCTCTGAGAAAGAAAGAAGAAATGCAGACGATATAATATACGAATTTAACTCCCTGTTATCCGATAACAGACAGGAGATGATTTATCTGCAGTAATATAAGCTATTGAATGTCACTTATTTTGTCCAAGCTTTCTCCAAAACTTTAATGACGGCAGACACACCGCCGTCTTCCCTGTTTGCTTTCATAGCTTCCGTATATCTGCTTCCGGAAGATCTTAATTCATTTATCGAATGTTCCAGGGAACCCCCGTCCAATTCTTCTTCCTGAAGTACCATACTGAAGCCCTGCTTTTCAAATGAAGCCGCGTTTAGTATCTGGTCTCCCCTGCTTGCGGCCTTTGATAACGGGATAAGCAGGTTTGGCTTTTTCAAGGCCAGCAGTTCAAAGAGTACCGTCGCTCCGGCCCTTGATATTACTATATCGGCAAGTGCGTAAATATGAGGTTGCTCCTCATTTATATATTCAAACTGCCTGTATCCGGACTTTCCCTCGAGTTCAGGCTTTAAATTGCCCTTTCCGCAGATGTGGCAGACATTGTAGTCCTTCAGTAATCTGTCAAGTATACTGCGAACCACGTTATTGATCTTTTCAGATCCCAGGCTTCCGCCTATGATCATAATTACAGGTTTTTCAGTCCTGAATCCGCATATTTTTGCGCCAGTTGCCCGGCTGCCTTCAAGAAGGCCTTCCCTTATTGGTATACCGGTCCTGACACCCTTTTGAGAAGGTATGTGCTCTTCGGACTCAGGAAACGTATAACATACGCTTTTTGCAAATGGCATGGATAGTTTATTGGTTAGACCCGGTGTCATATCTGATTCATGTATCACAACGGGGATCCTTCTGAGCCATGCCGCCCATACTACCGGGCATGATACGAAACCACCCTTGCTGAACACCACATCGGGCTTTATTTTCCCAAGCAATGCAAAAGCTTGCCCGAAGCCTCCTACTACTCTGAAGGCGTCCGAGAAATTTTTAAGGTCGAAATACCTGCGCAGTTTGCCTGTACTGATAGAATGATAAGGTATACCCTCCCTTTCTATCAGCTGCTTCTCCATCCCATTCTGTGAACCGATATAATGGATAAAATAACCGGCTCTTCTCAAAGCCGGCAATAGTGCGATATTCGGGGTAACATGCCCCGAAGAGCCGCCGCCTGTTAAAACAATGGTTTTCATATCTCTGGCCAATCCATCTCCCCCAAATGAGATCGTCAATATTACGAATTCTTCATAATGACATTCTCAATAACATTGGCAACGTCTTCACAAGAGTCACAGCATTTCTCCAGGTAATGGAAAGTAGTATCCCAGGCCGAAAGATCCTTGTAGTCAGGACTGTTCACGTAAAGATCCCTTGTAGCTTTCATATAAAGATCGTCCCCTACTTCTTCGAGACGGTTTATCTCTACGATAAGATTGTGCAGCTTCTGGGATTTGCGGAAGTTGTGGAACTCATCCAGCGCGACCTTTAAGGAGTCGCAGCATTTTACTATGACTTCGGTCATCTTTATTGCATACTCTGAAACCGACTGTATGTTGTACATATACATACGCATTACGACGTCCTCGATCGTATCCGTCACTGTATCTATATAATTAGCCATTGCCATTATATCTTCGCGCTCTATTGGAGTTATGAACTCTCTGGCCAGCTTCTTTATCATCATGTGCCTGGCTTCATCCCCGTCATGCTCTATCGTGTGCATTTCTTTCATCTTTTCAGGGAGCTTAGCCGCATCGTAATGATTAACAATTTCATTCAGTAATGCAGCTGCTTTACAGGAATACCCCGCCAGTTCCACAAATGTATTAAAATAATTTTCATCTTTTTTACGTGCCATAGTTTTATCCTTTCTCATTCATTATATTTTTTTGGCATTAGAATATTCTCATAAACAGGAACGCCATCAGAAAGCCTATCAGTCCGCACCCTGGGAAAGTCAGAAACCATGCTACCAGCATGTCCTTTACAACACCCCAATTCACCGATGATATCCTTTTAGCCGCCCCGACGCCCATTATTGCAGTTGTCTTGGTATGTGTCGTACTTACCGGCAAACCAAAGACGGACCCCAGGAACAGACAGATGACGCCGGTCACGTCGGCGGAAAATCCCTGGTATGTCTGCAGCTTTACCATGTCCATCCCCACCGATTTTATTATGCGCATTCCTCCGATGGAAGTACCTAAAGCCATAACAGCAGAACAGAGTATTATCAGCCATATCGGTATTACAAAATTGGACGTCTGGGATTGCCCATTCGCAAGGAATACTCCCAGCATGAAAACGCCCATGAATTTCTGTCCGTCCTGTGCTCCATGCATGAACGCCATCCCTGCAGCACCCGCGATCTGAGCATATTTAAAAGTCGAATATGTCTTTCTTCTGTTCACCCTTTTGAAAATGATCTCGACTAATTTAACAACGGCCCAACCAAAAACAAACCCGATGACCAGTGACAGTACAAGACCATACAGCACCTTGCTCCACTCGCCGAAATTGATCCCTCCGATCCCTCTCTGCAAAGCTATTGCAGCGCCCGATACACCGGCTATCAACGCATGGCCTTCACTGGTAGGTATACCAAACCACCAGGCAATGGTCGACCACAACACAATGGCAAAGAGAGCCGCACAAAGCGTAATGAGGGCTTCATGAGAATCGCCCCTGAAATCCACCATATTATATATGGTCTTTGCTACCTCTGCGTTAACTGTCGTCATAACTAAAACGCCCAGGAAGTTAAATACAGCCGCCATCATTATAGCTGGCTTCGGTCTCATCGAGCGCGTTGAAACACAAGTGGCTATTGCATTTGGGGCATCAGTCCAGCCATTTACCAGTATAACTGCCAATGTGAGTAACGTCGTTATCAATAACGCCGGGTTTGAAAAAAACTGACTAATAAAATCAGTAAGAGATACAGTCATGGTTCATCAACTTTCTATAAGATTTAATGAACTGCAATAAAGCATTAATTCGAGGTTAATCCGATGTTAACCCGAACGAATTCAGCATATCATTTTTTAGAAAAACGCACAATAGAAGCCATGTAAAATAGAAAATAAAATTTGATGATTCTCACTATAATTTATGTGGAATTTTTGTACATTTTGCCGAATCTAAAAAAATAAACCCCTGCTTTGCAAGAGTTTATAATAGTCTTTTAAATCTATGTTATTTGAATTAGTTCATAAATTCTTTCCTTTTCCAATTAATAAAATTATCTCTTGAATGAAGGATTCTCCAATTGAATACGGACATCCCCAATAATCAAATATACCTCCTCTACTACTATTTTGACCACATATCACAAACACACCTGTCCCTAGCTTTTGTTTCAGATATGTTGCTAACCAGCCAACAAATCCGCTGTTATCAAGATCTGCCGCGAAGTGGAAACTAACAACTTTAAATAATTCTTTTGTCATATCTTCAGATGGTATTAATTGACTCCAAACTTCTTCATCTCGAACAAAGGCTAAAGCCGTATCTTTCACTCTGTATTTTAACTCATTTATGGGGAATTCTTCAAATGTATACGAGCCATCAAGAATCTTAAGCTCGGCTTTTGAAAGAACTCTTAATAATCGTTTCTCTGTTTGTTCTACCGTTTCTTTGCTAATATACATATTGACTCATCTCTCCCAAATATTATAAATTATCTCTTTGCTTTATATCTCCTGATTACCTTGCGGATAATCAGCCGGATTGGTGTACATTTCAATATTGTAACCTGCTGCGATTTTCATAATCCTTACAATATTATAGTTGTCCGCAATCAAATATTCAACCCATCTATTTCCATGCGTTCATCTACGCATACTCCGTACATTCCGCATATAAATTTCCATTCCTGTTTGATAATGCTGCTCTGTCCAAAACTGTCGGCACAAGCTCATAGCCGGCAAGGGTAAGCCTGCGTTGTCTTATGTACTCTCCGACCGTAAACCCATCAAAGCATTGCAAATCCTTTTTGAAAATAGAACGGAGAAACAAATGTTTTTTGCAGTATTTTCTCTTAACCAGCCTGTTCCCCTTTTACAAAGTGGCAAGAAACGATATGCCCATTGCCCAAATTAACAGTCGGCGGTTTTTCAGTCCTGCATATTTCCTTACATTCAGGGCACCGAGTATGGAATGTGCAGCCTGGAGGAGGGTTTGTAGGGTTTGGAATATCTCCGGGCAAAATGATCCTCGTACGTTTGGTAAACGGATCTGCAACTGGAACAGCGGAAATCAGAGCTCTGGTGTACGGGTGAGCCGGATTGGCATATAAATTTTCCTTGTTTCCCGTTTCAATGATCGACCCCAGATACATGACTCCTACGCGTGCCGATATGTGACGTACGACACTCAGGTCATGGGAAATGAACAAATACGAAAAATGATATTTCTCCTGCAGGTCACAGAGCAGATTGATTATTTGTGACTGAATGGATACGTCAAGAGCAGAAACAGGCTCGTCACAAACGATAAACTTCGGTCTCAGTGCCAAAGCACGGGCGATTCCGATGCGTTGCCGCTGGCCGCCTGAAAACTCATGTGGATAACGGTCTATATGCTCGGGTAGAAGACCGCAGGAATTCATGATTTCGAGTACTCTTGCCCGCTGCTCCTTGTGAGTGCATAAACCATGCTCCAGAAGCGCTTCTCCAATTATTGCGCCGACAGTCATTCTTGAATTTAATGAACTGTACGGATCCTGAAAAACTATCTGCATGTCGCGGCGCTGCTTTCTGAGTTCGCTTCGGCCAAGCGTAAACAAGTCCTTTCCCTCAAGAAATACATTGCCTCCGGTTTTTTCGTAAAGGCGGAGTATAGTCCTCCCGACCGTGCTTTTCCCACAGCCTGACTCGCCTACAAGCGAATAAGTCTCAGCCTTGTCAAGCTCGAATGAAACATCCTCGACAGCTTTGACGTTAGCAATGGTGCGCTGTAAGATTCCACCTTTAATCGGGAAATACTTTTTTAAGTGTTCCACTTTCAGTAATTTTTCGTTCATACATAAATCTCCTTACGGGAATAAAGAGTACAGGAAACCAGATGTCCTTCGCCATTATCGATATTTTCAGGATAACCTTTCATACAACTGTCCGTACATTCCGGGCAGCGGTCACAAAAATGGCATCTCTCAGGTTTGTTGATCAAAAGCGGGACCTGTCCCGGAATGGAATATAATCTGTCCGAAAGCCTGTCTATTGACGGCTTGGCTTTAAGCAAGCCACGGGTATACGGGTGCATCGGATTTGAGAAAATGTCCCTGACCGGAGCATTTTCAACAATTTTTCCCGCATACATTACAGCCACATGGTCGGCCATTTCAGCGATTATTCCCAGATCATGAGTGATCAGCACTATCGACATCTTGAATTCCGATTTCATTTTACGTATAAGGTCTAATATTTGAGCCTGAATGGTCACATCAAGTGCGGTGGTTGGCTCGTCAGCTATCAAAAGAGATGGGTTGCAAGCAAGAGCCATTGCTATCATGATCCTTTGACGCATACCGCCGGATAATTCATGAGGGTATGATTTAAATATCTGATCGGCTCTTGAAATTCCCACGACATCGATCAAATGAGAAGTCTTTTCTTTTGCCTCACGCTTCGAAACATTTTCATGAAGCAGAATAGTCTCCATGATCTGATCCCCGATTTTAAGCACCGGATTCAGGGAAGTCATAGGCTCCTGGAAAACCATCGTTATATCTTTTCCATCGATGCCGCTCATTTTCTTTTTATCATATTGGGTAATATCCTCTCCTTTAAATATGATCTGTCCCCCGGCAATTCTTCCGTTCACAGGCAAAAGCTTCATCAATGAAAGCGAAGTCACGCTCTTTCCGCACCCTGATTCGCCCACCAGACCAAGCGTTTCACCCTGTTCAACGTCGAAAGAAATACCATCTACAGCCTTAACAATACCCATGTCGGTATCGAAATATATTTTCAGATCCTTAACGCTCAATAACTTTTCAGGCATTGACAACTCCCCTTATCTTTTCATTTTGGGATCATTTGCGTCACGCAAACCATCGCCCACAAGGTTGATCGACAAAACTGTAATCAATATCATTATGCCAGCCGGGATCCATAGCCACGGTCTGGAATAATTTTCAGGGTTATTTACCGCATTAATGATATTGCCCCATGACGGAAATGGTATAGCGACACCCAATCCCAGGAAGGAGAGTACGGACTCATAAAGTATGACGCCCCCGATATCAAGAGTTGCCGTAACAATGACATTCGGAAAGGCATTCGGAACAAGATGCCCGAATATTTTCGTCCTGTCCCTCAAGCCAAGGGCATTTGCAGCAACCATGAATTCCTGCTCGCGAAGTGTAAGTATCTGGCCCCGGACAAGCCTTGCAAGCCCCGGCCAGAAGAAAATACCCAAAACAACCATTACGTAGTAGATTCTTTTCTCAGGCGGGATCTGAAGGTCCATCATTACCGCGCCAAGAATAATTATTACAGGAAGCATGGGGAGGCTAAGAAAAATATCAACCACTCTCATTAGAATGTTATCCACAAATTTGCCATAGTAACCGGCTATACCGCCAACGACCGTACCTATAATTATTTCGACGAAAACCACTACAAATCCGACTTCCAGTGATATTCGCCCGCCGTACATAATACGCGAAAAAATGTCCCGTCCACAATCGTCGGTACCGAAAATATATTGCCATGACGGAGGTTCCTGAGCAATTCCAACATTTGTAGCAAGTAATGCGTTTGAAGAAAAAACAGGACCATAGAAGCAGAAAAGGAAAAGAAATCCAAGCACACTCAGGCCTAAAAGCGCGAGCTTGTTGCGGGCAAACTGCTTGAACGCCAAGCTTAAGGGTGTCTGAATCTGTGACATTTTGATTTTTTCGTTATATGCAAAGAGCCTTGATATTACAATCGAAATAACGGCAAGTGCGCCGAATACTGCAAGCATTTTAGCGCCGATGCCCAATGAATCACTGTTTATGTCCGGGACGCAATAGGACAGTGTTTTGTCCGAGTTTTCAAAGGCAGAGGTAAGGATGCCGAAGAAATCGGAAATGAGAAGATTATTACTTGAAAGCTGTATGGCATAGAAAACAAAAGCAATGATTGTAGAAACCACTGAGAAATCAAATATTTTTTTATTCTTTTTGGATAAATAAATTGCCACAAGTACGGCAGAGACTGCAAATAATATTAATGATACTAGCAGAAAAACAGAGCTGCTCCTGAAAAACATGTAAATTCCTTCGAGGGACGAATCCTCTGTTTTTAATGAAACAGATCGATATAAATTGGTTATAAGCTGTATTCCACTTAAGGAAGAATATCCAGGGACCAGCACAAAAGGAAAAAGCATGGAGATGAATGCCGCTGCTGAACCTGCCAGAGAAATTATTGATGCTATCTTAACTTTTTTCATTTTTTGGCTCCCCTATTTCAGTTGAACTCTCGGATCAACGGCAGAATATGCAATATCCGAAAGCAGATTTCCAATCAGTATCAATATGGTTACAAATAGGCAAAAGCCCATCATCAGCGGATAATCCCTCTGGTTTATCGCCTTTAACGAAACCCACCCTATACCCGGGATACCGTAGATCGACTCGGTAATAATCGCACCGCTGAAAATACCGGGAAGCGAAAGCCCCAAAAGGGTTACAATAGGAATCAGCGCATTGCGGAGCGCGTGTTTTCTTATAACAACCCTCTCACTGAGTCCTTTTGAACGTGCTGTGCGCACATAATCCTGATTTATTACCTCCAGCATCGACATGCGAGTATATCTCATTAATCCGCCTATTCCTAGGACAGTAAGGACAAACACGGGCAAAATCAAGTGCAGAAGCTGATCGGAAAACGCCGCAAGTCCCGTATAATTTGTTCCAGGGGTGACGAGCCCCATACTGGGCAGCCAGTGAAGGTCAATTGCGAAAAATTTTATAAGTAGCTGGCTTAAAAAAAATGAAGGGAAGGAAATTCCCAAAAATGCAATGAACGTCAATGTCATATCGGTTTTTGTGTATTGCCTTGTTGCCGAAATAATTCCAAGAGGTATCGCAATGACAATTTCTAGTATGAAAGCCGGAAGGGCAAGCTTGACTGACGTTCCGACAAAAGACGTAATAACTTGTGTTACCGGCATTTTGTAAACAAATGATATGCCCAGGTCAAACCGAAGGACTATTCCGCTGATCCACTTGTAGTAACCTACAAAAAACGAGTCGTTGAATCCGTAAAGGTCTTCAAGACGCTTCATCTGCTCCGGACTGATCTTGGCATTCATCATTTCTGTGGTAAGGAAGTTTCCCGGAACCATGTGAACAATAAAATATATGATAAGAGATACCCCAAAGAGTATCGGAATCATCTGTAACAGACGCCTTACTATGTATTTCCACATATTATGCCCCCACCATCAGGTAATTACAGTACGCAAGTGCGAGTGCCCGGGTGTTTCCAGGGCACTCGCGCCATATATACACATTATTGGAATAGCATTGTTTATTTTTTAATAGTATATTTATAGAAATCAAGGAACAGATCACGGTAAGCTCCGAGTTTGGGTACATTGGTAATCCTGGAGTTGATTATCCACAAATCGTTTCTTTGATAAACCGGGAAAACGGGAAGCTCTTTATTTAGCAACTTGTTTATTTCCCCGAACGTTGCTGTTCTTTCCTTCACATTTGTCTGGGTCAATTCCTGGTTCAACAATTTGTCAAGTGTGCTGTTCTTATATTTGAAATAGTTTTGAGTACTTGTAGAATAAAACGAAGTATACTGATCCGGGTCGGGCGTAGTTAGGGCCGCACCCATGAAGCAAGCCTGAATCTTTCCTTCCTCCAATGCTTTCAGCATGGTGGCAAAGTCTGCCGATTCTATATTTACGTCTATTCCCAGCTTGGCATAATTGTCTTTCATGACCGGGAGCATAACATCGGTTACCGAGTTGCCAGGTGTTACGGTGAAGTTGATTACAAACTGCTTGCCATTCTTCATAAGCTTGTTGGTATTGGGGTCGATCTTCCATCCAGCCTGATCAAGAAGCTGTCTTGCCTTAATGGTACTGAATTTGTAATCTGTGATCCCTGCGGTCGTGTATCCCCATGAACCCATTGGAACAGGTACATTGTTTACTTTGCCGTACTGTCCGTAAACCTTGTTTACTACAGTCTCTCGGTCAAGGCCGTAGGCAAGCGCCTGTCTGACTTTTTCATCGCTTAATAACGGATCGTTTGTATTCCAATGGATAACTCCATATCCGTTTGTCGGGAAATTGACCGGTGTAATATAGCCCGATTCTTTTGCCTTGTTAACATTTTCGGCGCTACAGGTTGCATTTTCTACGTCCACGTCGCCGGAAATTACACTATCGAGTTCTTTTCCCTGAGGAACAACAACAAACTGGACTTTGGAGATCTTGGGCGCGCCAAGGAAATAACTCTTGTTTGCCGACATCTGAAGGCCTTTTGTCGGATCATAGCTGACAAACTTGTACTGGCCTGTGCCCATTGGCTTCGCAAGTAGTTTTTTTACAGAACCGGTATTGCCTTTTTTGAAACCGGCGCCATAGTATGATTTCTTCATAACCGGCAGATTGAGGTACCAAAGCGCAGGAGCAAAGGGTTTACTGAGTGTTATGGAAATAGATTTCTTATTGATGACCTTAATGCCGGAAATTGTTTTAACTGCACCAGTCTTATCATTTTTATATGCGTCATATCCCACAATATTGCAGGGAGATAAATCGGCAACACCATCAAAACTAGGGTCAGCTAATATGTAGAATACAAATGCCAAATCATCTGCAGTTGCAGCTTTTCCGTCCCAGAATTTTACGTTGTCTTTCAAGGTAAAGGTATATGTTTTGCCGCTTAATGAAACACTATAGTTGCATGCTTGGCTTACAGGCTTGCCATCTGGAGTCGAACTGATAAAGCTATCAAACATAAGCTCACAGGCATAATTATCGAACATGCTATTTGCATAAAGAGTACTCCATATACCGTTCATATCAGTCGTACCTACAACAATGGAATCTGTTCTTGCCGAGGCCCTTGCCGGTTCATTTCCTGCAAATGCCGAAACTGAAAAAACCATAATCAGGGAAACCAACAATAATGCCGAGATAAGTTTTTTCATACAAATTTTACCCCCCTATATAATTTTAGCGGATATCATAACCATTTCCTGGTTATATACTTATATCGCTTAACAAAAATAATATATCATAAGTTACTTTATTTCAACAAATTCAGGAATTTTTTCTGATAATTGCCTGCTAAACAAACATAAAACCAATTCCATTAAACCTTGGGACTGGAATTAATCGAAAACTATTTCTTACTTTACGTACTCGGTAATGCCACCCTGATAACTTACGATCAAATGACCTGTCTGCTTGTCTATATATACGTCTGCCGTATCAGTATCGGATGCTTTTACCTTTAATATACCATTTGAAAATGTTGCTGGATATTTCTCGTCATTTTGCTCAAACTGATAATCGGAATCCGACTTTGTTACTTTTGCAGACTGAGTATCGTCATTAACACCCTTCCATATGCCAAGGAGGTCATCAACACTTGCTGCAGTATCTACTGCCGAGAGAGTTGACTGCTCAGCAGACGTTACGGATTCTGATTGGACTGTCTGCGTAGAACCAGTTTGTTGATCTGAAGCTGAATTTTGTTGATTTAAAGTTGAACTGCTACTGCCGCACGAGGATAAGATTGCTAAAAACATTAACATTAAAAAGACCAAGGTAAAGACTGAAAACTTCCGCAAATTTTTTTGCATAGACTTTACTCCTTGTAAATATTAATTATATTATTATAGCAACCTATGTATAATATGTCAAAATAAATTTAAATTTGTTGCATATAATGCGAAAACGTAAACTTGCTTATTGTCAATAAAGCCCAGGTAAAAAAGCCTTGAAATATTTGATATCAGTATCAGAAAATAAGATTAGTGGTAGTTATAAACTAAAATTAAAGCAACGCTAAGAAACAAATAATTCATTCAAAAGGTATATACTAATGACCTTTTAGCACCCTCATAGAATACAATCCTTAAATAAAGAAAATCAGGCCCTGCGGCCTGATTTTCTTTTACAGGTTTGGTGGAGCTGATGGGATTTGAACCCACGGCTTTCACAATGCGAATGTGACACTCTCCCTCTGAGTTACAGCCCCACATATTTCAATTAAATAATTCCTTCTCGTAATATTCTACTATAAGATCATCTATTTCACAACTCAAACTGAAAATTTCCGGAGAATCGATCGGTAGTTCACTAAGTAAAGTATCCAATTTTCTCTTAAGCTTTTGTAAATATTCCATTTCCATACATTTAACTCCACTTTCTGCAATTGAACTTAAAATAATATAACCTATCGTAATAAATAATTCAAGAATAATATGAAAATTTTAACTTCTTATTGTCAACCATTTTTATATAATTGGTTGACAATCTATCATGGATGATTTATCCTGAAAATATAAAATGTATAAAGGAAGGTCGAAATGAAATTCAAGATTGGTATGAAACTTACTACAAAAGACATAATTACTACGGCGCTGTTTACGGCGCTGATGATCGCAGGCACCTTTATCCGGATACCCTTTCCGTTCCTGCCGGTCACATTCCAGACATTTATCTGCGCACTTGCGGGAATGCTCCTGGGTCCCAGGCTTGGAGCGTTATCCATGACCGTGTACATGCTGCTTGGTCTTACTGGAATCCCCGTATTTACAGGAGGAGGCGGATTTCCCTATATCTTCAAACCGAGCTTCGGATTCATACTGGGGTTTATAGCCGGCGCCTATGTTATTGGTACGGTTTCAAAGAAGCTTGGCAAGCCTTTGTTTTCAAACAATGTCAAAGCTTTGCTGGCAGGGCTTTTTACGATCTACTCCATAGGGATCTTCTACATGCTGCTGATAATGAGAGTTTATCTCGGCAATCAGGAAGCCGGACTTTTGTTTGTGCTCTACAGCAACCTTCCGTACATGGCCAAGGATACCTTGCTCTTCCTGATAGCAGCGGTAATTTCCGGGTCTGTTCTGCCAAGGCTGCAAAGTTTGAATAATTCCGCTATTTGAATACCAGTGTATCATTTACTGTTTCAGGCGTCGTGCCAAGCTTACCGCATAGTTCGGTTTCTCTTTCCAGTATGTTTGACGCCGCGGCGCCGGTTTGTATCTCTACGTATGATTTGTCCAGTATCCTTACCGGAATCGCGGTGCACGATTCAAGCTTATTCCCTTTATACCTGATGTCCATGATAAATGATTCCATGTTCTCAGGATCGTTCTGATCGAACAGGAAATTACCCATACTGTATATTATTGGCTTGCCCTTATACATTTCTATACCATGGAACTGATGAGGGTGGTGTCCCAAAATAACATCCACACCGTCGTCTATGAGTTTATGTGCGAATTCCACCTGTTCGGGTGTGACGGTAAAGCTCTCCTCCACGCCCCAATGCAGCGAAACAGCCAGTATATCAACCTGACCCCTGAGTTTTTCCACGTCTTCCTTTATTGTTTCGAATTTTCTCGGCAAAACTCCTGACTTATCCTTTTCGGCGCTGTATTTAAGATACGGATTGCCCGCAAATACGAGCTCCGCCATATCGGAATATGCCAGAAAACCGATCTTGATGCCGTTCTTCTCAAGTATGGCCGGCTTTCTCGCATCATCTATGTTTCTGCCGCTGCCCGTATGCAGTATATTATTTTTATCGAGAATATCGATAGTATCAAAAAGCCCCTTCTCGTAGTAATCCATCATATGGTTGTTCGCAAGGCTTACCACGTCTATGCCCGCTCCTGTCAACGCTTCAACGGACTCGGGAGCTCCTTTGAGAACGATTTTCCGTTTATTATCGAGACTATGAGTACTTGCGGTAATGGGCGATTCAAGATTGGCGAAAACAACGTCCCCCTGTTTGAGGTAACCGGATATTTTACCAAAAGCGATCCCATAATCGCCTGCTTTCTTGAGACGCATACCCACGCCTCTGCCCAGCATTATATCTCCTACCGCCATCAGCCTGATTCCTTCAGTGTTTCCCGAAATAGCCGCGGATGAGGTCTGGAGCGCCTGGCCTGTAATGCCGATCGCCTCACCGGAGGTACTGATCGCCTGACCTGTCGAACCCGTTGCCTGTGACGTCGGCTCAATCGTATCCGGGGTAGCGTTCTCCTCCGCCTCCTGCGTGACAGGCCTGCTTTCATAAGCGTCGGTAATACGGACCACCGTATAGGCTGCTGCAGCCAATAGCAATAATATTGTCAGAATCAGGGCAATTCGACCCGGTCTCATCTGGACCTCCAAATACGTAGAATACTCGGTAGCCTGCATTTACCTGTGAAAATATAATAACATAATTAAATCGCTATGTCATCACAAAGGCTGCGTGATTAAATCGCTATGTCACCACAAAG
The DNA here is from genome assembly GCA_023411715.1 of Bacillota bacterium. Taxonomy (GTDB): domain Bacteria; phylum Bacillota; class Clostridia; order Acetivibrionales; family DTU013; genus JAEYOM01. The sequence goes on along the minus strand of JAEYOM010000128.1, from coordinate 9,342 downwards.
GCTGCGTGCAAAACTCTGCAAGCAGCCTTTATACGTAGATTGCTGAAAAAGCTTGTATAATTGAGACTGTTTAAAAGTTATCACAGAGAACTTCAAAATAAGCCTGGGGATGCAAACATGCCGGACAGATCTCGGGAGCGCTTTCGCCTACATGTATGTAGCCGCAGTTCCTGCATACCCAGTAGGTGACGCCGTCCTTCCTGAAAACTCTTAGATCCTTTACGTTGTCATAGAGTTTTCTATACCGCTCTTCATGATGCTTTTCAACAGTTGAAATAAGCCTGAAGGCAGCGGCAACTTCATCAAAGCCTTCTTCGGCCGCGATCCTTGCAAACCCGGGATACAGAACCGACCACTCTTCATTTTCGCCATGCGCTGCGTAATCAAGGTTTTCAAGCGTTGTACCCATTAAGGCAGGATATGTTGCGGTGATCTGAATATCGTTCGGGATCTCGCCTTCCATGCCGGAAAGGACCAGTTTAAAAAATCTTTTGGCATGTTCCTTTTCGTTGTTCGCGGTATCAAGGAATATTGTCTCGATCTGCTTATAGCCCTCTTTACCCGCAATCGAAGCATAAAAAGTATATCTGTTGCGCGCCTGGGATTCACCGGCAAATGCCTTCATCAGGTTTTCAAGCGTTTTTGTTCCTTTTAGACTTTTCATAACAACCTCCATAAATTCAGTCATTTTATTTATTATATTATTACCACAATTCGCTTCAAAACAACAAAATTATAGCAATGCTAAGTTCATTTACAAAATATACAACTAATAAACTCGTGAACAATGCATAACATAATCCCATGACGGAATGCGGAGGATAGCATGAAATTTCACCTGCACAGATACAAATTCGACTGCCAGATGACCGAAGGCCATAACCATAAGCTTTTGGGTTATGCCGGCAATATGCTTGGCGTAGGCAATTTTCATTTTCATGTGTTTTACGGAGTTTCATCATACAGAAACCATACCCACTATTTTTACGGCATAACAGGCATGCCGATCAAAACGGAAAGCGGGCATGTTCACAGGATGGAAGGCGTATTGGAAAGCAACAGCCAGCATGAGCATGAATTCAAGGGTTTTACGTCAGAAGACATATCCTATTATTCGAACGCGCAGGCTGTCAGTGTAATACGCTGAAATCGTAAAAAAGCTGCACAGAATGCAGCTTTTCTATAGTTCAATACATTTATTTCAATATTTCATTCCAAGCTCAAGAGCTTTCATTTCCTCAGGGATCAGGTAATGCTTCTTTTCGGGCAATACCTTTTTTAGGCCCTTCTCGAAGTATTCCGCAGAGACTGCCCCTGTCTCGCCGATAAGCTTGCCCAGCATTATGATGTTTGCAAAAGCCAGGTTCCCCATATCGGAGGCGATCTGTGTGGCAGGTATCGCAAAAACCTTTATATCCTTGCGTTCGGGGTTCCTGTTGACAAGCGAGCTGTCGAGGAGGATGATCCCGCCGGAAACTACGTAGCTTTCAAATTTGTCGAGCGACGGCCTGTTCATGGCCATCAGAGCAGTCGCACTGTTCAGTATCGGCGAGCCCACCGGTTCATCCGATAATATTACATGGCAGTTTGAGGTGCCGCCTCTCATTTCAGGCCCATAGGACGGCAGAAATGATACGAATTTTTCCTCGAGCATCCCTGCATAAGCGATCAGCTTGCCCGCTGCCTGGATACCCTGACCCCCGAAACCCGAAATAATTATGTCGATCTGTGCCATCGCCTTACACCTCCAAATCCTTTCCTTTAAAGTTACCGAGAGGATACTGGGGGATCATTTTGTCCTCGATCCACTTAAGAGCCTGGACAGGCTCGAGGCCCCAGTTTGTTGGGCAGCTTGAAAGCACTTCCACGATCGAGAAGCCGAGTCCTGCCTGTTGTACCTTGAAAGCCTTCATTATGGCCTTTTTAGCATTTTTAATATTCTTTATGTCATGCAATGATACGCGTTCAACAAAAACGGCGCCCTTCAACGTAGCAAGCATCTCACTCGTATTGAGAGGAAAGCCTTCGATCTCCGGCTTTCTGCCGAAAGGCGACGTGGTGGTCACCTGGCCGATGAGCGTAGTAGGCGCCATCTGTCCCGACGTCATTCCATATATCGCATTGTTTATGAATATCGTTGTGATTTTTTCACCTCTGTTTGCCGCGTGTACGATCTCGGCAGTTCCGATGGAAGCAAGGTCGCCGTCGCCCTGGTATGTGAATACCACGTTGTCGGGATGTACGCGCTTGATTCCCGTAGCTACGGCCGGAGCCCTTCCGTGCGCCGCCTGCACCATATCGCAGTTGAAATACAGATAGTTATTATAAGCGCAGCCGACAGGAGAAACGCCTATCGTGCTCCCTTCCACACCCAATTCATCTATGACCTCCGCAACGAGCCGGTGTGCGATACCATGCGTGCAGCCCGGGCAGTAATGCAGCTGCGTCTCTTTCAAGGCGTGAGGTCTTTGAAATACTATAGCCATCGTCATTCCCCTTTACTTCAAATTTAGCTTAACACATATACCGGAATGAATCCGTCATATGCTCGCGCAGGCTATGCCTGCGCACCCCGCTTTCGCGCGGCGTTTAAGCAATGCCAGTGTGAGATTACCGCTCTGCACCGACATTGTTCAAAATTTCCTTGATCTTGTCAAGTATCTCGTTCTGGGTCGGTATCATACCACCCATCCTGCCATGGAAGTATACCGGCCTCTTACCATTTACCGCAAGCCTTACGTCTTCGACCATCTGGCCTGCGCTGAGTTCGACCGACAGAAATGCCTTTGGTACTTCCGCATATTTTTCAAACGCCGCAGCCGGGAAAGGCCATAGTGTGATCGGTCTTATCAGTCCGATCTTGATGCCTTCCTTCGCGGCAGTCTTTATAACATTCTTAATTATTCTGGCAACAGTGCCGTAGGCAGTTACGATGATATCCGCGCCGTCGCAATTATAGGTCTCAACGCGCGTCTCGTTTTCGGTAATTTTCCTGTACTTTGCCTGGAGCTTGAGGTTGTGGTTTTCAAGTACCTCAGGGTCGATATAGATTGAAGTTATCGTATTATGCTCCCTTTTCATACCTGTTCCGGTAGCAGCCCAATCCTTGTCGGACTGACAGATCTCTTCACTGTCCCTGAACTCGACACCCTCCATCATCTGGCCCAGCATACCGTCGCCCATTATCATGCAGAGCGTCCTGTATTTATCGGCTATATTGAACGCTTCAACAGTTAATTCATATAACTCCTGAACGCTGCTCGGCGCGAGCACTACCATCCTGTAATCGCCGTGTCCGCCGCCCTTCGTCGCCTGAAAATAGTCGCCCTGTGCCGCCAGTATGCCGCCCAGTCCCGGGCCTGCCCTGACTATGTTGACAACTACCGCGGGAAGCTCCGCGCATGCAGCATACGATATAGCTTCCTGTTTCAGACTGATCCCCGGGCTCGAGGAGGAGGTCATGCTCCGTGCGCCGGCGCTTGCCGCACCGTAGACCATATTCATCGCGGCGATTTCGCTTTCAGCCTGTATAAAAGCGCCTCCGTACTGAGGCATTTTTTTTGCAAAATAGTGCGCCACTTCAGTCTGAGGCGTTATGGGATATCCGAAATAATACCGGCAGCCCGCTCTTAAGGCAGCCTCGGCAATGACCTCGTTCCCCTTCATAAGAATTTTTTCTCCCATTATATGATCCCCCTTTGTGGATGTTTTAAAGGAAATCAGCGCCTTAGGGGCGCTAAACATCCCCCATGAATGTTTTAAATGAAATCCGCGCCTTTAGAGGCGCTAAACATTCTTCTATCACTTCTCAACTTCTATTACGCAGTCAGGACATATCGTTGCACAGAAAGCGCACCCGATGCATTTATCCATTTCTTTTACGCCTGCCGGGTGAAAACCTTTTAGGTTGAGCTTCTCTTCATCTATAATGACAATATTTTTAGGACATACGGACAAGCAAAGCTTGCAGCCCTTGCAACGCTCTTCGTTAAATGTAACCTTTGCCATAAAGCACCTCACAATTCTAAGCTTATCTAAGCTGGGTAAAAGCTTTCAATAATTATAAATCTCATTGCATACAAATGCAAGTTAAACGTAGGGATGGCTCTTTTGTTTCGCTTTTCGCAATCAAAAACGAAACAAAAGAACCGTCCCTGCGTTTCCGCGTTTCCATTTCAGATATCCCACGGCAGCCTGATGTATTTATTCAGATAAAGCCTGTCGATACCGGGATCGCCTGCATAATCCCTCAACACCTCTTCCATTCCGCTAACGATGCCTACAGGTATTCCTAGCTTTCCGGAAACCTTTCCTATGATCCCGGATGCTTCCGCTATGATATCAGGCGAGCTTGCGCCCAGCAGGTTTGCGTTGTTGACAAAGCTATCAACCTTAAGCCTGGCGCTGTCCTGTATTTCATTGACCATCAGCTCTATTTCATCAGGCGTCCTGGTCATGGGACGCTTTGTATTCACTACAAAATAGTGAAAATGGTCTTCCCCCATTATTTCTCCATTATATCTTGAAAGAATATGCGCTCCGAGGTCGTCCCCTCCAACATCGAGCACTACGTGATAGCTCCTGTCCTCGAAAACAGTATTTATCTGAGCCGGCAGTGACGGGACGTCGACGTTTGTATTTGCATAGACAGGAACTATGACCTTGATCCCCTTTTCTTCCAGAGGCTTTTTCGCATCCGCGGTCCTGAAAAACGGATTGACTATGTCAAGATCAACGATCACTGTCTTTCTGCCTGACCTGGCCAGTTGAAAAGCGTAATTTACCGAGACCTCAGTTTTACCGCTGCCGAAATGGCCGGTAAAAATAGTTATTCTGTGTTCGAACATATTGCCCTCCATATTGCCTGAGCATCTTTCCGGAGTTGCTTCAGGCTTGAACTTTATTCAGCGTCCGATTAATTCCCTGACGACTTCACTTGCGATAATGAGACCCGCAGCCGGCGGAACAAAAGGAGTGCTTCCTGGTATATTCCGCCTGTCAGTGCATTTCCTTTCAGTACCGGCAGGGCAGACGCAGTTTTCCTTACAGCTTGTCCTCTCCGTTATCAGAGTTTTGGAAGGTTCTTCGCCGGAAAACAACACCTTGAGCGATGTGACGCCCCTGACCCTCAATTCCTTGCGCATGACCCTTGCAAGAGGGTCGACAGAGGTCTTGCTTATATCGGTTATCATGAGCTTTGTAGGATCGAACTTATTCCCCGTGCCCATGCTCGAAATTATAGGTATGCCCTTCTCCCTCGCTTTCATAACAAGGTCTATCTTGGCTGTCACGGTATCGATGGCGTCCACTATATAGTCGATCTGCCCGTCAAGCAGCTGCCCTGCCGTCTCAGGCAGATAAAACAGCTTATGTGTATCGACTTCCGCCTTGGGGTTGATCTCCAGTATCCTTTCCTTCATTACGTCGACCTTCGGCTTGCCTATCGTTTTTCTGGTTGCGTGTATCTGCCTGTTCAGATTTGTCAGGCAAACCAGATCGTCGTCCACCAGCATGAATTTACCGACGCCGCTCCTTACCAGGCCCTCAACGACAAAACTCCCGACACCACCGACTCCGAATACGGCTACCCTCGATTGTTTAAGCTTTTGTATTGCTTCCTCTCCAACCAGCATTTCAAATCTTGAAAATGCATGCTGCATTATTTGACCCCGTCCTCTATCAGTGTAATTTTCCACTTGCCGTCCGCCAGCCTAAGCTGCGCAGACAGGTACTGCCTGTCGTGCGAACCTTCTCCTACGTTCAAGATCTGGTAGTAGGTTATTGTACTTTGGCTGCCCTTTGTATTCTCTCCTGCAATTGTATCAAAGTTCGCCGCCTTTAACAATTCACTGTACAAGTTAATGTTATCGTCATTATATTCGGATGAAATATCGTCTTTATTTATTTCCGTGACTCCAAACTGCTCTAGCATTCCCAGCCTGAGAATGAAACCGTCGTCCAGCATATCCATGGCCTTTTTATACGTGTTTTCGGAATTAAGATATATGTAGAAATTTTTCAACGACTTGAGAGGTCCGGAATCGGTAGACTTTACGACAGTATCCGAGCCAGTCTGGACCTGAGCCGCAGATGCGCTGTTTTCTCCCTTGCTGCCTGCAGTATTGCCGCTGCCTGTAGTATTGCCGCTCCCAGCCTTATTGCCGCTTCCGGCCTTATTGCCGCTTCCCGCCTTATTGCCGCTTCCGGCCTTATTGCCGCTTCCTGCTGTATTGCCGATCCCAGCCTTATTGCCGCTTCCTGCTGTATTGCCGCTGCCTGCAATATTGCCGGTTTCAGCAACACCTCCCGAAACATCGCACGATTCTTCGGTGGATATGGAGGAGGCCGCTGAATTGTCCTGAACCTCCGGTTTTAGTTCACCACCGTTCAAATCAAGCAGAAGGTTCCTTGAAATATCGTACAGCACCTCTTTCAAGGTCGGCTCGGTATCGGGAGCTTTCAGCGGACGCGAGCCCATTTTCAGCTTCAGCGCCTTCGGAGATTCCCAGTCTTCGAACCAGAAGTCATATAAAATATCTTTACCGCTGTTTGTTCCGATAATGTGCTGTTCGGGCATAAACAGGTTTCCCTTTACAACATATTTTGCATTTTTGCAGTCAATCACCTCGAGCAGGTTGTTTTCCTGGTGAACGCTCAGTAATGGCGGATCCCCGAAGCTATATGCAAGCAAGGTGAAATCCTTGTTGAATTCCATTTCTCCATACTTGCCGGGATAATAAAAAAGCTTCTTTACCGACAGATCCTTAAGATCGATCACGTAAAAAGAGGACTGCACATATTCACCCGGCGGCACATCGTTTATCAGTATATAAAGCTGCCCGTAAGCAGGGTTGAGCAAGGCTTGCGATATTTTGTATCCACCCTCCGGGCCCGTACTTCCCGCCCTTTTTTCAAATAGCCCCGCAAGCTCCGGCAGGCTATCCTCATACAGTTTGTTTACTCTGCCCGACCCGTCCAGATAGTATTTCATACATATAAAGGTTTTCTTGTCCGGGCTCTCGCACAGGTTCAGCTTTAAATCGTATTCGGGCGAATTATATCTGACGTCGATCGCCTCACTGTTCAGCAGAGTCTCTGCCTCCCGGAGCTGGCCGGCTGCATTTGTACCGCCGGCTGCATTTGTACCGCCGGCTGCCTGTGAAACAGCCGATGATTCGGCGGCGGTAGAGCCGTCAGCAACGGCAGTACTTTCATTGATGAAGGCCGTTCCTTCGACGGCCGTTCCTTCGATGCCCGTTCCTTCGGTGCCCGTTCCTTCGGCGCCCGTTCCTTCGGCGCCCGTTCCTTCGACGCCCGTTCCTTCGACGCCTGTTTCCGAAACCTCCGGCGTTTGCTGGTCCTGCGCCGTCTGTGCTACATTGTCTACGAGCTTGTTATCGTAATATATGAATAACGCTGCAAGCAGTAATACTGTCAGAATTACAAGAATAGCCAGTGCCTTTTTATTCATGCCTGTCACCTGAGACCTTTCTTACGTGAGTAGTGCGTGATATATCCCGCGAATTTGTATGCCTTACTTATTCCCGGACAATAATATGTTTATATTATACTGGAAGAATTATACGCGGACAATTTACAGGAACAGTAAATATTCTTTCCATGAATTTCAAAGTCTGATATAATGATTTGCGGTGCAATCATTTAATTGGTGACGGATTACTTGAAAACAGAATGGAGATTTGACAGAATATGAAATACGTAGTGGTTCTGGGCGACGGAATGGCAGACTACCGAATGCCCCAGCTGGGAAACAGGACTCCCCTGCAATGTGCTAAAAAGCCGAATATTGATTATCTTGCCGCAAACGGTGAAATCGGCATGGTCAGAACGATACCGGAAGGAATACCCCCGGGAAGCGACGCGGCAAACCTTTCAGTCATGGGCTATGACCCGAATAGATTTTATACCGGCAGATCGCCCCTCGAAGCAGTCAGCATGGGAGTCGAACTGTCTGACACAGACCTCGCATTTCGCTGCAATCTTGTCAATCTGGCCATCGAAGGCAATTATGAAACGGCCACAATGGTCGATTACAGTTCCGATGAGATTTCTACAGCCGAATCCACCGAATTGATAAAGGAAATAAACAAATATCTCTCCAATGATGAAATCACTTTTTACCCCGGCATAAGCTACAGGCACTGCATGATTTGGCACAACGGCCGAGGCAGCAGGAAAATGACGCCTCCTCACGACATACTGGAGAAGAATATCTCCTCCTACCTGCCCACCGGGGACAGCGCCGAAATGATGCTCGAAATGCAGAAAAAGAGTTATGCGATCCTAAAGGATCATCCCGTCAATAAAGCCAGGATTGCACGCGGTCTGCGCCCCGCCAATTCAATATGGCTCTGGGGCGAAGGTAAAAGGCCTGCGATCCCGAAATTCATTGATAAATACGGTTTAAAAGGCTCTGTTGTCTCGGCCGTCGACCTGATCAAGGGTATCGGCATATGCGCAGGACTCGACTCCTTAGATGTCGAAGGCGCTACGGGCAACATCAATACAAACTTCAGAGGCAAAGCCGAGGCTGCCCTGAAAGAGCTGAGGCATGGTAAGGATTTTGTTTATGTGCACGTGGAAGCGCCCGACGAATGCGGCCATAGATTTGAAGTCGAAAACAAAGTGCGTTCCATAGAGCTTATCGACAGCGATATTGTGGGAGTGCTGCTGGAGGGCATGAAAGAATATGATGATTACAGCATAATGGTACTCCCGGACCATCCGACACCGCTTCCTCTAAGGACACATACCCCGGAGCCCGTTCCGTACATCATATACAGAAAGAGCTCTCACAAGCCCTCCGGAATTGCCGGATACGATGAATTTCAGGCACAGAGGACGGGTATATTCATTGATAAAGGCTATACGCTGATGGACCGGTTTCTTGTCTGAGCCTTCATTTCTCCGTATCTGACGAACAGGTAGGCTGATATGACCGGCAGGGCAATGGCCTGGTACACATACATAAGCAAATAGCGCTGTGTTTCAAACATTGAATAGATGTCTGTGAAAATATATATACAAAGGGTCGGCAGCAGAATGAACAGAACCACGACGATTAATGGCAGATAGTTCCTGACACCGGCTCTTAATCCGTGCCGGAAGCACGCCGTTACGCCTGCTTCCCTTTCGATGAAAACAGCCGGGAACCACATTATGATAAACGGATACAGAAACAGCATGATAATTTGTACTGCCAGCTGCATTGTTTTCTGGGCGTTCATAATGCTTCCGGTGTCGATACCGCTTCTGGCTATGCCTACAAACATCAACGGCGTTGTTACAAGGGAAATCACAATACTGACTCCTATCATGATT
>JAEYOM010000104.1 GCA_023411715.1 Bacillota bacterium | reverse complement strand
GGGGGCGCTTACTTTGCAGAAGCCTTGAAAATCTGGAGCCTGATTATACAGATCTGGAAAAATTAGAAATATTGCTCGATAAAATAAAGGAGACCTGGTTTGTTGATTTCGATAAGGTCGAATTCTCATGGCGGAAGAGACGCGCAAGAATAATGCCAGTGACTGCTTGTTTGAACCTGCCGGCCATTATTGCGAAAAGACGATACGACGCTGTACCATTGAAAGGGAGGCCGATGATACGGGCAACATACAGCATATCGTCCTTTTGAGCAGCAATGATCCGACAGGTGAACTAAGAGCATCCGAGTATCTTTCTGCGGAAATTCGCCGTAGCAGCTTATTTTACGTAATTCCTCCAGATGTGTACGGGCCGCCAGCCCAGCAGGCGCTTTGCCTTTTCATTGCTCAAGAGTGTCTCGTATCCTTCGAGAGGCTTCCTGAAATCTTTGACGTCGGGATAGCATTCGGCCATAAGGTCCCTGCTTTTCATATCCATGCTGGTAATATCGGCGGCAATGTTCAATGCGACCGCATTGAGACCGTTGGCTTCGACTGCCAGTCTGAAGGCGGATGCAGCGTCACGCGCATCTATATAACTCCAGAGTATTCTTTTCCTGTTCTCGGGATAGTGTATGAATCCCGGGAACTTACTGTAATCTTCGGGTTCTATGACGTTGCCGAGCCTTAATGAGACCACCTGCATACCAGTCCTGCGATTGAACATCCCGGCAGCCATTTCATTCACTACCTTTGACAGACCGTAGCAATCCTGGGGCAGCTGCGGATGGTCCTCGTCGATCGGGATATACTGAGGGCCGAAGGGGTTGATAGCGAAACAGATTCCATAAGAAGATTCGCTCGACGCGATTGCGACCTTTTTTATCCCGAGACCTGCCGAAGCTTCGAGGATATTATATGTAGACATAACATTATTTCTGTACACAACCTCATTCGGGTGCTCTCCCGGACGCGGAATGGCGGCGATGTGGACGACCGCGTCAGCATTTGACAGTATACCATAAATTTCTCCGAGGTTCTCGAGGTTGGCTTTGACCGTGTTACATACCGGCTCCCTCGAAGGGCTGATATCCACGTTCAGCACGTCGTAACCGTGTTCCACGAATTCCTTAAGCACCCATAATCCAAGCTTTCCGCTTCCGCCTGTAACGACTATTCTTTTCATTTTTTCATTCTCCCTGGTCTGAGTATTCTTTCATTTATGCTTAATACCCGGGTAAAGCCGCCTGTAAACACCTGCTTAACGGCATTCCTGTATCTCAGTTTATTATAGAATATTCTACCGAAGCGGACAATCACAACCGGGGAGGTAATAAAAACCGGGGAGATTATACCGGTTCCATGTATTTGACCTGTTAGCCCGGCATGCAGAAATCCAGGATTTCCCCGTCATTCGGGATATATATCTGTCCATTGATCCCGTTGGCGGCTGCGAATTGAGAGAGGGCCTTTCGCGTCAGCCTGCAGTGGTTCCAGGCTTCCATGTGCACGCAGACCACCCTTGCCTCGGGCAGCTTTCTGCACACTGCGAGGATATCCTGTGCATTCATGGTGATTGGCCTGCCATACCTGAACCTTGCTTCGCCGCTGTAACATATCGCTATATCCGGTCTGAACCTTTCAAGCACTTTTTCGACGCAGGAATAGTAAACCGTATCTCCTGTGATATAAACGACCGGTTCACCGGGCGCTGACAATACGAAGCCCGATATGGGCGCCATCTTCAGCGCTGTGGCCCCGTGTCCGTGCCTGCCTGCCGTACGCGTAATGCTGATGCCCTCCCATTCCACGCTTTCAAGGATGGCAGCAGCTTTTTCAAAACCCTTGCCTTTCAGCTTATCCTCATCTTCGGGCTGGCAGAATACCGTCTGCTTCTTAGGCAGCAGTCTTTCAGCGGCTTCGTCGAAGTGATCCCTGTGTGTGTGGGTTATTATCGCGGCATCATAATCAAGTATAGTCTCCATCGGAGTCGCAAGTATTGCGGTCGGGTTCGGGTCCTTGCTGGGGACATCCGGTACGGGCAGCATCGAACCTTTATAACTAAGCATCGGATCGACCAAAATCTTTTTATTGTTCATACCTATTGTAAAAGTTGCGTGACGGATATGATGAATTTGCATGTTCTTTCCTCCCTGTTCCTGTGGTATTATTTATTATAGAACGGCAGCTCATTGAGCGGAGCAAGACTTCAGCCGGATCAACTTGAACGGTGAAAGGATCTTTCCGTTATGATCGATTGGACCGACATGGAGATAATCGAGCTTCTGGCTGCGAACTCCAGGATGCAGTGGCAGGAGATAGGGAAAAAGGTCCATCTCACGGGCCAGGCTGTAAGGAACAGGATTAGCAGGCTTGAGAAGCTTGAAATAATCGAAGGTTACACTGTCAGGCTCGACCGGGAAAAGCTGGGTTATTGCTTGACAGCGTATGTGACGTTACTTATGAAAACGACGGATCATGCCGCTTTCAGAAAGTATATCACAGGAAATGAACTTGTGACGGACGCTCACAGGATAAGCGGCGAAGGCTGTTATATTTTCAAGGTTGAGACTTCCAACCGGCAATCCCTGAATGAACTTCTTGACGATGTACTGAAATTCGGCAATTACAGGCTGAACCTGTCAATAGATAAGATCAAATAACGGTTTTTTGGCTTATGCGCCATGAGGCTTCCAAGGAGCAGGAAAGCATAGTATACTGTAGTTTATCGGGTTCATGTAATATGCGGACCTGTTGCAGCAAAGCATATCGATTATTGAAATGCAGAGGAGATACAATGAAAAAATTCATTCTGATACCCGATTCATTCAAGGGAACGATGTCGTCATCGGAGATCTGTTCGATCATGGAACATACGCTTCACAAGTGGTATCCGGAAGCTGAAATAGTGGGTGTGCCCGTGGCGGACGGCGGCGAGGGAAGCGTGGAAGCTTTTCTTACTGCCGTTGGAGGCGAAAAGGTACATGTGGCAGTGAAGGGGCCCTATTTCGAGGATATACCTTCATTTTACGGCATCCTGCCCGACGGCACCGCGGTGGTCGAAATGGCTGCGGCAGCCGGATTGCCGCTGGTCGGCGACAGGCTCCATGCCGAGCAGACAACAACGTATGGCGTAGGACAGCTAATACTGCATGCTATCGGGAAGGGCTGCCGGAAAATCATCCTGGGCCTGGGAGGTAGCTGCACGAATGACGGCGGGGCCGGAGCTGCAGCGGCATTGGGCGCGATATTTGGCGACTGCGAAGGAAGGAGCTTCATACCTGTCGGAGCGACCTTAAAGGACATTCACAGTATAGATATGTCGGAGATAAACGCAAGACTTGGGCAAGTCGACATCATCGCCATGTGCGATATCGATAATCCCTTATGCGGGCCGAACGGCGCCGCGGCGGTATTCGGACCGCAGAAGGGAGCCGATGCGCGGACTGTAAAGCTGCTGGATGAAGGCCTTTTTCACATGGCTGAGGTAATCAGGCAGCACACCGGGCTTA
>JAEYOM010000092.1 GCA_023411715.1 Bacillota bacterium | reverse complement strand
TTGCATACACCTTCTTTCAGATTCGTAGTCACCCACGACACCCTTGGCGTTTAGCTATATCCTTCCCACTACCGGGCGGATTCGAGACTTTCACTCGTAAGAACGTGCGCCCGCCGGGCACACATACAGAAAAATCGGCAGGTGCATATTCCGCCTGCCGATTCCTTTATAGGAGCCCGTTTATCGATATATTACCGAAAGGAATACTCACTCAAAATATACAGGCCTGACTGCCTCACAATACAGAGAATGCCTTGCAGCCCTTACTGCATGCTGAAGATGTCGGAGTTGTCAGCGATCAGCTTTTGTTCACCGGCCTTCTGGGCTATTCCATAGTATTCTTCCAGGGTCATACCCTTTTTTGTTATATCTATGGCGAGTTCCCTGCCGATATACCGGAAGTGCCATGGCTCATATACGTATCCCGTTATTGCTTCCTTACCCTTTGGGTATCTCAGAATAAAGCCGAATTCGGCTGCATTTTTAGCCAGCCATTTCCCTTCGCGCGTATTGGCAAAGGAATTGCTGAGCGCATAATTTATGGATTTTGCCGATATGTCGATGGAAAGACCTGTCTGGTGTTCACTGCTGCCAGGTTTTGCGCTTACTATTTCCGCGGTTTTCTCGCCAAGCTGCTTTGTATATTTATAATATACGGATTTCTGAAGTTCGTAGGATCTGAAGCCTGAAATGCCGCACAACGCGATCCCGCCCTTCCTTGCGTTTTCAAATAAACTGGTCAGGGCATCCGAAGCTTCCCTGCGAAGGTATTTTGCTTCATTTCTCCCCCTGTAGGGCACACTTATGGTAACAAGGTCATTTGGCTTCCAGTTCACAGGCAGCATTCGCGTTTTATTGGCTACTATGTATTTGCTGTTGTAATCGTCTATTGAGATAGACTCCAGCAATACCAATGCCGGCTTATCTGCCGGGACGCCGGAGCTGCCCGGATCGGCCGAGGATTCATTCGGATCGGGACCGGGTACGGTCAAATCGGCATAAGCCGCTTTCTCCCCGGCAGCGCCCGATTTATCGGCAAATACATCCTGCGGCTGTGTTTCGCCATAAGCTGCTGAATCCTCTTCACAGGAGTCAATCATTTCTATATTTCCGTCAATGCTGCAGTAGTCCAAAGCGACATCCTGGCCGGAGACAATAAAGACGTTCCCGCTTACCCTAACGCTGTTCAAAACGACATTATTGCCGTAAACAAAAAGATCACCGTCAATAACGGCATCGTAAACCGCTATTCCGTCCGAGGTAATTTTGACATCATTATTGACAGAAACCGGTTTCCCCGTATAGACGGGTTCATATCTGCACCCATGTTTATCCAGCACAAGAGGAGCTTTCGTTGTATTGACCATTTTTACGGTAATCCCGTCTGTTATCTTAATAAAAGTGATCTTAGAGTTTACGGGAGTATTGGAAGGCGATGCCGGCAGTCCTGCCGCAAGGGATGGCGACGATAATAAGCCGATGACGCCGATGATAATCAAAGCTGCCCATACCCTGCCCATGATTTGTTTCATCCATATGCCCCCAAAAAGAAGTAAAATAAATTCTATCAGTCAATTCGATAAAAAGCTGCAAAACCTTTTATATTATATCAATTTTTCCAATAATATTGAAGTTTCCTACAAAGTTTTTACAGGCGGCATGTGGCATAATTAGCCAGAAATCCGCAGCGGCCCTGCCCCAAGACGGGATACCCGGGCAGGGCACAAAATAAGAATTCAATTCACACGGAGGAGCGTGCCGAATAAGCAGGCGCAATACAGTTATGCCGGCAGGATTTATATTGTCAGTTGACACGCATACTTGTACAATAGAATTATGAGAAGACAAATCTTATATTTCCGGAGGTTGAAATAATGCCGTTTTATGATCTGAAATGCGCCTGCGGCGAAGTATTCAATGTCATGGCTTCGATGAGCGATCGGGAGAACAAAAGGATAAAATGCCCGAAATGCGGCAACGACAAGCTTGAGGCCGTATTTTCCAAGGTCAATATCCTCCGGTCCAGGAATAGCGGCGCAGGCGAATGCCCGAATGCGCACCATTGCGGCAGTAGCTGCTGCCACGCGCGGGAGTAGAACATGCATACCGGGAAGGAAGATGACGGCTGCGTCATCACAAGCCATCCGAGCATAAAGACGCATGATATCATGGTATAAAAACGCATGAATTCGTGCAGCCAGGCTGGCTGATGATGAGAAAAATAATTAATTGGTGGCCGTTCAAGCCTTTCCGGATGACACAACAGCTATATATAGCAAATTTTTGGAACGACTTTATCACCGACTATTTCGATTATGGCATAGGATTCATCTGATTCGTCCCTGGGATCGCTTGTACTTCCGGGATTCAACAGAAAGATGTCATCCTTTTCGATGATTTCGGGTACATGGGTATGTCCGAAAAGGATCATGTCGGCCTTAAGCTCCTCAGCTTTTTTATAAAGCCTGCCATAATCCCATTTTACCGAATACCTGTGCCCGTGTGTTATAAAAATCTTCTTGCCGCATACTTCAAGCATCTTTTCGGCAGGAACATTCTCCACCATAAAATCGCTGTTGCCATAGATATATTCCATCGGTATGTTCGGAAACATGTCCGAAAGCTTTTGTGCATCTCTGAAATAATCTCCCAGATGAATGATCAAACTGACTTCTTTATTCGATCTTATGGCTTCTTCAGCCTTAATCGTATCTCCATGTGTATCACTAATGACCAAAATCTTCATTAAAATAAACCCCCGCAAAATTACGTCACTGCCTGCCGCTGTCCGTTCTTTCCGTCCACTGCCGTCCCAGTCTTTCAGCAAGTTTTATCATAGCTTTGCCGCGATGGCTGATCCTGTTTTTCAGGTCCGACTCCATCTGGGCAACAGTGAGACCGTATTCAGGAACATAGAACAGCGGATCATAGCCGAAGCCCTTGTTTCCCTTAGGTTCAAAAGCTATAATACCTTCACAGGTTTCTCTTACTACAAGGCTGCTTCCATCCGGAAATACGGCTGCGATCGCGCAGACAAATCTGGCGGACCTTTTGTCCTCAGGTATCCCGTCCAACGCGCGTAGCAGCTTGTTATTCCTGTCGGCATCCGTCGCGCCTTCGCCTGCATATCTCGCAGAGTAGACTCCCGGCGCGCCGTCGAGGACGTCGACTTCAAGTCCGGAGTCATCCGCCAGTACCAGCCCGCCTGTCACCCTCCAGACACTTTTTGCCTTGATAACAGAGTTTTCTTCGAAAGTACTGCCATTTTCCTCAATATCTTCAGTAAAGCCTGCCTCGGCCATAGATATGACGTTGCAGGCAAACCGGGATAGAAGCTGCGCGAATTCCTCCAGTTTCCCCTTGTTTTTCGTTGCTACTATGATCCGCACCGGCTCTGTTACCTTTCTCTCCATACTGTTATCCAAGCAGAAGTATCCTTCTTTACTGTTATTATACGTACATAAGTACCTATTGTTTTTTATCTATCCATCACATCATTGACGGTCACAGGTATTGCCAGCCCGCCAGATATGTCGGTGCCTTCGGGAAGCTCCGTTTCGCGGCCTTCCACGAGGATCTTTATCTTCTTTATGTCCTTGCACTGCCTCAGGGTGTAGGCCAATTGCTTCAAAATACCTTCTTCCCTCGCAGTTCCTCCGTAATTCGTAAATTCACTGTTGAAATTCAGTGTTATAACTCCATCTTTTATGCTTGTACCCAGCAATACCGCTCCGTCGGGCATTTCCGAATCAAGCCCGTCTTTCGAAACGGCATTCAGAAGGAGTTTGACCAGTCCTTCCGGCCGGCTTCCCGATCCGCCCGTACTGACCATTGTCATGGGCACCGGATAAGTATACCAGGTATTTGCCTGTTTCAGCAAAAATATGTCTTCCTTAGCCGTGTTATTCGTGAGCACCGTGGACCCCGCGTTTATCGCGATATCTTCCCTGCCAAGCTCATTGGTAAGATCGGAGCCGTATTTCATTACTCCCTGCGGGTATCCGTTTATCAATATCCTGACGCCATTTATGGTATCAAATTCAGTCAGAGTATAGACGATCGAGGCGATGATATTTCTCTCCGCTTTCACGCTTCCGTAATTCAGCAGGTTTCTGTTGAAATCGATCACCGCGATCCCATTTCTTATATCGATGCCCAATATTTCAGTATCGGCAGGCAAGACAGGATAAACTCCGTAGTATGCGATCTCCTCCCGGTTCAGGGCGCTGTCAACGATCAGGCTTACGGCCGCCCGTGCAATGCCCTGCTGTGGCTCTATCCATCTCGTCATAGGCACCAGGAATCCGTCACCGTCCTGGTAATATACTGTTACAGGTCTTCTGGGTTCGGAATAATCGACGCTATCGAACCCGCTTTCCGCCGACATCACCCCTGTACCGCCAGACGCTGCGTCGTTCAGCGTATCACCCGGCGTTTCGCTTATCGAAGAGGCGTTATCAGATGCCGGTGATGCTGCGCCAGCCGACATTCCGGAGGAAGCCGATGTGTCTGCCGTTATACCGGAATTGCCGGTACCGGCGGTATTGCTGGCATTGGCGGAATTGCCGGTACTGGCGGAATTATCACTTATGGCGGAATTACCGCTTATGGCGGAATTACCGGTGCTGACGGAATTACCGCTTATGGCGGAATTGCCGGTACTGGCGGAATTGCCGCCGTTGCCATTAACGGTGCCTCCGGATGCTGCCGCCGTAGTTCCCGATGCCGCCGCAGTAGTATTGCCTGTTTCCCCATTACTGCCCGCATTGGCATCGATACCCGACCCCGATATGTTTATGGGGCTTCCTCCGGTCAGCTTAGAACTGTCGTCTTCGGGTACCTGCATCATTTCCTGTCCCTCGGCGATTGAAGACGGCTCATCCTTCGATTTGCCAAAGAAAGGCAGCGTACATCCCGTAAGCAGCATCAACTGTATGATCAGAAAAACAGCTATAAACCTTTTCATATTATCCTCCCGTAAAACATTACATTTTATGGAGATTATGGACAACTTAAAAGGTTTCTAGTATTTCCCGTAGCATATTACCTTTCCATATTTAGTTGCCAAATACATCAATTACTTCACTCCATGTTACCATAAGAGGTGCCTAAAAAAAATCAGTAGAATACATAAATTCCACTGATTTTTTTTATAGATATTTATATAAATAATATTGGGCATCTGGTATATGTGGACCATAAATCCAATTTTGGTAACGGATGTGCTATAGTTCTAGAGAATCCGTGCTATAGTTTTGTCAGGGCCTGCAACACTTCCGGAAGTGCCAGTGCTATAGTTTTTGGGAGGGCCTGCAACACTTCCGGAAGTGCCAGTGCTACAGTTTTGGGAGGGCTTG
>JAEYOM010000071.1 GCA_023411715.1 Bacillota bacterium | reverse complement strand
TGTTTATAGGAGAAGGCCCCGGCGAACAGGAGGACAAGCAGGGCAGGCCGTTCGTAGGCGCTGCCGGTCAGCTGCTGGACCTGCTTTTGTCGGCGCTGATGTTCAAAGAGGATGAATACTATATCTGCAATATAGTCAAATGCCGTCCTCCGTCAAACAGGGTACCGACGGACGATGAAGCGGAAAGCTGCCTGCCGTGGCTCAGGAACCAGGTAGCGTTGGTAAGGCCGCAGATAATGGTCTGCCTGGGATCCACGGCGATGAAATACACAATCGATAAAAATGCAAGGATAACGCAGATCAGAGGTCAGTGGATCGACCGGAAGGGCTTCTGGATAATGCCTACATTTCACCCTGCTGCATTACTGCGGGATACCACTAAAAAAGCTTTGCTGTTCGAAGATATGAAAAGCGTAAGGCTGAAGCTGGATGAACTGCAGGGAAAATGATGAGCAGAAACGATAGAAACGCAAGGACGGTTCTTTTGTTTCGTTTTACTGTCTGCTAACCGATATTTGAGCGTTTCACTGTTTAATTGAGAGGATCGGATGACAAATTCAGATAATATTTTAAAGCAGGACATACAGGAACAATCGGTTCGGGAATGTCTTGCAGCTATTTATAAAGAGTACGAAAACAGGTTCGCCGGCGGCGAATTCGTATTCGGATGCGGCCTGGTGAAACCGAAGCTGTTATTGATCGGCGAAGCGCCCGGACGGGAGGAAGTCAAGCTTTCCCGGCCATTTTCAGGAGCTGCCGGTAAAAACCTCGACGAATTTCTTGAACTCGCCGGGATAAGCAGGGACGATATCTACATTACGAATGCTATCAAATACAGGCTTTCGAAGGTTAACCCCAGGACAGGCAAATTGTCGAACAGGCCTGCTGTCAGGGAGGAGATCATGTCCAGCAGATTGTACCTGCTGAGAGAAATAGACACGATCTGCCCATATTGCATCGCGACGCTTGGCAACGTACCTCTCAGATCAGTGATGGGCGATTTTTCAGTCAATATTGGCGATATTCATGGGAAACCCACCAAAATAAAAACAGGGGAGCGGGAATATCTGATTTTTCCACTGTATCATCCGGCCAGTGTCATTTATAACCGCAGTCTCAAAGAGATCTGCCGTGAAGACATATTAAAGCTGCGTGAGCTCATAGCAGTTCGGTCATAAAAGGAACCAGAACCGTCCCTGCGTTTCACCTCAATTTCATCAGCAGACAGTGCCCAGAGCAGCCTTCTTCGAAGCGTTGTACAGCTTCAGTGTTTTGAAAAATGTATCGATATTCTCAACAGGAGTACCCGGAGGGACATCGCAGCCCGAGGATAAGACGAAATTCCTGTATTGCGAGGTTTTTTGCAGCAGGTTCATCGTCTCGCGTTCGACATCATCAATGGCGCCGTTCCTGAAAACTGCCGCAGGGCTGATGTTTCCGAATGCGATCCTGCCGTTCGGGATCTGCGGGAGTATGTCGCTCATATCCACGGCATTCCCGAAATGCAGTCCCCACGCTCCCGTCGAGAGCATCGAAGGCACAAGTTTAGTCGTGTTGCCGCAATTATGCAGTATGACTATGAAATTTTTGTCCTGCACGGCGTCTACTATTCTTTTTACATACGCCGAGGAAAATTCCGTGCACTGATCAGGTGAAAGGAGACCTGCTGCGGGTTCTGCAATGATGATCCCGTTAGCGCCCGCGTTTTTGAAGGCTTTTGCGTATTCGACTAGGAATGCCGCAGCTTTTTCAAGTACGATATGGACTGTTTCAGGTTCATCAAAAAGCAGCACCATAAGTTCCGTCATGTCGAATAACCTGCAAGCCATTGAAAATGGCCCTATCTCTCCGCCAAAGACGGGCTTGTCGGTTATACTCCGCGCAGCCAGCTTTGCAGCCTTGATATATGTATAAGTGCGACCTTCACCTATTTCGGGGATTTTGAGAGCTTGGGCTGCCTCTTCGCCGTCGATGATACTGCCGGTCACGGTAGGGACCTCTGTTGGAGAGAACCTTATCGAACTGCCGAAGGCTTCAGCTTCCACGGAGAGATCCATGGTCGTTGCGGCCGCAATCGACGGGTATTTGTTTGCCAGCGCCTGTATGCAGAGAAACTGAACTTCGCCGTTTCTTATCATATCCTGTACGGTCTTATTGACCAGATCCAGTCCCGGATAAGTCATTATAGGCATTGCAAGCCTTTCATCCGATGCTTCTATTTCATTCATCCATTTTCTCATATCCATTTTCACGTTAATACCTCTGATCTTGCTTTCCTGTTTTTTGTACCTTCATACTACAGTATTGAGAAAATGAATTATATAAATAGATTTAAAAGATTGGTATTTTTTTATGATATTGAAAGATATGCGGAGTATGCTCACATATTGTTCTTGATGCTGAAATTGCTGTAAGTGCCTGCCTTCAACCTGGATCCCTTGTTGCAATCGGGAATACCCTCGATACGTCTGAACAGACTGCCGATAACATTCCAATCTATGAACATCAGGGAAATCCCTACTATAACCGATCTGTAGCGGTATATCGTATCCGGCACATTTTCAACTACCGGAACGTTTATTGCTACATATGTAACCAGAAATGCCAGCAGACCCAGCATGTAGGATTCTTTCTTCTTTATCGACGAGTATATACCTGAGAGCATAAGTATCAGGCATACATACCAGCCCATCATATCTATGCTTACCACCGATTCTAGTATATTACTGCCCTTTATATCTGCTATATTGACGTCTCCCGGGTATGGAAGCAGTATATAGTTGGCTGCTGCAAGCAATATGTTCTTATTCGAAGCTATGAGTTTGACGGTTTCAACCTTATTGCTTATATCAACGCTCACGTTTGCTGACTGCTCTGGAAACATTACGGCATGATAGCTGCCCAGGAGCGGGTATACCGTGCTTAGGAAAGTAAGTGCAGCGACAGTAAAGACAGCCGCCATAAAAAACAGGCTTTCCTTGCGCCTGTTTTTCACGTATGTCAGTGACTGGCTGACTAGAACGGACGCGGCCAGGGGAACGAACATATATATGCGAACGAGTGTGCTGAACCATAAGAGAAAGCATACCAGAATGATGCGGACCACCTGTTTTGATATTTTACCGCCTGCCTGACCCTGCTGCATCATGAAGCGCTGTACCGTGTACAGACACAATAAGCAGGTAAAAATAAGCAGTGCTTCTTTACGTGAATCAGTTGTCCATAGAAAAAGATTCGGGAAATAAAGGAACGCCAGGCTGATAAAAGCGGCATTTCTAAAGATATAATTACGGTTAAGCGCTATTTTGAGCAGCAGTATTGCCGATGCAAAAGCAAAAGCTATATTAATATAGGAAGCGATGTATCTGTCAGCTCCGAAAATATGGTATATCAGGCCTACGAAAACTGTATACCAGGTATATGAGTATTTCACTGAGAAAAATGACACACCGCTGGCAAGCTGCTTCGCAATGCCGATACCCTCGCGGTGGTAGAGCAAACCGTCCGTCCCGGCGGTATCCGTACCGTTGCGGTACAGGTAAATGACCATTGCGAACCTTAAAGCTATTGCGATCATCGTTAATATTATAAATGCAGGTTTATATTTATTTTCCGGTACGAATATATAAGCTGCCGCAAACAGCAGCAAACAAATCAACGCTAGTACAATGATGCTCAAAGTTATTATGCTTCCTTTAAAATTTGTCTCAAATGAATAGTATAGCAGTAGGAAAATAAAAAGCAATATGCAATTTCAATAAATAACCAGCAAAAACTATTAATGTTGTAAACATATTACTTGTAAACAGGACATAACGCTGTAATCTGCTGTATATCTATATATAATGAAAATATAGGTTAACATATCTGAAGCATGATATAAAAAAGGTGTAATTATCGTTATCCGATATCATAAAATGTACATAAAATAAAGCATTGGCTAGCGTCTTGACACGTTACAATACATGGTGTTATAATACAAAAGCTGTTTCACTTGAGCTGCTAAAGCAACTCTAAACCGACCTGAAGAGGCGATTGGTAAAATGAGTCACAAAAAAAGGTGGTTGACAAAAGTAAAGCAGCGTGGTACTATAATAAAGCCGCTCGCGAGGAGCGACACCGGAACGAAGCCCTTTGAAGGGCGAAGTTAGCGGGAAATGGACCTTGAAAAGTAAACAGTGAGAGACAATACACTTGATCGAATAAAATCGATCATGTTACTTGCAAGCGAGAGTTTGCAGGTGTGTAAAGGAACTCGAAAATTCTAGTGAGAAACTT
>JAEYOM010000059.1 GCA_023411715.1 Bacillota bacterium | reverse complement strand
AAATACAGGTACTCCTTGCTATCGTAGAACGTATAAAAAGTGGCTTTGGCGATTTTCGCTGCATCTACGAGATCGTCAATGGTTACTTTCTTAAGCCCGTGAACGACAAATAGCCGTTCACCCTCGGACAAAAGTTTTTGCCGGATATTTTCCTTTTCAGTTTCAGTAAAACGTGGCATATGGCACCTTCCTTATTAAGCTATTTCACCCCGTCGTCAAATTGAATATGCAGGATCTGGCTCCTGTTTCTTGTAGAGGGCAGGACATTCATCATCCGAAAGAAAAATGATTGACGCTCTTTGAGCAAATCGCCCGTACTCCACGAACGCATCAACCGAATGCTGGGATTCAGGCTTTCTACGTCCTTTGCTCTATCCAGGCCCCACAAGAACGTGCTGCTGATCGTTTTACCGACAAAGAAGCTGTGTACAACATCGAAAAACATATGCGCACCTGGAAAATGAGTGGCTAGCAGCCGGAAGATTTGCCGTACATCATTCTCCGGAAAGTACATGAGCAAGCCTTCAGTAATGATGATGAGATTGTCGCCGCGTATACCCGCAAGTTCCTGTATCCAAGCATCATCCAGCACCGATGCGGGGATGAAATGGACACGTTCATTTTCAGCAAAGAACTTTCTTCGCAGATCGATTACGTCAGGCAGATCAAGTTCAAAACAACGCAGCCGGCCGTTATCCAGTCTGCTGATGCGTGTATCCAGACCTGCTCCTAAATTGAGGATAGCCATGTCCGGGTTATGGGAGAGCATTTTTTTCACTTCGTCGTCGATGACCTTTGTCCGTGCCAAAATGCCCAGCGTGACGATTTCGCCGCCGTCCACAACCATATTGCCTGTGTCTATCTGAGCAATAATATCAGCCGCTTTTTCATCCCGGACAACAGGATTGCTCCTCTCCATTTCTGACGCCCTTGCTGCCAATGGAATCAAAAGTGTTTTGGAAACTGTCGATTGCATATTTTCCACACTCATAACCGGTTGCCCCTTTCCATATTGAAGCGTTTTCTACAGAAGCTGCAATTTCTATCTGCATCAGTGACTTGCCTGCAGCAGCAGGTCCCGCCTATATGAACTAAAAATACTTTATAGTATGTTTAGTATAATTTGCTCTACTGTTTTTGTCAATAAGAAACCAGCGGCACCATAGGATAGGAAAAATTATATCCTTCTAGACTGATTGCTTCTTTAAATCCTGGGTATATTTTACATGTGACTTATAAAGCGTATGATAAATGATAAATTTTATATATACAGAAAAAGGTATAAGAAATTTTGTTTGGTTGAAAGAAGGATTGTTATGGAAACTAAAAATCAAAATAATAAAATTTTACTTACACTGTTTCTTGGTGTATTGATGGGTGCGCTGGATATTGCAATTGTAGGCCCGGCACTGAATCCGATCAGGGATTGGTTCCATGCGGGCAGCAGGGACATGACCTGGATTTTCACGGTATATGTGCTCATGAACCTCATCGGTACGCCGATCTTTGCCAAACTGTCGGATACATTGGGGCGGAAACAAATCTATATACTATCGGTTGTTCTGTTTGCACTGGGTTCGCTGGTGGTAGCTATTTCCCCAAGCTTTGTTTTTGTTTTGGCAGGCAGGGCCGTGCAGGGGTTCGGAGCCGGTGGCATATTCCCTGTTGCATCCGCTGTCATAGGGGACACCTTTCCGCCTGAAAAACGGGGAAGTGCATTGGGCATCATCGGTGCGGTTTTTGGAATTGCCTTCATCATCGGTCCCGTTATAGGCGGCCTTTTGCTGATGGCAGACTGGCGGTGGATATTCATTGTAAACCTGCCAATTGCTATTCTGCTGATTATACTTGCCTCCAGATATCTCCCCTCCGCTGCTAAGAAATCGACAGGTACGTTCGATTGGCTGGGAGCGGTGCTAACCACTTTGATGCTGGTAGGATTTGTTTACGGAATAAATAGTATTGATACCACAAGATTTTTTCAAAGTATCATTGGTTTGAATGTCCTGCCCTTTCTGGGCGCGGCTGTTATACTGCTGATACTGGTAGTTTTCGTTGAGAAAAGAGTGGAAAACCCGCTGATTTCTCCGGCGCTGTTCGGGAAAAAACAGTTGAATATCACGCATCTGCTGTCTTTCGGGGCAGGTTTCTCCGAAGCAAGCCTGGTATTCATTCCCTTGCTGACCATTGCGGCTTTCAAGGTCAGCAGCTCTACGTCCAGCTTCATGCTGATGCCGGCTGTTATAGCAATGGCGCTGGGTTCGCCTGGTTTTGGAAGAATGCTGGATAAAAAGGGGGCGAAACCGGTTATTGTATTCGGAATATCCGTCATGACCGCGGGATTTTTCCTGTTGGGCATATTCACGGAAAGCCTGGTTATGTTTTATGTGACAACCTTCTTAATCGGTTTCGGCCTGTCGGGGATGCTGGGTGCACCGATCCGTTACATTCTGCTGAGCGAAGTGGCTGAAGAGCACCGTAGTGCCGCGCAGGGTGTTATGTCTGTTTTCTCCAGCGCAGGGCAGATGATCAGCGCGGCAGTAATCGGTTCGCTGGTAAGCAGTTTCGGCAGTTCGGCAAATGCGTACGGGCTGGCATATTTAGCGATTGGCGTATTTTCAACCCTGTTGTTTGTTTTCTCTCTGCTACTAAGGAACACTTCTGCCAGAAAGGCCAGAGCGGATGATATCCGTTCCACGGCGGTATAATTCCTGCTATTATAAAAAATAAGAAAAGGGTGATCGATAAAGTCCGGATACATTTGCATCCGGACTTTTAAGCAGTAAACCCCATACTCGACGGCAGATGCCGTGAAATTGATGAAAAGCCCGCAGATATTATTTTCCGCGGTTTTTTGTCGTTGGGACCATGGAAGAATCAATTTGGCTTTGATGTTAATGGGATATTATATTAAAATTAAGAGAACACACAATATATGAAATGGGTTCCAAGGAAGGAGCCGCTGCATATGGAACAGGAACAGAAACAAAAAGCACTGCTGGTCGGTGTGAATATAAACCGTCAGCCTTATTTCAGGGAATCAATGGAGGAATTGAAGGAGCTCGCAGCCGCATGCGAATTTGAAGTTGCCGGTAATATCGAGCAAAATCTTAAGGCTATGGATAAAGCTTACTACATCGGCCCTGGGAAGGTGGAAGAGGTAAAAGTGCTGGCGGAAGAAACGGGCGCTGAGGTTTTGATATTCGACAATGAATTGTCGCCGTCGCAGCTGCGCAATCTGGAAAAAGCCCTTGAATGCATTATACTGGACAGGACCTCGCTCATCCTTGAAATATTCGCAAGGCGCGCGAGGACTCGTGAGGCCAAGCTACAGGTGGAGGTCGCGCGGCTGCAGTATATGCTCCCGCGGCTCATCGGTGCGAACGAAGCGCTCGACCGCCAATACGGCGGAGTCGGCACCATGAACAGGGGAGCTGGCGAAAAGAAGCTCGTACTGGACCGCAGGAGGATAGAAGGCAAGATAACCGAATTGGAAAAGGAACTTGAAGTCATTGCAAATGAACGCCGGACGCAGCGCAAGAAAAGAAACAGGTCCGGACTGCCGACAGTCGCTCTTGTAGGATATACGAACGCGGGCAAGTCGACTCTGATGAATGCCATGGTCGAACTTTCACAGAAACCGGACAGTAAAAAGGTATTTGAGAAGGATATGCTGTTCGCCACGCTTGAGACATCGGTAAGGAATATCGCCCTGCCGGACAATAAAGTATTCCTTTTATCGGATACCGTCGGATTTGTCAGTAAATTGCCGCATGATCTTGTCAAGGCATTCCGCTCGACTCTCGACGAAGTGAAGGAAGCCGATCTGCTGCTGCATGTCGTGGACGCCTCGAACCCCGATTGCGAGCACCAGAGGGAGGTTGCCGATGAAACGTTGAAACAGATCGGTGCGGGAGATATACCGGTCATATACGTATACAACAAGATCGACCTTACGGAATCCGGGGAACCTGTCGTGAGAGACGACAGCATTTATATTTCGGCGCGCGGGAAGGACGGCCTCGAAGAATTAATACAGCTGATAAGCAAAAAGATATTCAGGCAATATGTAGACTGCAGGATGCTGATCCCGTACGGGCAGGGAAATATTGTCTCATACTTCAATGAAAATGCCAGGATCAAATCCGTAAATTACAGAAGCAAAGGCGTATTACTTGATATGGAGTGCAAGGAAAGCGATTTCAAAAGGTACGAACAGTTCGTTTACACCAAATAAAACCGCTTTCCGTCGGATAAGCGGCGGAATATCTGAATCCCGGCGGAAACATTAAGGACAGGGTGGCAAAATATTAGATCGAGAAGATAAAATGCTAGGGGGAGCGTGTCAGATGGTCTACAAAACAGGTGTCAAAATAAAAACCGGGAATATCGGTCCGGCGTACTGGTTTATTTTCGACCGGAACAGATTGCTTGTAAATACCGATAGTATAGAAAATAAAAGCAGAATTCCTTATTTTTCGGATACGGATGAAATCCGTTCGCTGTTGTCGGATATCAATTATCTCGGGCTTATAGACGGAAAAGAAAGTTATTTTGCCGAACTGGGTACGAAGTCGGACGAAAATGTCCAGGCTCTGTCCGGTTTTGCCCGGACGGAACTCAAAATGCTTTTCGGACCGCTTGAAGACGATTGGTTCTGGCTGTCCAACCGTGCCTTTCACCTGCTTAACTGGCGGAAGAAGAACCGTTTTTGCGGCGTCTGCGGCAGTGAACTGTCGGTGTCCGGAGACGAAGTCGCCCTTAAATGTGATAATTGCGGAAACATTATATATCCGAGGATTTCTCCCGCTGTGATTGTTGCTATCACCAGGGGAAAAGAGATACTGCTCGCACATTCCGCACGCTTTGCCAATGGCATGTACAGTGTGATCGCGGGCTTTGTGGAAGCGGGCGAGACGCTGGAGGAATGTGTGGAGAGGGAAATAGGCGAAGAGGTCGGGATAAAGGTAAGAAACATAAGGTATTTCCGCAGCCAGCCGTGGCCTTACCCTGATTCGCTGATGCTGGCCTTTACGGCCGAGTATGAAAGCGGCGAGATACGGGTAGACGGTGACGAGATCACAGACGCGGGCTGGTATACGGCTGACAGCCTGCCGGGCCTGCCTCTCAAGTCCAGCGTTGCGAGAAAGCTTATAGACAACTGGCTCGATGACGTTTCAAGCGGGAACAGCCGGCTGTGATTATTTCTGCTCAGTTTTATCAAATACTGACAGATTAAGCATGTTGATGATATAATAAAGCATAAAAATTTTTTCGAGGTGGGACTATGCATATTGATGAAAACCTGATACCACTGTTTGCGATTACAGTAGGTTTGATCATCACTGTAACTAAAATACTTACGGAATCGATTTCGAGGTACAAGCTGAAAGCCGAGCAGATCAAGGCTGATGCGATGGTCAGAGCGGAAGAGGTCAGATCCAGGAATGAGTTGGAACTGGAAAGGCTGGTGCGCCAGGACCAGGCCAATGATGCGGGTGCCGCCTCCAATAACTCCGGCGCCAGCACGGGCAATAACGTGGGCAATAACAAGGGCAATAGCTTAGGAAACAGCGGTTTGGTGCTTAATAGCGAGGAATATTTCAAAACCAGGAGCAGGGTCAGGGAGTAAACCGCACGGATTTTTCTGCCTCCGGGTAGTTCCAAGCCCCGCGACTTATGGCGCAGGGCTTTTTACATGTGTGCGGCATTGCGTGCGAAACACGTGCGACCTTGCCGGTCAGGTATTGAAATTTACGACATTTTGCCTGTAGTTGTCTTCTATGATGCTGTGAAGCTTGTCTATTGACTTCGATATTATTTTATTCTCATTGCTTATACTAGATTTCAGGCCTGCATTGGCCAGCAGGAAAATGAGCGGGTTCCTGTAATTTGCGGGGAATCTGCCGAGTATGCTTGCAGTGCTGAAATAATTCTTTTTCGTATACTGGTAGCCTTCGTAAAGCTTGTCAATGGTCATGTTTTTCGGAAGATATGTGACGGTGCAGTGATCATAGTAGTCCCAGTTCTCAGTGATCAGACGCCCCTGCTTTTTAAATTCATTATAAATGTCGGTTCCCGGGTAAGGGGTCAGGATATTGAAGGTCGCAGACGGTATCTTTGTTTTGCTCAGGAATTGCAGCGTATCATCGAAAACGGACTCTTCGTCGTCGTCAAAGCCGAATACGAAAGATGAATGGAAATAGATGCCCTGATCCATTATTTTTTTAATTGCTTCGTAAGTATTGTCAAGGGTCTTCATGCTTTTGCTCATGCGTTTCAGCTTTTCCTCCGATACTGTTTCCATCCCGAAGAACAATCCCCTGCATCCGCTTTTGTATGCCAGCTTCATGAGCTTTTCATCCTTGGCGAACGAAATCGAAGCCTGGCCGACCCAGATGATCTTCAGCTCGCTCAGCGCCTCGAAAAGCTCAGTTGCGTATAACGGGTTACCAACTATATTGTCGTCCATGAACATGAAACGCGAGCTTCCTGAGGCCTTTATATCCTGTATTACACGGTCAATCGACACATGCCTTACCTTTCTTCCAAAAAATTTCCATACGCTGCAGAATTCGCAGGAATATGGACAGCCTCTTGAGGTTACAACAGGCTCGATTCCCATTACCGACCTGTGCTTGATCAGATCGCGCCTCGGAAGCGGGTATTCATCGAGATTTACCGCGGTCCCTCCGTTATAGAATTGCTTGAGCTTATTCTCTTCCATATCCTTGAGCATTTCAGCCCAAACCGGCTCCGCTTCTCCGATCATCACTGCATCGCAGTGCTCCTTGGCCTCCTTGGGAAGCACTGTTGGATGTATCCCGCCGATCACTACCTTCTTTCCTCTTTTCCTGAATTCTTCCGATATAGTATAGGCTCTGTTTGCGGTTGCAGTCATACAGGTGATTCCGACCAGATCGCATTGAATGTCATAATCGAGATCCTCTACTTCCTCCTCAAGTATCCTGATTTCATGTTCCTGCGGAGTCAATGCAGCTATGTACTGCAGCGATATCATCGGAAATCTGATTATATATCGTGTTTTGACACTTGGGTCTTTCATGGGGGCTATCAGTAATATTTTCATAGTTCTCCTCTCACGGACGGTTGATCAAAAATTATTTGCTTGCTTATTTATACGAAAAAGTAAAAAATAGTACTTAAAAATAGTAAAATAATTTTTCCCATAAAAGTAATTTCGTATCCGTAAAAAACAGGCAGTAAATAGTAGTAAAATAAAATCAAGAAACCTCTTGCAAAATTGGACACAATATAGTAGAATATTTCTTGCTGTGACATGACATACGATGAAATGGAAGATTGCTATTCTTTGAAATAGGGAACTCCCATGGAGAATGTCCGATTCATGAAACCGGGCGACAAGTCACTGTACATTTTGCGAGAGCACAGAAAGTGTGTCTGTTTGTAAAGTACAGCCCAGGTTTTACTAGCCGTAAGGCTATGTAAGCAGCCTGGGTTTTTAAATATCGAAACAGGAAACACCCGGCATAGTGTACAGAAAAAATGCTTGTTGTACGTAACAGTTAAAGGGGATAACGGGATGAACCGTTTAGGAATATCGGACCTGGCTGATTCAGAAGGTGACGTTCCTCAACGTAAAAGTAATGTAACCTGTTCAGAAAGGTGTGTCCCCTAACAATATTAAGGAGGTTATTGTATGGCAAACAACCAAAAAATCAGAATCAGGCTGAAAGCATTTGATCATCAGATACTTGATCAGTCGGCGGAAAAGATCGTAGATACTGCTAAGAGAACCGGCGCACAGGTATCAGGACCTGTTCCGCTTCCGACGCAGAAGGAAATAGTAACGATCCTTAGAGCTCCTCACAAATACAAGGATGCACGTGAACAGTTTGAAATGAGGACCCACAAAAGGCTGATAGACATACTGATGCCGACACCCAAGACGGTTGATGCGCTGATGAGGCTTGATTTACCGGCTGGCGTCGATATAGAGATCAAACTTTGATCGGTTCGCCGGTAATCGATAGCATCGATTACAGCTTCCGGTAATTGATTTCTGTAAGGCAGTTTACCGGCAATCAGCTCCGCTGCTTGCGGTTAAACGACAATTGATTCCGTCAATTGTTCTTAAATGAGTGATCATGTTCGCAAGACCGGCAATTGATCGCATCAGTTGCTCTTCATTGTGAACCAATGATATTTAGGAGGTAAGTAAATGAACAAGTTTATTCTTGGCAAGAAAATCGGAATGACACAAGTATTTACTGAAGAAGGTCTTTCAATACCGGTAACGGTTATACAGGCCGGCCCGTGCTCAGTCGTTCAGAAGAAAACAGTTGAAAACGACGGTTATACGGCATTGAAGCTCGGATTTGAGGATATTCCGGAGAAGAAGCTCAGCAAGCCTGAAAAAGGTCTATTCGCAAAAATAAAGGTTGCTTCAAAAAGATATCTCAGGGAATTCCGTACCGACGACGTCAACAAGTACGAAGTCGGACAGGAAATAAAAGCGGCAGATATGTTCAATGCAGGCGACAGGATCGACGTAAGCGGCATATCCAAAGGTAAAGGCTTCCAGGGTACCATTAAGAGGTTCGGACAAAAAGGCGGTAAGGAAACTCACGGTTCCATGTACCACAGAAGGGTAGGTTCCATGAGTGCCAATACGAGCCCTGCAAGGGTTTTCAAAGGTAAAAGGCTGCCTGGTCATATGGGAGTCGACAAAATTACAGTTCAGAACCTTGACGTAGTCAGGGTCGACAGCGAAAGGAACCTGCTCCTTGTCAAAGGCGCGGTCCCGGGACCCAAAGGCGGTCTGGTAGTTGTCAGGGAAACTGTAAAATCCGGCAAGTAATACAGATGGGAGGAGGAAGCGATTATGCCAAAGGTTGATTTATACAATATGAAAGGCGAGACAGTCGGGCAGATTGAACTGAAGGATGAAATATTCGGTATCGATGTGAACAGTAATGCGATGCATCTCGCTGTACAGAACCAATTAGCAAATAAGAGGCAGGGTACACAGTCCACCAAAACCAAGAGTGAGGTAAGCGGTGGCGGTATCAAGCCGTGGAAACAGAAAGGCACCGGCAGGGCAAGACAGGGAAGCATCCGTTCCGCTCAGTGGATTAAGGGCGGTATCGTTCTTGGACCTAAGCCGAGGAGTTATTCCTACACGATTCCTAAGAAACTCAAGAAGCTGGCTCTCAAGTCGGCTCTCACATCCAAGGTCAACGGCAACGAACTTCTTGTTCTTGATCAGTTGAACTTTGACAGCATCAAAACAAAACAGATGGCAAACGTACTGAATTCACTGAAGGTCGATTCAAGTGTTTTGATCGTTCTCGGCGGCAAGAATGACACGGTTGAGAAATCTGCAAGGAACATACCCGGAGTGAAGACGGCATTCGTAAATACCATAAATG
This sequence comes from Bacillota bacterium, assembly GCA_023411715.1. Taxonomy (GTDB): domain Bacteria; phylum Bacillota; class Clostridia; order Acetivibrionales; family DTU013; genus JAEYOM01. The sequence continues at coordinate 25,386 of JAEYOM010000059.1, read as the reverse complement.
TGTTCGACATTCTGAAATATGACAAATTCATCATTACAAAGGACGCAGTTGAAAAAGTCGAGGAGGTGTATGCATAATGAGAACTCCGCAGGATATTATTCTAAGGCCGTTCATCACAGAAAAGAGCAACCTTGACGTGGCGAGCGGAAAATACACCTTCATCGTCGATGTCAAAGCTACCAAGACTGAGATCAGGCAGGCTGCCGAAAGGCTTTTCTCGGTAAAAGTACTTCAGGTCAATACGTTGAACTACGACGGAAAGATCAAGAGGATGGGCGTCCATGAAGGACCGAGACCGGACTGGAAAAAGGCGGTCATAAAGATAGATCTTGATCCGAAGCCTGAGATATACCTGACCGAAGGCGGTAAGGAAGTAGTCAGCCAGAAGAAATACAAGACAAGCATCGAAGAATATGGCGTAACGCAATAAAAGATCGTCCTCGGCTTCGTGAAACGAAACGATGGACTACCTTGAAAAAAGTTTTTTATCGCATTTAAATTAAGGAGTGAGAAGAAATGGCATTAAAAAAGTATAGTCCTACTTCTCCCGCCAGAAGGTTCATGACAGTTTCCGCTTTCGAGGAAATTACCAAGACCGAACCTGAGAAATCCCTTGTAGAGATTTTGAAAAAGTCAGGCGGAAGAAATTCATACGGTAGGATCACCGTACGCCACAGAGGTGGCGGAGCAATGCAGAAATACAGAATCATTGACTTCAAGAGAGATAAGGATGGCATTAAGTCAAAGGTAGCCGCCATCGAGTATGATCCAAACAGGACTGCAAATATTGCTCTTCTCTACTACGCAGACGGAGAAAAAAGGTATATCCTGGCTCCCGTCGGTCTGAAGGTCGGCGATACTGTGGAATCCGGACCCAATGCGGATATCAAGCCGGGCAATACGCTTCCGCTGAACAATATCCCGGTCGGTACGCTGATCCACAATGTCGAGCTCAAACCCGGAAAGGGCGGACAGCTTGTAAGAGCAGCAGGAAACTCAGCTCAGCTGATGGCTAAAGAGGGCGATTACGCCCAGGTAAGGCTTCCTTCGGGCGAAGTGAGAATGATCAGCATGCTGTGCAAAGCCTCCATCGGCCAGGTAAGCAATATTGAAAATGAGAACATTTCACTAGGCAAGGCCGGAAGAAAGAGATGGATGGGCATAAGACCTACCGTACGCGGTGTTGTTATGAATCCTGTCGACCATCCCCATGGCGGTGGTGAAGGCAAGTCTCCTATCGGAAGACCGAGTCCGGTTACTCCCTGGGGTAAACCTACACTTGGTTATAAGACAAGGAAGAAGAAGAACAAATCCGATAAGTTCATAATCAAGAGAAGGAACCAGAAATGATAAACGTTACGGTAATCCGATGTTGGAAAGGAGGACTGACACCTAATGAGCAGATCATTAAAAAAAGGACCATTTGTTGATTTGAGGCTCCTCAAGAAAGTTGAGGATATGAATAAGACAAATGAAAAGAAAGTTTTGAAGAGCTGGTCCAGAGCATCAACGATATACCCTCAGATGGTAGGACATACAATTGCAGTGCATGACGGCAGGAAGCATGTACCGGTATATATAACGGAAGAAATGGTGGGACACAAGCTCGGTGAATTCGCACCGACCAGGACGTTCAGAGGTCACGGCCACCACACTGAAAAATCAACTGCATTGAAATAAGGATCGGATTTAGTATTACTTACGTTACTTTTACGGGGAATGGAGCGGGCTGGTCGCATACTGCATATACTGCTCGCCCAGGCAACCAGGTTAGTGGAATTCACGTAAATGTAAACGGAAGTTATATTAAAATGATCCGAACAAAATGCAAAAAGTAACAAGCTTAATGCCGAAAGGAGGAATTCCAGTTGGAGAAGAAGGTTAAATCGAAAGAAGAACTTCTAAAGGATAAGGATCAAATCCTGGATGAATATAACAAGACCCAGAGCCAGTCAAAGAAACCCGCTCTGCTGACCAAGAAAGAGAAGAAGGTGCTTGGGATCGGCAAGGACGAAGGTAAAGCAATACTCAAGTATGCAAGGATTTCTTCGAGGAAGGTTAGGATAGTTCTGGATCTGATAAAGGGCAAAAACATTGACGAAGCTTATGCTATCGTAAGATATACACCCAAAGCTGCTTCCGAAATACTCTACAAGCTTCTGAAGTCAGCCGAAGCCAATGCCACGAATGATCCCAACAAGGGACTCAACAGGGACGAGCTTTTTGTAGCTGAAGCATATGCCACTCAGGGACCTACCCTGAAGAGGATAATGCCGAGAGCTCAGGGCAGAGCTAACAGAATCAGGAAGAGGACCAGCCACATTACAGTCGTTTTAAAGGAAAGATAATCAAGGCAAAGGAGGTTTGATGATGGGCCAGAAGGTAAATCCGCATGGATTGAGAATAGGGATAATCAAGGATTGGGATACCAAATGGTATGCCACTGACAAGAACTTCAGCGAGTTTTTGGTTGAAGACAACAAGATCAGAAAGTTTGTAAAGAAAAAATTGTATATTTCCGGTATATCGAGAATCGAGATCGAAAGGGCTGCCAACAAGATTAAGGTTAATGTGCACACAGCAAAACCGGGTCTTGTGATCGGTAAGGGCGGCGCCGGCATCGAGGAGCTCCGCAAGGAAGTTGAGGGACTCACCGGAAAGAGCGTTCTGATCAATATTACTGAAATTAAGTCACCTGAGCTTGACGCACAGCTCGTGGCTGAAAACATTGCTTCACAGCTTGAAAAGAGAATATCTTTCAGGAGAGCAATGAGGCAGTCTATGTCAAGAGCCATGAAGCTCGGGGCTAAGGGTATCAAAACCGCTTGTTCCGGAAGACTTGGCGGAGCTGAAATAGCAAGATCGGAACACTATCATGAGGGAACAATTCCGCTCCAGACTTTAAGAGCCGATATCGACTACGGTTTTGCAGAGGCAAATACCACCTACGGTAAAATCGGCGTAAAGACCTGGATATATAAAGGTGAAGTGCTTCCCGCTGTCAAAAGGGAGAAGAAAGCGGAAGGAGGCGATCGGTAATGTTGATGCCGAAGAGGGTAAAACGCAGAAGAGTACACAGAGGCAGAATGACAGGTGTTGCTTCCAGAGGTAACTTCATTTCAAATGGAGAATTCGGTCTGCAGGCTCTCGAGCCCGCATGGATCACAAGCAACCAGATAGAGGCCGCAAGAATAGCGATGACCCGTTTCACGAAGAGAGGCGGTCAGGTCTGGATCAAGATTTTCCCCGACAAGCCGGTTACAAAGAAGCCAGCTGAGACCCGTATGGGTAGCGGTAAAGGTTCACCGGAGTACTGGGTTGCTGTAGTAAAGCCGGGCAGAGTATTATTTGAAATCGCAGGCATGCCGGAAGAAACGGCAAGAGAAGCTATGAGACTCGCAATGCACAAGCTCCCGATAAAGTGCAAGTTCATAGCCCGCGATAACGAAATGGGTGGTGACGAAATTGAAAGTCAATGAAATGAGAGATAAATCACAGGAAGAACTTCAGAAGGAACTGAACGAACTCAAATCGGAACTGTTCAAACTTCGTTTCCAGCTTGTAACCAACCAACTGGAAAACCCTATGAAGCTGAAGGATGTTAAGAAATCAATAGCCCGTGTTAAAACGATATTAAGAGAACGTGAAATAAAAGGAGTTCAGGCGTAAGTCTGGTATCGATGAAAGGAGGTATCCTGCTTGGAAGAGAGAGCATTGAGGAAAACCAGGGTAGGCAAGGTAGTAAGCGACAAGATGGACAAGACGATCATCGTTGCAATAGAAACAAGCGTAAAACACCCCTTGTATAAAAAAATCGTCAAAAGGACTTATAAGCTGAAAGCCCATGACGAGAATAATGAGTGCGGTATCGGTGACAAGGTTAAAGTTATGGAGACCCGCCCTCTTAGCAAGGACAAAAGGTGGAGGCTAGTCGAAATCGTAGAAAAGGCTCGCTAATAGCCGATTTTCAAAGTAATTGGAAGGAGGTACTGGCATGATACAGGTCCAGTCCACGCTGAAATCAGCAGATAACACAGGAGCCAAGGAAATGATGTGCATCAAGGTACTCGGCGGTTCCTGGAGGAAATATGCCAACATCGGAGACGTTATAGTTGCTTCCGTTAAAAGCGCAACGCCCGGCGGTGTTGTAAAAAAAGGCGAGGTTGTCAAATGTGTTATCGTACGTTCCAAGAAGGGTGTAAGAAGGCCTGACGGATCGTATATCAAGTTTGACGAAAACGCGGCGGTAATAATCAAAGACGATAAAAACCCCAGAGGAACACGTATATTTGGCCCTGTTGCGAGAGAACTGAGGGATAAGGAATACATGAAGATTCTCTCACTCGCACCGGAAGTTCTATAAGGTAGGATGTTTAGCGCCGTATGGCGCGGATTACAATTGAAACGTCCATATAGGATGTTTAGCGCCAAAGGCGTGAAATACCTCTAAAACATCCCAGGAAAGGAGGCGGCTTAAATTGGCAAATAAAGTTCATGTAAAAAAAGGAGATACGGTTTACGTACTCTCGGGAAAAGATAAAGGTAAAAAGGGCAAGATCCTCTCAGTCAATCCGGATGACATGTCAGTGCTCGTTGAGGGCGTGAATATGTCGACAAAGCACAGGAAGCCGAGGACAAGGTACCAGCAGGGTGGAATCATCCATCAGGAATCTCCGATCAGCAGCTCCAAGGTTATGCTGGTATGCAGCAGGTGCAAGACACCGACCAAGGTGAAAATAGATGTCAGTGAAGACGGTCATAAGGACCGCGTATGCAAGAAGTGCGGAGAAGTCATAGACACACAGAAAGAAGCTAAAGAAGATTAATCACTCTTCTTGAAAGGAGGTTAAGTTTAATGGCCAGACTTAAAGATAAATATGTACAGGAAGTAGTTCCGGCAATGCAGGCAAAGTTTAAATATTCGAGCCCGATGCAGATGCCGAAACTTGAAAAGGTTGTACTCAACATGGGCGTTGGCGATGTTAAGGAAAATCCCAAGGCCATGGATGCGGCAGTTAATGATATGACAATAATAACTGGTCAGAAGCCGGTCATCACCAAGGCAAAAAAATCGATCGCAAACTTCAAACTGAGGCAGGGAATGAATATCGGCTGCAAGGTTACTCTCCGCAGCGATATGATGTTCAATTTCGTTGATAAGCTGTTCAATGCGGCACTTCCGCGTGTCAGGGACTTCAGAGGTGTGTCCGGGAACGCTTTTGACGGAAGAGGAAATTATACGCTGGGTGTAAAGGATCAGCTTATATTCCCGGAAATAGAGTATGATAAGGTAGACAAGGCAAGAGGTATGGACATCGTGTTCGTTACCACAGCCAAGACCGACGAGGAAGCGAAAGAGCTTCTGAAACTTATGGGGATGCCTTTTAGTCAGGGATAATAGGTATGGGGAGAACAAGGTAAAGGGACACATCTTATAATACAATTGCAAGAAATGTTCCTTATACTAAGGATGTTCCCCGATGGAAGGAGGATAAACGTGGCAAAAAAATCAATGATAATAAAACAGCAAAGAGATCCGAAATTCAGCACCAGGGCATATAACAGGTGTAAGCTATGCGGAAGGCCTCATGCATACATTAGGAAGTATGGAATATGCCGTTTGTGCTTCAGAGTTCTGGCTTATAAAGGGCAGATACCTGGTGTGAAAAAGGCCAGCTGGTAATAAATTTTGGAAGGAGGTTGAACATATGCAAATTACAGACGCTATCGCAGACATGTTGACAAGAGTCAGGAACGCAAGTTCGGCAAAGCATGAATCAGTCGACATACCGGCGTCCAATATCAAAAAGGATGTCGCCCGCATACTGCTCGACGAAGGATACGTAAAAAATGTTGAGTATATAGAAGACGACAAACAGGGACTTATAAGAATTGCATTGAAATACACCGGAAACAAGCAGAAAGTTATATCCGGTATCAAAAGGATCAGCAAACCGGGACTCAGGGTTTATGCCAGCAAGGATGAACTGCCGAAGGTACTCGGAGGACTTGGCGTAGCTATTATCTCTACATCAAGAGGAGTTATGACTGACAAGAAGGCAAGGGCCGAAGGCGTAGGCGGAGAAGTGCTCGCTTTTATTTGGTAACATTGCTTACGCGTTGAATAATGAAGCTGCAAAAATGAAATCAAGGAACAAAAAGTTTTTGCAGCAGATATTGAGGAAATACAAGTGCAAAATCGGAAGATTTTGCATTGTATAGATTCTGAAAAGGGCACGCGGTGAGCGGGCTCACAATCTGAAGAACAGGAGGTGCTTTAAATGTCAAGAATAGGAAAAATGCCTATTGAAATACCCGCAGGTGTTAATGTCAATATAGAAGGTAACGTTGTCACCGTAAAAGGGCCCAAGGGCACTTTGACAAAAGAGTTTCACAAGGATATGATAATTGGTAAGGAAGGCACACAGTTAGTAGTAACAAGGCCTTCAGACGAGAAGATCCATAAATCCCTCCATGGGTTGACAAGAACTTTGTTGAGCAATATGGTGGTTGGGGTAACAAAGGGTTTTGAAAAGTCACTGGAGATCAACGGTGTCGGTTACAGGGCGCAGAAACAGGGAAAGAAGCTCGTGCTTACTCTAGGTTATTCACACCCGGTAGAAATGGATGAACCTGCAGGAATTACATTTGATGTCCCTGCTCCCAACAAGATCATTGTTAAAGGCTGCGACAAGCAGGAAGTTGGGGAATATGCCGCAAAGATCAGGGCCAAGAGAGAGCCTGAAGTCTATAAGGGCAAGGGTATCAAGTATGAGACTGAGGTAATCAGGCGCAAGGAAGGTAAAGCCGGCGCTAAAAAGTAGCAGGAGGGAGCTGAAATAAATGATTAACAAGCCCAATAAAAATGAAATCAGGCTGCGGAAACATGACAGGGTTCGCAAAAAAATCACTGGAACAACCGAGCGTCCAAGGCTCAATGTTTTCAGAAGCTTACAGAATATATATGTCCAGATCATAGACGATACAACCGGTACAACTCTTGTATCAGCCTCTACGCTTGATGAAGCGATTAAGGGCAAACTTGCATACGGCGGGAACAAAGCCGCTGCTAAGGAAGTCGGAAAGCTGATCGGACAGAAGGCAGTTGAAAAGGGAATAAAACAAGTTGTATTCGACAGAGGCGGTTACCTGTATCACGGCAGAGTTATGGAACTCGCAGAAGGTGCAAGGGAAGCCGGTCTTGAGTTTTAGGAAAGAGGAGGGATAGATTTGCAGCGAATTGATGCAGGAACATTGGATCTTAAAGAAAAGGTCGTTAAAATAGGACGTGTTACCAAGGTTGTCAAGGGTGGCAGAAACTTCCGTTTCAGCGCTTTGGTCGTTGTAGGAGACGAAAACGGTTACATCGGAAGCGGAATAGGAAAAGCTACAGAAATCCCTGATGCGATCAGAAAGGGCATTGATGACGCCAAGAAGAACCTTATCAAGGTTCCGCTTGTTGAAACTACAATCCCCCATGAAGCGATCGGAGAGTTTGGCGCAGGAAGAGTACTTCTGAAACCTGCTGGCCCCGGTACCGGCGTTATCGCAGGCGGTCCTGTCAGGGCGGTCCTCGAATTGGCCGGAGTACATGATATAAGGACGAAATCACTGGGGTCCAATAACCCGATCAACATGGTAAATGCTACGATCCAGGCACTTTCTCAGCTCAAGACTGCTGATGAAGTAGCCAGACTGCGCGGAAAGACCGCAGAAGAAATTTTGGGTTAGGAGGATACTACGGTGGCAAAGCTTAAAATCACGCTGACAAGAAGCACAAATAAATGTCTGGAAAACCAGAAAGCTACTGTAAAAGCTCTCGGTTTGAAGAAAATCGGAAGCGTTGTCGAGCAGCAGGATAATCCTCAGATAAGAGGAATGATCAAAACGGTATCACACCTGGTATCCGTAGAAGAAATATAAGGGAGGTGCAGAAGTTGAAACTACATGAATTGCAACCCGTACCGGGCGCAAAAAAGGCTCCGACCAGAAAGGGCCGCGGAGTAGGTTCAGGCAATGGCAAGACAGGCGGCCATGGACATAAGGGCCAGAATGCACGTGCCGGCGGCGGAGTAAGACCTGGTTTCGAAGGCGGACAGATGCCTCTTTATAGAAGGATACCCAAGAGAGGTTTCAATAACAAGGATTTCGCCAAAGTTTATGCTGAAATAAATGTTTCGACCCTGAATCTGTTTGAGGACGGTACCGTTGTAAACGGTGAACTCCTTAAGGAAAGGGGTATTACAAAGAAGTTGTATGACGGAGTTTCCGTTCTTGGCAACGGCGAACTCACAAAGAAACTTACTGTACAAGCTGCAAGATTCACCAAGACAGCTTCTCAGAAGATTGAGGCTGCGGGAGGAAAGGTAGAGGTGGTATAGTATGGGCGGAATGATCGAAACTTTACGCAATGCATGGAAGATTCCGGACCTGCGTAAAAGGATCCTGTTCACTATTGCAATGCTGGTAGTATTCAGAATTGGCTCTTTCATACCGAATCCGGGCGTTAATGCCAAGGTATTTTCCGATCTGATGAATTCAGCCGGATCACTTGGCGGATTTCTGGATATAGTTTCGGGCGGAGCCTTCAAACTGGCAACTGTTTTTGCAATGAGTATCACACCATACGTTAATGCATCCATTATAGTACAGCTTCTGACAGTAGCTATCCCAGCGCTCGAAAAGATGCAGAAGGAAGGCGAAGAAGGAAGGAAGATCCTGCAGCAGTATATCAGATATGCTACCGTTGTACTTGCTTTGATACAGGCAATAGCTCTTTATATCACTTTACAGGGCAGAGGCGGAGTGGTTGACGGAGGAAGCATATTCACGTTCCTGACGATAGTTATGACATTTACTGCGGGTACCGCATTCCTGATGTGGCTCGGCGAGCAGATAACAGAATACGGGATCGGCAACGGCATATCGATGATCATTTTTGCCGGTATCGTTTCAAGGGGCCCGAAAGGCGTACAGTCGATCATCGACAACTATAACCTCGGCAATTTCGGCCCTGGCGTTCTCGGTATCCTTGTAATAGCCGGCATCCTGTTATTGTTTATTGCGGTAATAGCGGCAGTTATATGGGTACAGCAGGCTGAAAGAAGGATCCCGATACAGTATGCAAAGCGTGTCGTGGGAAGAAAAATGTACGGCGGGCAGAGCACTCACCTGCCGATCAAGGTAAATCTCGCAGGCGTTATACCGATAATTTTTGCAATGTCCATTATGCTGTTCCCATCGACGATCATCACAATGTTCTTTGCAAATACTGACAACTGGTTTGTAAATACATTCAAGAATCCTCAGCAGTCCGTGTGGTATATCATTATTTATACTATTCTGATCATATTCTTCACCTTCTTCTATTCGGTTATGCAGTTCAACCCCATAGAAATCGCGAATAATTTGAAAAAGAACGGCGGATTCATACCAGGTTACAGACCGGGAAAAGCAACTTCGGATTATATCACGAAGGTGCTGAACAGGGTCACCTGGTTCGGAGGATTCTTCCTGGCTATCGTTACGATAGCGCCGATAATCCTCGGAAATATTACAAATATACCGGGAATATGGTTCGGCGGTACAGCGGTCCTGATCCTTGTCGGCGTCGCGCTTGACACCGTTAAAGCGATCGAATCCCAGATGCTGATGAGACATTATAAAGGATTTTTGGAGTAGTCAATATTAATAAGCCGGCATATGCGGCGGCGCTGATGCCAAAAACATCTGCCGGCTTAAGGGAAAGGTCTTGCAGAATATAAATGAAACTTGTTGTTTTAGGAGCTCCCGGCGCGGGAAAAGGGACCCAGGCAGTCATTCTGGCAGAAAAGCTCAGGGTACCTCATATTTCAACCGGTGACATATTCAGAAGCAATATAAAGGATGGAACTCCTTTAGGTAAATTAGCAAAGCAGTATATTGACAGCGGTGCGCTCGTGCCCGATGAAGTTACGATAAGTATAGTGAAGGACAGGCTTCAAAAGCCGGATTGTAAAAACGGATTCATACTGGACGGTTTCCCACGTACGATCGCACAGGCTCAGAGCCTGGACGACATGCTTGACAGTATGGGAACCAAGCTCGACTGTGTTCTCGATCTGGAAGTTGAGGATGACGTCATCATCAGAAGGTTGTCAGGAAGAAGGGTTTGTCCGGATTGCGGCGCAAGCTACCACATAGATTTCAATCCTCCGAAAAGGGACTCGATATGTGACAACTGCGGCGCCAAACTCATCCAAAGAGAGGATGACCGGGAACAAACGGTCATCAACCGCCTGAAGACCTACCACTCTCAGACGGAACCCCTGATCGGCTACTACAGGGGAAAGGGAATATTGGAAAAGGCGCAGGGAAAAGGACAGATCGCAGACACTACGATCGAAGTTTTCAGAGCGCTGGGTGTAAAAGCATGATATCTATAAAATCGAAAACCGAACTTGAATCGATGAGCAGAGCTTGCGAGATAGTAGCAAACGCACTCAAAATTGTCGAAGAAGCAGCAAGGCCCGGTGTGACAACAAAGGAGCTCGACAGCATAGCTGAGAGATATATACTGAGCCGGAAAGCGATCCCCCTTTTCAAGGGAGTACCGTGTGCGATAAGGGGCGGCATAGATTTTCCCGGAACCATATGTGCATCTGTTAACAACGAGGTAATACATGGTATACCGGGTTTAAGAGAATTAAAAGATGGAGATATTATTAGTATTGATATGGGTGCAAGTTTCGGCGGCTTCTGCGGCGACGCTGCAAGAACAATCCCTGTTGGCAGGGTATCGGACGAAGCGCTGAGGCTGATACGCGTTACCGAACAAAGTTTTTATGAAGGAATAAGAAACGCAGTTAAAGGAAACCGTATAGTGGATATATCCAGGGCAATACAGCAATATGCCGAACAAAACGGGTTTTCCGTTGTTCGGGAGTACGTAGGCCATGGAATAGGCAAAGAAATGTGGGAACCTCCTCAGATACCTAACTACGCGACCCGCGAGAGGGGACCAAGGCTTGAACCCGGTATGACCATAGCAGTCGAGCCCATGATAAACCAGGGGACATACGAAGTTAACGTACTTGGCAACAAATGGACAGTGGTTACAGCTGATGGCAAACTATCCGCACACTATGAAAATACTATTGCTATAACTGACGGTGAACCGATCGTTATGACTAAACTCTGAGGTGAAGATTGTGAGTATAGCTTTAGGTCAGATCGTAGTTTCAAGGGCAGGCAGGGATGCCGGCGGACGGTTCGTTGTAATAAAGATGATTGATGAGCACTTTGCTGAAATATGCGATGGTGATCTTCGAAGGTTGGAAAACCCAAAGAGGAAGAGAATCAAGCATTTGAATATTACAGCTGAAAGGGCGCAAGGCATTGAGGAAAAGCTAAAGAGCGGCGGCAGGATAACAAATGCGGAAATAAGGAAGGCTCTGGCGGGACTGGATAGTTGATAAGGAGGTTTTGAGGTTTGTCAAAGGACGATGTAATCGAAGTTGAAGGAAAGATCGTTGAAGCATTGCCGAATGCAATGTTTCAGGTGGAACTCGAAAACGGACACAAGGTGCTTGCCCATATATCCGGCAAGCTTAGGATGAATTTCATAAGGATATTGCCGGGTGACAAGGTCACATTGGAATTATCGCCATATGATCTGACGCGAGGAAGGATCACATGGAGGGCAAAGTAAGCATCTGAAGGATATTGTAAAAGAATAAAACGTTGGGAGGGTTTAAAATGAAAGTAAAACCGTCTGTGAAAGTAATGTGTGAGAAGTGCAAGATAATCAGGAGAAAAGGCAAGGTCATGGTTATTTGCGAGAACCCGAAGCACAAACAGAAACAGGGTTGATATGGATGGAAAATTGATAATTGAATTCTAGCGAACAACCTTGTTTTGCACATAAATATGTGATATAATTTTGGCTTGATTTGCAAGCAATTATCAATTATCCTTCCCGGGCTAGGAATTGATCACTCAGGAGCGGCTGCATGTCGGCTCTGCCGTACATGATCCGGGGTGTTAATTATAAATACCTGGCTTGCATACTTAAGGTATGTAGTTTTGTAAAAACTATGCCCGAAGTATTTTGCCATGGAAATGATAATAATAAATCATTTGATAAGTTTTTTATTTGCAAGGAATTTATTTGGAGGTGTTTGACGAGATGGCGCGTATTGCCGGAGTGGACCTGCCCAGGGAAAAACGGGTGGAAATTGGGTTGACTTACATCTTTGGCTTAGGCAGAAGCAAAGCCAATGAAATTCTCAAGAAGACTGCTGTAAACCCGGACACAAGGGTCAGAGATCTGACGGACGATGAAATCAGCAGGCTCAGAGAAGTCATCGACAAGGAATACAAGGTCGAGGGCGACCTTAGAAGAGAAGTTTCTCTCAATATCAAGAGATTGGTTGAAATAGGCTGCTACAGAGGCAGAAGGCATAGACAGGGTCTGCCTGTCAGAGGCCAGAGGACCAAGACTAATGCGAGAACCAGGAAGGGTCCCAAGAAAAATGTTGGCGTACAGAGAAAGAAAACGGTATAAAAGGAGGTTGACTGACGGATGGCAACAAAAACTGCCGCAACTAAAAGAGTTACCAGGAAGAAAAGAGAACGTAAAAATATTGAACGGGGAGCTGCGCACATTCGTTCAACATTTAATAATACTATCGTAACGATAACGGACACTGCAGGAAATGCGCTTTCATGGGCAAGTGCAGGCGGACTGGGCTTCAGAGGTTCCAGGAAGAGTACGCCTTTTGCCGCACAGATGGCTGCAGAAACTGCATCAAAGGCTGCCATGGAGCATGGCCTGAAAACAGTAGAGGTTTACGTAAAAGGACCTGGCGCCGGAAGAGAAGCTGCTATCAGAGCTTTACAGGCTGCCGGACTCGACGTCAGCCTTATCAAGGACGTAACGCCTATTCCACATAACGGATGCAGGCCACCCAAGAGAAGAAGAGTGTAATATGGAGGTGTTAGAATAGATGGCAAGATATACAGATGCATCTTGCAGGCTTTGCCGCAGAGAGGGCGAGAAGCTTTTTCTGAAAGGTGAAAGGTGCTATACCAACAAATGCTCGGTGTCTAAGAGAGCATACGCTCCGGGACAGCATGGACAGCAGAAGAAGAAAATGTCTGAGTATGGCATACAGCTGCGTGAAAAGCAAAAAGCAAGAAGATTTTATGGTATTCTCGAAAGCCAGTTCAGAAGCTACTTCGGAATGGCGGTTAAGAGAAAAGGCATTACCGGTGAAAACCTCCTGCAGATCCTCGAAAGCAGGTTCGATAATGTAGTTTACAGACTTGGCCTTGCAACGTCAAGACCGGAGGCAAGACAGCTTGTCAGACATGCACATTTTACAGTGAATGGTAAGAAGGTAAATATACCTTCGATACTTTTAGAGCCTGGCGATGTTATTGCAGTTACAGATAAATTCAAAGGTTCCGAAAAGACTAAATCCATTGTAGAAATAGCAGGCGGCAAGGTGGTTCCGAAATGGCTTGAATTCGACGCTGAGAACCTTAAAGGCAAGGTGGTTTCATTACCGGCAAGAGAAGATATTGATCTGCCGATCAAGGAACACCTCATCGTCGAGTTGTATTCCAAGTAATAGGATAGTACGCTGATTGATACCTTACAACAGGAAATAACCAGTTCATAAGGCCGACGGGGCGGAAAGCCTCCGCTCCCCGCCTGAACCAGCAACTGACTTTCCCAGCAGAAAATGCAGCAGGGTATTAACGAAAAAGTACTGAATATGATATAAGGATTGCGAATCAGTTGCCCTCATATAAACAAAATTGCGAGTTAAGGGAGGGTTTTTGTTGATTGAAATAGAAAAACCAAAAATTGAATGTGTACAGTCCACTGAAGACAATACTTTTGGAAAGTTTGTCGTAGAGCCTTTGGAGAGGGGCTATGGCATAACGTTGGGTAATTCTCTGAGAAGGATACTGCTGTCGTCCCTGCCGGGAGTGGCAGTCACGTCGATCAAGATCGACGGCGTACTGCACGAGTTTTCGACGGTACCGGGGGTTGTTGAAGATGTTACGGAGATAATCCTGAACGTCAAGAATCTTTCAATGAAGCTTTACAGCGACGGTCCCAAAATAGTCTACATCGACGCTGATGGAGAAGGTCCTGTAACAGCCGGAGATATCAAAACGGATTCCGACGTTGAAATACTGAACCCGGATCTACACATCTGCACATTGAATGGTGAGAGCAGATTCTACATGGAATTGGTGCTCAATAAGAACAGAGGATACATACCGGCAGAAAAGAACAAGCAGGCAGGTCAGCCAATCGGTATAATACCTGTTGATTCTATATATACGCCTGTAAAGAAAGTGAACTATACGGTGGAAAACACCCGTGTAGGCCAGGTTACGGATTACGACAAGCTTACTCTAGAAGTATGGACAGACGGCAGTATCAAACCGGATGAAGCCATCAGTCTCGGAGCTAAGATCCTTAGCGAACACCTGAACCTGTTTATCGATCTTTCCGACCATGCGAAACATACTGAAATTATGGTTGAAAAGGAAGAGACCAAGAAAGAAAAAGTTCTCGAAATGACTATAGAAGAACTTGACCTGTCAGTCAGATCATACAACTGCCTGAAGAGAGCCGGTATCAATACCGTTGAGGATCTGACCAACAAGACGGAAGAAGACATGATGAAGGTGAGAAACCTGGGAAGAAAGTCGCTTGAAGAAGTGCTCCAGAAGCTTCACGCTTTAGGATTGTCACTCGCTCCTAGCGAGGAATGAGAAACTCACGCTGCAAAAGAGTTAGGGATAAGGAATACATGACTTTTGCAGCAAAATATTAAGGTAATACAAGTGAAAAAATCTATGATCCCGATTAATTTTTTCATTGTATATGTTAGGGAGGTAAGAATATAATGCCTACACAGAGGAAGTTAGGACGCGCTACCGATCAGAGGAAGGCAATGCTGAAAAACCTTGTCACGACTTTGCTGAATAACGGCAAGGTAGAGACTACCGAAGCCAGGGCAAAGGAAGTGCAGGCAATTGCTGAGAAGCTGATCGCTATGGCTATAAAGGAAGATGGCAATATTACATCCAAGCAGATCAAAATCAGCGCCCCCAAGCTCGACAGCAAGGGAAAGAAGATAATGAAGTCAGCTACTTCCAAAAACGGCAAGAAGTATGAAGTAATCGACAGGGAAATCAAGACCGAAATGGTCGCGGTTGACAAGCCGACCAGACTTAATGCCAGAAGAAGGGCCATGAACTGGATCTATAGAGTCAAGGACGAAAAAGGCAATAATGTCAATGTCGTAGACAAGCTCTTCGATGAGATTGGTCCGAAGTTCAAAGGCGTAAGCGGCGGCTACACCAGGATCTATAAGTTAGGCGCAAGGAGAGGCGACGCAGCCGAGGCTGTATTGATCGAGCTCACGAAGTAAGATATATCAGGTCACAGGATAAAAATGTAGGGATTTGCCGTTAATTTCGGCGATCCCTAATTTTGTTTTATAAGAAACCTCCTCCCTAATGGGATTAGGTTTGGGTAAAATATATGGAAACCTCCTCCCCAAGGGAGTAGGTTAAGTAAAATGTATCTAAACCTCCTCCCCAAGGAGTCATACTCGAGTAAAATTTTGATAGCATCGGAAAGCTGCCTCGGGGTCGACGCTTCAGGGTTGGGCTAGCGGCACTTTCCTCAGAAGGATTCCTAGCGGGAGGCAAAATTTTACTTACGTATGACTCCTTGTATCGGAGGTAGTTGTGAAACAGTAGACAGATATAACTGTCTAAGATGAAAACTAGATTGAGGATGTGGAAAAATTGGCAGAGGATAAGAATATCATCGAGATAAGGGACGTCAGTTATGTCTATAGGTCACACATGGAGGAGCTTCCCGATGTACAGGCGCTCAAGGATGTCGAACTGTCAATAAAAGAAGGCGAGTTCCTGGCGATACTTGGCAGGAACGGCTCGGGCAAGTCAACGCTTGCAAAGCTGATGAATGCTTTATTGCTGCCTGCAAAAGGCACTGTCATAGTCAACGGCTTTGATACGATGAAGGAGGAGCTGCTCTGGGATATCCGCAGTTCAACGGGTATGGTGTTCCAGAACCCCGACAATCAGATAGTAGGAACGGTCGTCGAGGAGGATGTGGCATTCGGTCCCGAAAATCTCGGTGTTCCACCTTTGGAGATCAGGCAGCGTGTCGATGAGGCGCTTGAAACCATTGGCCTTACTGAATTCAAAAAGCACGCCCCGCATCTTCTATCGGGCGGACAGAAGCAGCGTGTAGCTATCGCCGGCATACTGGCGATGAAACCGAAGTGCATCGTACTCGACGAAGCTACCGCAATGCTTGACCCCGTCGGAAGGCGGGAGGTCATGCGTATCCTGCGCAAGCTCAACAAGGAAGAAAACATAACGATAGTCCACATCACACACCATATGGACGAGGCCGGAAAGGCAGACAGGATAATGGTCGTCGATTCCGGTAAGTGCGTGATGATCGGCACTCCGAAGGAAGTATTCCGTGACGTGGAAAAGATCAAGAGCTTAGGACTTGATGTGCCACAGGTAACTGAACTGATGTATGAGCTGAATAAATCCGGTTTTGATCTGCCGCAGGACATACTGACGGTCGATGAGGCGCTCGAATTGCTGCAGCAGAGGCTGGTTAAATAGAATTTTTTGCTTGATGATTCGGCTGGGTTTTCCATCAAACCAGCCTTTTAACTTGAGCATCAATTAATTCCCTATCTTCGAAGTAATTTATTTTCATTGCGCTTTTTACCTCCGACAGGGTATTCGAAGCAATCTCTTTTGCCTTGTGGCTTCCTTTTTGCAGGATATTGTAAACCTCCGGAATATCTCTCGCAAATTCTCTTCTTTTCATGCGGATAGGCTCAAGTTCTTCCTGCAAAACCGCATTTAGAAGCTTCTTTACTTTTATGTCGCCAAGTCCGCCTCTGGTATAATGTTCTTTCAATTCGTCCAAATTATTGTATTCCGGCAGATAGCGTAAAAAATGTTCATCCCTGCAAAAGGCGTCCAGATAAGTAAAGACAGGATTTCCTTCAATATTGCCGGGATCTTCGCCTCTTAAATGATTCGGATCTGTGTACATTCCCATGACTTTTTTCTTTATTTCATCTGCCGTATCCGATAAATAGATACAGTTATTCAGAGACTTGCTCATCTTTGCCTTTCCATCAGTTCCGGGAAGTCTCAGGCTGGCTTTATTATCAGGCAGTAAAGCTTCGGGTTCGACAAGGACTTCGCTGTATATTGAATTGAATTTCCTTACTATTTCCTTAGTTTGCTCTATCATTGGGAGCTGGTCTTCACCGACGGGAACTGTTGTTGCCTTAAAGGCGGTTATGTCCGCAGCCTGACTGACAGGATAGATAAAGAATCCTACAGGTATGCTCTCTTCGAAGTTTCTCATTTTTATTTCCGTCTTTACGGTAGGATTTCTCTGCAACCGTGATACGGTCACCAAATTCATATAATAATAGGTCAATTCGCAAAGCTCCGGAATCTGAGATTGTACAAAAAGCGTAGACTTGGCAGGATCAATGCCGCATGCCAGATAGTCCAAGGCCACTTCGACAATATTCTGACGGACTTTTTCCGGATTGTCCGCATTATCGGTGAGTGCCTGGGCATCGGCAATCATGATGAATATCTCATCAAACGCCCCCGAATTCTGCAGTTCGACCCTCCGCTTGATAGAGCCTGTATAATGACCGATATGAAGCCTCCCGGTAGGTCTGTCGCCAGTCAAAATTATTTTTTTCATTTCATACCTCCAATTAAACTATTCGATGTTAATATAATAAAAAAATTCTTATCCTACACAGGATAAGAATTCTAACTCTTCTTTTGCCACCAATGCAATAACCAACATACAACCATATGCGTCCATAATAACGGTCAGGATCTCCGTCGACTCCTACTCGACTATGCTTTCGGGCCGCCCTCATAAGTCCATTCGGTATATGTGGAATTCCTGCATTCTCACCGACAGCAGTTCTCTGTGAATTCAAACCATATACTTACTCTTCTTAATCTACGGTTTTTGATATTTATTTACTTTATATTATAAACAGTTCGCTTATGTGTCAACATGATTTCTTGACTGGACGGCATATGAGGCAAGGTAGATTTCTTGCATTACCACTTTTCCTTGTGCACCCTTGCTTCGTCATAACGGTCAACTGAACTGGCGGTCAGGGCAGGATGGCCTATTACCACCATTCCGACGGGCAATATGTTTTTAGGAAGCTCAAGCAGCTTTGTAAACAGCTTTACAAGCTTGCCCACAGGATGAACAGCGCACCATACGGCTCCCAGTCCTGTACCGTGAGCCATAAGCAGCATGTTCTGAATAGCTGCGGAGCAGTCCTCGGTTATGAAGCCCGGTATGCCTTCCAATTTCTTGTCACCGCAGACGACTATGGCGCAACCTGCCTGCGGAAGCATTTTCGCATACGGGTGGCCTTCTGAGATAGTTTGCAGCAACTCCTTATCTTTTACAACAATGAAATGCCACGGCTGCTTGTTATGGGCGGAAGGCGCCTGGCAACCTGCTCTGATTACAAGCTCCAGCGTCTGATCGTCAACAATTTCCGCTGTGAATTTGCGAATACTTCTCCTTGTAAATATTGCCTCCTGAATATTCATAATAACCCTCCCGACCGGTGTCATTGTTTGCCGGTTACTTTCTTTTCCATATATGATTTTGTATATCAGTTACCTGACCATCGATCTCGCAGCTCTGTAATAGCAGGCTGTAGACTTCTTTACCTTTTTCGTAGTCAATAGAGATCGAATTCATTTTAATATTATTATTCTTCAATTTACTGATTATTTCAAAAGTTATTTCTGCAAATTGTTTATTGTCAGTTATTGAATTATAATTAAAGTTAATATAGACATTGTAAACAAGTTTGCCATATTCGATTTCCTTTTCAGTACCGAGGAGCCCTTCATCTTCGACTCCTGCGCTCAAGTCGTTTATGTATTTATTAAAGTCTTCGTTTTTCAGGCAAGAGTTGACGTAAGAGTTTATAGTATTTCCATTTCTTATTTTTATGTATTCTTCACTTATGTCCTCTTGCTTGTTAATAGGGAATTTACTTATGTCCCCTTGCATACTTATAGGGAATTCAGCGCCATCGCTGCTGCACTGTACTTTTGAAATAAACCTTTGGTACAGGAAATCATATTTTACCCAATCGATTTTAAATGTTTTTCCTGTATATTTTTCATTCAAATAATTTTTAAAATCGTTATATATCAGAAGCTTATAGACGTTAAAAACTATGAATGGCAAAGATAATATAACAATAATAAAAAGAATAATTTTTTTCTTCATAAGGATACCTTACCTCACGTTTTTTGTCTTAGCGGAAAGTATTATGGTGCCTTTGAGGACACTTACTGCCAACGTTATCTTACCTTTTAACCGATTTATAAACCCGTATCCCTCCGCTCTTGACAACATCCTCAGTGTTGCCGAATTTGCCGCGCATTATCTCCCTCAGGGTTTCGCCGCCCTTGTTGTGGTAAGCGACCAGCCACAGTGCTCCATGCGGATTCAAATGGTCGAAGGCTTCGTCGATAAGCTGTGCAAGCAGTTTCTTTCCGGCAGCAAGCGGCGGATTCGTAATAATATCATCGAAACTGACCCCGACAAATGCCGAGTAAAGGTCGCTTTTTACGGCGTTTACTTCAAGATGGTTTTTTAATGCGTTTTTGAGAGTATAATCGACCGCCCTTTCATTTATATCCGAAAGCGCTACCGACTGCTTCCCGAACATAGCCTTGATAAATAAACCGACGGCGCCATACCCGCAGCCGAGATCGAGAACTGTTGCGCCGGATGGTTCGAAGGCTTCGATTAATAACTGCGACGCCCGGTCTACCCGGTCCTCGAACGCAAAGACGCCGCTAACCGAAGTCAATGTCAGTTCCGTACTTTTTATTTTCTGTGTAAATTCACGTTCCTTTATGGCTGAGGTTGGATACTCAGAATAATAATGCTCATTTTCACTCATAACATAGTTCCTTCCCGCTGTATTAGTCGATTAATACTGTATGTTATCTTCTCTTACTCTTATTTAACCAATCCCCGGTTTCATCGATTTACTTATATTATACAATACTGGATGCCAAATCTAAAATACACATAGCGTCAAATAAAAAACTACTTGTATTATGAAAACCCAAGTACTATTCTATATACGTTATGTACATCAACTGTGCTGCCTGTGCCTTATGGCGGAGTAAGCAGCCCAAATACGCGGGGATCTCAAGGGGACAGCAATGACGACGAAAACGGTA
The DNA here is from genome assembly GCA_023411715.1 of Bacillota bacterium. Classification (GTDB taxonomy): domain Bacteria; phylum Bacillota; class Clostridia; order Acetivibrionales; family DTU013; genus JAEYOM01. Next base: position 5,043 of record JAEYOM010000059.1, on the reverse strand, counting down.
TCTCTCAAAGCCGTAAGGTTCGATACCATCACGCAGATTTTCAAAACGGACATAGTTTTTACCGCATCGCTGGTGCTTGCGCTTGCAAGCTGTCTTTTCATCCAGCCCAAGCTGGAGTATATAGATTTCAGGGTGTTGGCGAGTCTATTCGATATAATGCTTGCAGTAAAGGCATTTGAAGAGCTGCAGCTGCTCGAGAAATTATCGGTGGGGATACTGAACAGGTGCGAAGGCAGCCGGAAGGTGCAGCTGGTACTGATACTCGCCGCCTTCTTTTCCTCCATGGTATTTACAAATGACGTAGCCCTGCTGACACTGGTACCTCTGGCGCTGATCATCGGCAAAAGATCCGGTCACGACATGGCTTTGACGATAATATTCCAGACGCTGGCGGCCAATATAGGCAGCAGCCTGACCCCCATGGGCAACCCGCAGAACCTCTATATCTTCTCATATTACGGACTCAATGCGGGGCAGTTCTTTTCCACCGTGGACGTATTTGCTGCCACAGGCCTTGTGTTTCTGCTGTTGGTCAACAAAAGAAGCAAAGATACGGCCCTTGAAGTTGAGCTTGACGGTATAAGGCTCGCCAATAAAGGCATGGCGGTCGTTTGGAGCTTCGTTTTCATTATAATAATCCTGTCGGTCTTCAGGATTATTGACTACAGGATTGCTTTTGTCATAACCTCGCTTGCGGCTTTGCTGCTGAACCGTAAACTGCTGTTAAAGGTGGATTACAGGCTGCTTCTGACCTTTATATGCTTCTTCATTTTTATCGGCAATCTTTCTCATTTAAATGCTGTTGGCAACCTTTTGAAGGATTTCCTTGACAGCCGTACTTCCGTGTACTTCGGCTCGATCGTACTCAGCCAGGTGATCAGCAATGTACCGAGCGCTATTTTGCTGTCCAACTTTACAGGGTATTGGAAGGAACTGCTGCTCGGCGTCAATGTCGGAGGGATGGGCACCATAATAGCTTCGCTCGCAAGCGTCATATCCTACAAGCTTTACATCGCGGAAAACCCCGAGGGCGCCGGAAAATACCTGTCGCGCTTCAGTATATATAATATATCCGGGCTGGTATTGTTCACCATTCTGAATTTTCTTCTGCTCATGATAATAAAATGAGTAAATGCGTACAATTTGGGCGTATGGCTTGAAGTTAATCTGTACACTGTTATAATTTATATTGTTTTGATATAATAAAAACCACCAATAATTTAAAAGGATCCAGGAATTCAGATGCCAATAGTGTTGGAAAATCTTACACATATATATATGCCGGAGACGCCGTTTGAAAAGGCAGCTTTGAAGGACATCAGCCTGAAAATCGAAGATGGTGAGTTTATCGGCATAATTGGCCATACAGGTTCGGGCAAGTCGACGCTGATACAGCATTTCAACGGCCTTCTGAAGCCTACTTCGGGCCGTGTCCTTGTCAATGGGCAGGAGACCACGGGTAAGGGCCTTAAGGAATTGAGGCGCCATGTAGGGATCGTCTTCCAGTATCCTGAACATCAGCTGTTTGAAGAGACTGTATATAAGGATATTGCTTTCGGGCTTCAGCAGGATAACATAACTGAAGAGGAGAAAAGGAAAAAGATCCTTGAAGTTATATCCGCCGTAGGGCTAAAGGAAGAGGTCCTGGAGAAATCACCCTTTGAACTGTCAGGAGGACAAAAGCGACGCGTCGCCATCGCCGGAGTACTTGTAATGAACCCCGGCATACTTGTGCTCGACGAACCTACCGCAGGGCTTGACCCAAGGGGCCGTGACGAGATATTCGGTTTTATCTCCAGGATACATGAAACGACGGGAATAACAGTCATACTTGTCTCGCACAGTATGGAGGATATTGCAAAGCTCGTAAGCCGTGTCATCGTAATGAACGGGGGAGCTGTCGAGGTGGACGGTTCGGTAGCCGCAGTTTTCGCGGATATTCCGAGGCTCGAAAGCATAGGCTTGTCTGCCCCGCAGATCGCATACCTGATGAAGAAAATGAAGCAGCTTCGGCCTGAAATCGATGAAAACATATTTACAGTGGCTGCCGCACGCGACGAATTGCTCAAGCACCTGAGAAAAGAGGTGCAAAAGCCATGCTGAACGCAAGCATAACCATAGGCCAGTACATACCGGGTGATTCAGTGCTTCACAGGGCTGATCCGAGAACAAAGATAATCCTGTCGATAGTCTTCATGGTAATAACGTTTCTCGTGAACAGTTTCTGGACAATTGCCGCGTTAACGATTTTTACATTGATTGTTGTGCTTATTTCGGGCGTTCCGATGAAATACACGCTCAGGGGCCTGAAGCCGCTGCTGTTCATTATTATTTTCACCGCAGTTGTGAATATTTTTACGACGGGCGGCACTCCGATCTCGCAGACGATCCCTTTCAAATACATAACGTACGAGGGCATCGAGCTTGCGCTGAAACTGGCAGTACGCCTTGCGCTGATCATCATAAGCGGTTCCCTGCTGACTTTTACGACTACGCCCATACTGCTGACGGACGGCATTGAGAAGCTGCTCAATCCCTTGAAAAAAATAGGCGTGCCGGCGCATGAACTTGCCATGATGATGTCGATTGCGCTGAGATTTATTCCAACGCTGCTTGAAGAGACGGATAAGATAATGAAAGCCCAGGCGGCAAGAGGCGCCGATTTTGATACCGGTAACCTCGTGCAGCGTGCGAAAAGCTTCATTCCGGTATTGGTGCCGCTGTTTGTAAGCGCTTTCAGACGCGCGGACGAACTCGCTACAGCGATGGAGGCCAGGTGCTACAGGGGAGGCGCAGGACGCACACGCATGCGCGAGCTCAAGTTCACTGAAACGGACGTAAAGGTTTCTGTGACGTCGGTAGTTTTCTTTGCGGGGCTCCTGCTGCTCGAGTATTTATAGGAAAGCTTGTTTTCAGGCTTATGGCCTGATCGGGGCTGCATGACTTGTATAATGGTATCGGAATATTGTTTGCATTGAATAGTGAATCAGGGAGGCTTATAATGCTGAAGAACAGTGAAAAAATTGTAGAATTCCTTAAAAAGTACGGGATGAGCGCGTCAGATGTCGATCTTGAAAAAAACTGCAGTATTTTTCTAAAGGAAATGCAGAGCGGACTCCAAGGCTCCGGATCGCTGCTCATGATACCCACATATATCGGGCTTGAAAAGGAGATTCCGGTCAATGAACCTGTTATTGCGGTCGATGCAGGAGGAACGAACTTCAGGGTTGCCGTTATTCACTTCGATGAAAAAAGGAAGCCCGTGGTAGAAGATTTCAAGCTATACCCGATGCCAGGTACAAAGGGTGAAATCTCGAAGGAAGAGTTTTTTGAAACGATGGCGGATTACATTCAGCCTGTGCTTCACCGCAGCGATAAAATCAGCTTCTGCTTTTCCTACGCGGCTGAGATCATGCCCGACCGGGACGGCAGGATAATCTTCTTCAGCAAGGAAGTAAGGATAAGGGATATCAAGGGTGAACTGCTCGGTAAAAACCTTCTGGAAGTTTTCAAAAAACGTGGTTTTGAGAAGAAAAAGGTATTCATGGCGCTGAACGATACTGTTGCGACGCTGTTGGCCGGAAAGGCGGCTTCGCCCGACAGGATATTCGACAGTTATATCGGATTCATACTTGGGACAGGGACTAATATCTGCTATGCAGAAAAAAGCTCTAATATAGCCAAGGTTCCCGAACATAAGGACAAGAGCGGGCTTATGCTGATCAATATAGAGACCGGCAGTTATAATAAAGAGCCCAGAGGCAAACTGGATATCGATTTTGACAACACAACGGTAAATCCCGGAGAATGTACTTATGAAAAAACCATCTCCGGAGCTTACCAGGGTGGGCTGACACTGACTGTAATCCACAGGGCAGCGGAGGATGGGCTGTTTTCAGCCGAATTTGCCGCTGAATTCAAAAACGTAAGGGAGCTGGCCGCAAAAGAGATCGACGATTTTCTGTTCTATCCCTATGGCGATAACGTACTTGCGAAGTGCTGCGCAAAATCAGGCGGAGACGATGACAGAAGGACCATGTATTATCTCATAGACGCCATTTTTGAAAGGATCGCTAAATTCGTTGCCTTCAGTCTGGCTGCCGTGATCGAGAAAACAGGCAAGGGGACCAACCCATGTATGCCGGTATGTATAACGGCTGACGGCTCGACCTTCTACAAATCCAAACTGTTCCGCACCAAACTGGACTATTATGTAAAGACCAACCTGAATGAAGATAAAGGCCTTTACTGCGAATTCGTCAAGGTAGACAACGGGACGCTCATAGGCACTGCGATCGCAGGACTGATAAACTAGGGGAATAATTGATATAGATAGGACTAAGTAAAGGGTTTCCGCGCAGGAGGCCATGCGGAAGCAGAATTCTGCCGACCTGATAGGAATACATCTGAGGAAAGTGCCGCCAGCCAAACCCGGTAGCGTCGACCACGAGGCAGCTTTCCGATGCTATCAGAATTCTGCTGGAGCATGACCTCCTGTAGAGGAAACCCTCTGTAATTATTTTATGAGAAATATCAGGCTGACAATAGAATACGACGGCACGGCCTACCACGGCTGGCAGAGCCAGACCAATGCGTCTACCGTGCAGGATACCGTAACAGCTGCTGTCAACTGCCTGACAGACGAAGCCTGCAGCCTTATCGGTTCCAGCAGGACCGATACTGGTGTACACGCCCTCGGGTATGTGTGCAATTTCCTTACCGGATCGGCGATTCCTGCCGATAAATTCTCATATGCTCTGAATACGCTGCTCCCGGACGATATAGTAGTCAGGAGATCCGAGGAAGCACCTGCCGGTTTTCATTCACGCTTCGACGCTTTGGGGAAAACCTACCGTTACCTGATCTACAACTCTGTTTTTCCTTCGGCACTTCTGAGAAACCGGGCCTATCACGTATTTTATCCTCTAGATATCGGCGCCATGAACAGGGCTGCGCAGCACCTGACCGGCACACATGATTTTATTGCGTTCAGCGCGGCGGGCGGCAGCGTCAAAACGACGGTCAGGACCATAACAAAGGCCG
>JAEYOM010000189.1 GCA_023411715.1 Bacillota bacterium | reverse complement strand
GAGAGCCTGAAATCAGATGCGTTAAGCGTGGAGCCTGCATTGAACGAGAACCAGCAGAAGAACAGTATTATCGTACCGATTATTGCCATCGGTATGTCATGCCCAGGGAATGCTCTGGCCGTTCCATCCTTCTTAAATTTGCCTATCCTGGGCCCAATCACGATCGCACCGGCAAGTGCGAGCATACCGCCCATTGAGTGGACGACCGCAGAACCTGCGAAGTCAACGACGCCGTGTCCAAGGCCGAAGTTCTTGCCGAGGGTCGCAAGCCAGCCGCCGCCCCAGACCCAGTTTCCGAAGAAAGGATACAGGATTATTGATATGAAAAACGACGATATGACTACAGCCGAGTATTTTACCCGTTCTGCCATCGCTCCAGTGGGGATCGTTACCGTAGTGTCCATAAAAACCATCTGGAAGAAGAACAGCGCATAAACTCCTGCGTCATATGTCCCGCTCAGTCCGAAACCTTTATAGCCCATTATCCCGCCAAGGCCGGGTATCGAAAGCATCGCGTCGAGTACCGAGCCGCCTGGGCCAAGTCCCGCTGCGCCGCCGGAACCTCCGAACTGTATGGCGAAGCCTGCGATGAAATAACCTACAGCTCCGACCAGGAAGACCATGAAGTTCATCGTCATGGTATGGGCTGCATTCTTGGCGCGGCAGAAACCTGTTTCCACCATGGCGAACCCGCACTGGAAGAAGAATACGAAGAATGCGCAGATCATTATCCACGTGTAATTTGCGCCATACATTGCCTTGTTGGCGGTAGTTGCGACGTCGCCCAGCGTCTCGCTTCCGCTCGGCGTGACGTATGAAGCGCCCGTCGGGTCTGCGCTCGAAGCTGCAGCTGCCGTGCCTGCGGCAAACATGAATACAGCCGTTACTATTACCAATAGGATCAATAAACTTCCGGTCTTTCTTAAACCTTTCACGCTAACCACCCCTTTAAAATAGTTTGATATGTCTCTGTCTTTTTAAGCCCGGTCTTTTTGTGCTTCATCGCTGCTTTTCCTTTCTGAAGTTATTCCAGGAAAACTTCGATTCAGCCTTGTATACCTCAGCTTTCAGCTTCCGTATCGATAAAAAGTACCTTATTCCCAGGAACATAACCACAAGTCCGAAAACCGAACCATGTATGCGGGAGTTCAAAACAGTAAAGCCAACGTCGTTTATCAAACTGTAAATACCGAAAGTGACGCCCAAAATGATGATCACTGACGACATCATAAAAAGCAGCATGATCGAATAGATTTTTCTCCTGTCGACTGTTTGCACGTTAACCTGATTTCGCACAACATCACCCCCTTTGAAATTCGATACGACAAAGGCGCTGTTCCCGTCATTTTGACAGAACCAGCGCCTTTGCCATCTGTTCTAAAAAATAATAAAAAAAAGCGCTGCAAAAAGGTTTGGTTTTTGCAACGCCATCGTTACTTTATTTCATATTAATACTAAAACCATATAAAATCAATAGTAAATTTGCAATTTCTTAAATTGTTTAATTCATATTCACTGTTAACAGTTTATTTCCGGCCATTTCCTTAACAGTCTGGTATAATAGCCTTACTCCATAAGGCTATTATACGCCTCCGGCGGGATTTATGCGCCGCCGATAATTTGCCCTTGAATATATTAATGGCAAAACGGCGATGCGCAATTATACCATGATAAATCATGGTATAATATTAGGTAAGCTATTTTGATATAAATAATATTACTTTGTTAGGAGAATATTTACATTTGAAAAAGAGCAGTTTCGGTATACATATAAAAAGCTACATTCTGAATATACTGACAGTTATTTTTCTATCGGCAGTGTTCTCCGTTGTAAATGCGCTTCTGTCAGACGTGGCCGACACGGCAAATGTCATGAGATATTTGCGGTCTCCGCTGCTGTTTGCCATAAATGCGCTTCCGCTGACGCTGATCATGCTTTTCCTTTACCATCTCTCATCCAGACACTGGATCGGTTCGGCATTCGGCGGAGGCTTGATGCTCGCGATGCATATCGTCAATCGTTTCAAGATGCACCTAAGGGAAGAGCCGTTTACCCCCGACGACCTGCTGCTTGGTCCGGAAGCGGCCAAAGTCGTCAAATTTTCCGAGCTTCCGTTCAGCACTTTGATAATAGCAAGCATAACTTTCTGGTTTCTCGTGTCGTTGTTCCTGCTCATCTTTGTCAGATCGCAAAAACTGGGCTGGCGCGTGCGGATGGCAGGAATGGCTGCAGCTATTATGATATTCGTAGCCGCGTTTTTCGGGGTATATAAAAATATGGAGCTTTATAACAGCTTCAAAGTGACCGGTAACGTTTATTCACGGGTGGACACTTTCAAATCACGCGGATTTGCTTACTCCTTCATGGTCCGTACAGCCACCGTGGAATCCATAAAGCCTTCGGGCTATTCCAGGGCTGACGCTGGGAAAGTATTGAGCGAGTACACGGTTCCGCCGTATGCGGTCAATAAAGGCACGGTTAAAATGCCTAATGTTATTGCAGTGATGGGAGAAGCCTTTTATGATATTGACAGGATAAAGGGTGTAGAGTTCAACGACGGCTACGAGCCTCTGGCAAATTTCCGCAGGCTCGCGGAACAGGCCTGGTCCGGCAGGATAGTAGCCGAAGTGTTTGGCGGCGGTACTGCCAATACGGAATTTTCCTTTCTAACGGGCGGTTCTCTGGCTGTATTGCCCGGGCTGTCCAGTCCGTACACTTACAACCTCAGGAGAGATACGTTTTCACTTGCACGCATTATGGAAAAGGCAGGCTATGATACGCTGGCGTTCCATCCCGGAGAATCATGGTTCTATAACAGGGTCAACGTTTACAGGTTTTTCGGCTTTGATAAGATCTTTTTCAGGCGGGATATGGACCAGAGCAAACTCGAAATCAATTCCGGGTATGTTTCTGATAAAAATACCGTTCAATATACTTTGGACAGGCTGAATCAACATATTGCGGAAAAGCCCGGTAAGCCGATTTTTCAGTTCGTTGTGAATATTGACAACCATGGCCCTTATTCAAAACAGGATATTGGTTTTCCGCGGATACTGAAAAAGAAACCCGGGATGGAAGAGGCGGTTTATAATAACATAAACAACTATATTAACGGTCTGGCGCGATGCGATAACGCACTGGGCTACCTTGCCGATTCGATAGGCGGCATGGACGAACCTGTCGTATTGCTGTTTTTTGCCGACCATCTGCCGGCGCTTGGAGACAGCTTTCAGGGGTATAAGGCGCTGGGCTTTGAAGTTAGCCAGTCAGACAGTCTGCAGGCTTACCTGAATCAGTACGAAACGCCATATTTCATATGGTGCAACAAGGCAGCCGAAGATCTGCTGAAAAGCGGCGGGATAACCCCGGCAAAAGGCGCTGCTCCTGAAATTAGCGTAAACTATCTCGCTGCTGAGCTGCTGAAATATATCGGTATGAATGGCGGAGCTTATTTCAATTATCTGTCCGAGCAGAAAACCTTGCTCCCCGTTATAACCGGACGATTTGTTAAGGAAGGCGAGACTTATACCGAAACGCCTTCTTCCGAATCACAGAAACGCATTGCACAGTACGGAAAACTCGAATATTATATGCTTATGGAAAGAGATGCGATCGACGGAGGTTCCAAAGATGAAGGAAAATAGAGACGGACAAGAAAATAAATCCGTGAGTGATAATAAACCCAGCCAGGGTAATGAAACAGGCCAGGATAATAAAACCGGCCAGGATAATGAAACCGGCCAGGATAATAAACCCAGCCAGGGTAATGAAACAGGCCAGGATAATAAACCCAGCCAGGATAATAAAACCAGACAGGCTGACCAACCGATCAGGGCAGATAATACAGATCCCGATTATGGCTCGGAGCGATACGAGGGCTTCAAAAAACGGTATGAGGACTACCGGGCCAAGGCTGCCGCAGAAAGGAAGTATTCCGCCAGTATGAGCAATCTGCGGCTCGCTGTATTTGTTTCGGGAGCCGCGTTGGGCATGCTGTTTTTTATAACTTCCGGACTGCTGTATGGCATAATTGTTCTGGCTCTCGCGCTGTCTGTTTTCATTTATCTGGTGATACGGCACAACAGGATCGCGTACGAGCTTTCAAGGCTGGAATGCAAGGCGGAGGTCAACCGCATGTTTATGGACAGGATGAGATCCGGATGGGAGGAATTCAAGGATGACGGCCGCGAATTTGCAGATGCCCGGCATCCTTATTCGAGCGACCTTGACATTTTTGGCCCGAAATCTCTGTATCAATGGATATGTACAGCCCACACCCATTATGGCAGGAATGAATTGAAAAGACTGCTGGCAGCCCCTGATAAAAGTCCGTCCAATATTGCTGTGCGACAGGCTGCCGTCAGGGAGCTGGCTGAAAAGGGAGATTTCTGCGAAGAACTGCAAGGCGAGGGAATGCTCTCCGGCAGGACGTCGGAGGACCCTGAAAAACTGCTTTTGTATGCCGAAGACGATACGAAACGCTTCAAAAATCCGGGTATGGTAAATTTATTTTACATATTGCCGGGCGCAGTTATATTGTCGTTCGTTCTTTACTTCCTGGGAGCGCCTGTGCCGATCCTTTTGCCTTTGCTGCTTCTGGTGCTGCAGTTCGGAATATTTGCGGCGGGCTATAGCAAGAATTCAAAGCTCACAGATATGGTCTATGGCCTTAGAAAATATCTCGGAGCTTACTCCAGCCTGCTGAGCCTTGTCGAACGCGAGAAATTCGAAAACAGTCATCTTTCGGAACTGAAGGGGAAGCTGATCGGCGGGAACGGTTCTGCGTCGGCTTCGCTGAAGAAGCTTGAAGGCATTGCGAATGCCGTGGATCTGAAGTCGAGTACGGTGCTTTACTTTCTATTGAACTGTATTTTTTTATGGGATTACCACTGCGTTTTTGCGTTAGAGGAATGGAAAAGCAAGTACGGCAAGCAAGCAAGAGAATGGCTCGAAACCGTAGGCCGGTTCGAAGCGATATCGAGCCTGGCGGCCATCCGCCAGATGTACCCGGATTGGGCATTTCCGTCGATAACAGAGGGCGGCATGAGATTTGCCGCTGAAGGAATGGGTCATCCGCTTATCAGGAAGGATGCCTGTGTCCGAAACGATTTTGAAATAAGCGGCGGAGCCTGTATTATCACCGGCTCCAATATGTCCGGCAAAACAACGCTGTTAAGGACCGTCGGTATCAGTTTTGTCCTCGCATATTCCGGCGCGCCTGTCTTTGCACGCAGGCTTGAATGCCCCGTGCTGGATCTGTTTACTTCAATGAGGGTCCGGGATGATCTCAATAGCGGCATTTCGACGTTTTATGCAGAATTGCTCAGGGTAAAGATGATCATTGAGCACTCTCACAAGGAAATACCGATGATATACCTGATAGACGAGATATTTATGGGAACCAACTCGCTCGATAGGACAACAGGCGCAAGAAGCGTGCTTAAGAACCTCGACAGGAAGTGGATCATAGGCATGGTCTCTACGCATGATTTTGAATTGTGTGAATTGGAGCGGGAAAGCGGAGTCGACGTCAGGAACTATCATTTTACCGAAAAATATATCAACAATGAAATAAAGTTTGACTACAGGCTGCATCCCGGAAGGAGCACAACGACCAACGCCAGGTATCTTATGAAGATGGTGGGCATAGAATTGGAAGAATAGAATAAGGAGGCCGATGTCGTAGGGACAACGGATGATGCTATGAGTTTTATAAAAGGATTGGACAGGACAATAAATGGTGTGTTACTGAAGGACCTGCTGAATGGGGTAAGCCTAGGCAAGCAGTCCACCATCAGGATCCAAAGCGGCAAGACGGTTTACTTCGATCCCATTGATATCGCCGGCGAACCGAAGGATGCCGACTTCATTTTCATCTCACACAGTCACGGCGATCATTTCTCGGTAGGCGACATTAAAAAGCTGGCTAAACCTCAAACCGTACTGGTATTGCCTGCCGACTGCGTACAGCCGGTTAAGGACGCCGGGTTGGCAGATATTATTGAAGTTAGCCCGAATAATGATTACGAAAAAGACGGGATCAGATTCACTGCTGTTCCGGCATATAACACGAACAAACAGTTCCATAAAAAGGAGAGCAACTGGGTCGGCTATATCGTAATTCTGAACGGCGCCAGCTATTATTTTGCGGGCGATACGGACAACACACCCGAAATGAAGGAGATCAAGGCGAACGTCGTGTTCCTGCCGGTGGGCGGCACATACACGATGACTGCTGAGGAAGCGGCTGAAGCTGCCAATATCATCAAGCCACTGGTTGCAGTGCCGATGCATTACGGCAGCGGTATCGTGGGGACTCCTGAAGATGGCGCCAAATTTATAAAAGGCCTGGACCCTTCCATAAAGGGAGTCTTACTAAAGTAGGTCCTCTTTCTTTTCATTAAAACGCCATTGCTGAATAGAATTACATTGTTAGCGATGTGATTCGGAGGACTGCCATGACGACCAGGAAAATGTTGCTTAGAGTGCTGTTTTGGGTATTGCTCGCACTTTGCTTCAATACGGGCATCTACTTTTTTATGGGCAGGGAAAAAGCGCTGGAATTCCTCGGTGGATACGTACTGGAACAAAGCCTTAGCGTCGATAATCTGTTCATGTTCCTGATGCTTTTCACTAATTACGGCATCAGGCCGAACCAGCAGAGAAGGGTGCTCAACTACGGCATCATAGGGGCTGTAGTGCTGAGGCTTGCTTTTATTCTTCTCGGAGTCACAGTCGTGAATTTGTTTCACTGGGTGCTTTATATATTCGGCGTGGTGCTGATATTCAACGGAATGAGTATTGTTTTCAAAGACGATTCGCATTCGGGTTACAGGGATAAGAAGATCCTTAAGGCTATTGGAAAAGTGATCCCGTTGACAGACAGACTTTACGGCGAGCGCTTTTTCGTAAGGAAGGGCAGGACTCTTTATGCGACGCCCCTTTTTGCGATCATAATCCTTATCGAGCTGACGGATATAATTTTTGCTTTAGATTCCATACCGGCCATATTCTCGATCACGACCGATGTGTTCATAGTCTATTCATCCAATATATTTGCCATATTGGGCTTGAGAAGCCTTTATTTTGTTCTCGGCAGCCTTCAGGAAAGGTTCAGGTACGTAAAATACGGCGTCGCAATGATTCTGACCTTTACCGGGCTGAAGCTTCTGATCCTGATATTCGGCATTGAGATCCCTGTATCGGCGTCGCTGGGCATAATTGCATCGATCCTCCTGGTCAGCGTTTTACTTTCACTTGCCGTAAGCGGCAAGAGGTTAAGGAATACTGTATGATATAATATAAAGGCAGCGCGATCACATATAAATTACACAAATATAAAGGAGCAGGGTCAGCTGCTCCTTTTGCAAATAATGAAAGTTTGGCTATATGGAAAATAATTGATAAAATTCTTACAGGATATTTTTGTATATTTTACAAAAGTATATCATGCGGCATTTACAAAGGTCACTATATACAATTCTTTGATTTGGGGGCATATATGAGAAGTATAAAGCATTTATATCTTTTAATACTGTTTATCTTCCTATCTTCACTGATTACAGGCTGTCAGGTCAATGATGGCAGAAAGACCGTTACCGGAGCGGTATTCTCAAATGAAAGTCATGCACTATCCATGGCGGATATGACGGAAGATTACAATACCATGTGGAAGATCATCGAAGAAAACTACCCATATATGGGAGTCGCGGAACGCACTGCAAAAAAGAATTTCAAAGAAGTGAAATCCGCCTATTATAAAAAGCTTAAAGACATAAAGAATGACAAGGAATTCGGTGAACTAATCGAGGCGTGCCTGAATGAATTTAAAGGCTGCGGACATATGCTTATGCTGAACAGTGATTCTGCCTATGCTGGTTATTTGGAATTATACAAGAGGTTAAATTCCGGGCATTGCAAGGTTATATATGACACTTTGAACAATAACGCTTCAAGAACCTATTACAGCTATAAACCGAATATAAGTGAAAACACCGGGGAAAAAGCTAAAGAGAAGCCTGCAAACCCCGTTAACTTTAAAAAAGAGGTATATGATGATATAAGTACAGCCTATATTGAAATTCCAAGCTTTAGCAGCGATAATATCGAGTCAGGCGTACCGGCTTTGGAAGAATATTTCCGGAGCATATCCGCCATGGAAAACTGCATAATCGATATAAGGGGTAATGGAGGCGGCAGCGATACATTTTGGAACCGGGGGATCGTGGAACCGAACCTGAAAAAAGATCTGGCCTGTACTTACCATATGCTGACCAGAGGTCCTATATCGGAAAGATATATTGAAAGCGATATTCAACCGTTCCCGATCAAACAGCTGGATGTTTCCTCGATGCCTGAACTGAATGCCAAGGATTTCGCTGATATGGATCATTATGTTAATTTCGACATGAGGTGGGATATGCAGCATCCTCCTGTTTTTGAAGGCAACTTCTATGTTCTGACCGATAACAAAAATTATTCTTCTGCGGAATCCTTTGTCGATTTTTGCAAGGCAACAGGCTTTGCTGCCTTGGTTGGAGCAAGGACGGGCGGGGACGGCATGGGAATGGATCCGATGATATCGGTGCTCCCGAAATCGGGAATTTGTTTCCGTTTTAGCGCTTTATACGGCCTGAATCCCGACGGCGGAAGCAATGAGGAATTTGGGACTGAGCCGGACATACCGGGTAACGGGGAAGATGCTCTGAATGTATGCTTGAAATATATACGGGAAAAGATGTAGCCAATATTGCGGGTGGCTCTGGCTAAGCTTCGGAACCCTAAATGTTGCCGATGCTTATATCAAAGTGTATTTTATCAACATCAACCATGAGAAGTTAATACGTAAATTGGAATTTATATCATCACAGCCAGATAGCCCAATCGCCGTAATCAAAAATGCCGCTGCCATGGTGTAGGTTACCATCGATCTTCAGTTGGCGGAAAACGTCCCGCATACGGATCAGAATTTCTGGCTGAATATCCAGACTATGATGAGCCGGAAATACTTCTTTCACGGGCAGTACCGCAATCTTCTCAAGCGACGTAAGATATGCCTGCGGGTCGGTGGAAGGGTAGTACGCAAACAGTGTGCCCTTGTAGACAAGATCGCCGGTAAATAAATATCCACGTTGCGGTTCCCAAAAACATAGATGCCCCGGAGAATGTCCCGGCGTATGCAGCGCAGTGATCACGCGTCCACGGGTAGCCGGTAACAAGCCTGATGCACGTGGCAGAACCGTACCAATTGTAAAACGCCCGATTGGATTTTGTCCAATCGGGCGCTTTTCTATGGGACAAGCCTTTTAAATTCCGGCCCGATTGACCTGATGTGTTGAATTGTGTCGGGTTCTATTGCTCTATTTTTTTGATCAAGTTGACCATTTCAATTGCACCTTCAGCGCAATCAAATCCTTTGTTGCCTGCTTTGGTTCCGGCGCGTTCAATGGCCTGCTCGATATTTTCCGTCGTAAGTACGCCGAACATCACCGGGATTCCGCTGGCAAGCGCCGTCTGTGCAATACCCTTTGACACTTCATTGCAGACATAATCATAATGGCTCGTGCTTCCCCGGATTACGGCTCCGAGACAGATCACCGCATCGTATTTCCCGCTTTTCGCCATCTTCGACGCAATCAGCGGAATTTCAAAAGCGCCGGGAACCCATGCCACGTCGATGTTGTCCTCCGATACATCGTGACGCTTCAAACCGTCCAGTGCGCCGGACAGCAGTTTGGAAGTAATAAATTCGTTGAAGCGGGCGGCTATAATACCGACCCGGATTTCTTTAGATACCAGTTTTCCTTCAAAGACGTTCATTGTGAAAACCCCCTTCAATAATTGAGAATATGTCCCATCTTGGACTGCTTCGTTTGCAGATAAAACAGATCGTAGGGGGTAGCGTCCATCTGGATAGGCACCCGTTCTACAATCTCCATGCCGTAATCGGCAAGCTGGTACACCTTATCGGGGTTATTGGTCAGAAGCCGCAGCGTCTTTGCCCCCAAATCCCGGAGAATCTGTGCGCCGATAAAATATTCCCGCAAATCGCCCGCAAAACCAAGCGCCTCATTTGCTTCCAGCGTGTCCATTCCCCGATCCTGCAACTCGTAAGCCCGGAGCTTATTGATCAACCCGATTCCGCGCCCTTCCTGCCGCATATAAAGCAGGATGCCGCGGCTTTCCCGTTCAATCTGTGCCATTGCGGATGCGAATTGCTGTCCGCAGTCGCAGCGGAGAGAGCCGAAAGCATCCCCGGTCAGGCATTCTGAGTGAACACGGCACAGCAGGTTTTGCCCGTCCCCGATTTCTCCCTTGACTAGTGCGACGTGATGCTCTCCGTTGAGCTTGCTGACATAGCCATATGCTGTAAAGTTGCCGTGTCGGGAAGGCATTTCGGCAACGGCAACGCGCTCGACCAACATGTCATGCTTTTTTCTGTAATCCTGTAAATCTTTGATTGTAATAAAGGTCAGCCCCCATTTAACGGCAAGCTGAATCAGTTCGGGCGTCCGCATCATCCTGCCGTCTTCGCTCATGACTTCACAGCACAGGCCGCACTCTTTGAGTCCGGCAAGCCGCAGCATATCCACGGTGGCCTCCGTATGACCGCCCCGTTCCAGAACACCATTCGGCTTCGCCATCAATGGAAACATATGACCGGGGCGGCGAAAATCCTCCGGTTTTGCGTTTTCGCTGACACAGGCGCGGGCCGTGATTCCTCTTTCTTCTGCGGAGATACCCGTCGTTGTGCTGACGTGATCGACGGAAACCGTAAATGCAGTTTCGTGATTGTCGGTATTGTCCGAAACCATCTGTGGAAACCGGAGCTTTTGGCAAAGCTCAATGCTCATGGGCATACAGATCAGGCCCTTGCCGTGTACCGCCATGAAATTGACATTTTCCGTCGTGGCAAATTTAGAGGCGCAGATCATGTCCCCTTCGTTTTCTCTATTTTCATCATCAGTTATCAAAATGATTTTACCCTGACGCAAATCGTCAAGTGCTTCTTCTATCGTATTAAACCTATACATACCGATTCCTCCTAAAATCCATATCGGGCAAGAAACTCTTTTGAAATGCCGCTCTGCCGTATTGGCGTGCAAAGCAACTTTTCCACATACTTCCCGATACAGTCGTTTTCCAAATTCACCGTGTCCCCGGCGCGTTTTGCCCCAAGCGTGGTATACCGGGCCGTGTGCGGTATCACGGATACGCTGAAATCATGCTCCGATACTCCGGCGACGGTCAGGCTGATGCCGTCGATGGCAATCGAGCCTTTTTCGATCACATACCGTAAAATGCCGGGGGAAGTCCGGATGGTGAACCAGATCGCGTTTTCGTCCTTATGTACACTGCTGATTACGCCGGTTCCGTCGATATGTCCCGCAACGATATGCCCGCCGAACCGTCCGTTCAGTGGCATGGCTCGTTCCAGATTAACCATACTGCCAACATTCAGGTTCCAAAGGTTAGAACGTTCAATGGTTTCGTGTATTACGTCAGCGGAAAAGGAATTTTCTAACAGGGAAACAACCGTCAGACACACGCCGTTGATCGCAATACTGTCGCCCTGTTTCAAATCGTCCAGAACCGCTAATGCGCCGACTGTCACGACGGCGGAGCGCCCGCCTTTTATGATAGAGCGGACGGTTCCCGTTTCCTCTATGATTCCTGTGAACATGGAAGCACCTCGCTTTCCAGCAAAATATCTTCCCCTAACCGAGTAACCTTCGGTGGGGCAAGCCGAAATGCCTGTTCCGGGCTTTCCATTCCGATTCCCTCAACGGGGGTCTTCATGCCGGTGCCTCCGAACAGCTTCGGGGCGACATACGCCTGTACCTTGTTGACGACGCCGCTTTGCAGTGCCGACCAGTTCAGCGTGCCGCCGCCCTCCAGCAGAATGCTGTCGATCTCTTTCTTTCCCAATGCAGCTACGAGTTCCCGCAGATCAACGTGGTCGTCCCTCAAGGGGAGCATGAGGACTTCGCATCCGGCTTTCAGGTAGGGACGTGCGAGGGCTTCGTCGGGAGAACAGGTGGCAAGGATAGTGGGAACCTGGCCTGCCGTCTGTACGATCTGTGCTTCCAGCGGCGTTCGGAGCCGTGAATCGCAGACAATGCGAATTGGACTTTTACTGTCCGGCAGACGACAGGTCAGAAGTGGATCGTCCGTGAGAATTGTGCCGACACCCACCATGATGCCGGAATACCGATGTCTATCTTCCTGCACGCGCCTGCGGGCGGCTTCGCCCGTGATCCATTTCGACCGGCCGGAGCGTGTGGCGATTTTTCCGTCCATCGTCATTGCGTATTTCATCACAACGTATGGCGTTCTGGTCTGGATGAAGTGAAAAAACGCCTCGTTCAGCACCGTGCAGGCTTCGCGCAACACACCAACCATTACTTCAATCCCGTGCTGGCGTAAAATCTGAATTCCTTTCCCGGCGACCATCGGATTCGGATCGGCCGAGCCAATCACCACGCGACGGATACCGCTTTCCAGAATCGCTTCCGTACACGGCGGGGTTTTCCCGTAATGGCAGCACGGCTCCAAGGTCACATAAAGCGTCGCGCCCTGCGGCGGTTCCGTACAGGAAGCCAGCGCGTTCCGCTCCGCGTGCAATCCTCCGTAACGCTGATGATAGCCTGTGCCGACCACGTGGCCATCCTTCACAATGACGGCTCCGACCATCGGATTCGGATTGACCCAACCGCAGCCTTTTTCGGCGCATTTTAACGCCAGTTTCATGTAAGTTTCGTCAGACATAGCAACACTCCTTAAAAAAATTAACACCTGAAAGCATTGGAATGTCTTTCAGGTGTTAAAATCAGGTGTATTGGAATGCCTTCAGAGCCGCCAGACATGGCGAGGCCGATTCTGACGGGAGAATGAAACGCTGTCGAACGCTACTTCGGCATCACATACAATTTCAACACATCTTCTTCCATCCAGACTATACTGTCGGTTTTGGAGTTTCACCAAATCCTAACTTGAACGCAATGTCAAGTCCTGCGCTTACACGCTCGCGGACTATACCGCCGATCGGGAATTTCACCCTGTCCCGAAGACATTTAATTTATTCAGTTGTTAATCATTATGGTACAACTGTTTGTAAGAAAAATCAACCATTTAAACGCAAGGAATTATTTTAGCCGTAACAGAAACTTAACAGGAGCAGTCAAAGTACTCCTGATTAAGGGGAGAGATGATAGGTTATAAAAACTTTGTCAGAGAAGAAGGAATTATTGCCGATTATCATGAAACAGTAGAATTATATATTAGAATTATATAAACGATATAAATGAAATTATGTATGAGCGTCATAAAGATAAAAATAGTTGGGTCTGGGTTATGAAATTATACTAACATATAATAAGCTTAATCAGAAGTTGTTTTACTATTATTCCGATTCAGTAAAAATTCGAGAAATTATCAGGCTGCAGAGCTTGGGGATAGGCATCCGGGCAACAGCACAAAGCTGCAAATGCTCCCGGAACACAGTCTGCGAAGTGTTAAGGACTGCCGAACTGCAAGGACTTTCATGGCCACTCCCCGAAGACATGGATGACACTGCGATGCAAAGGCCATCTACCCGTCAGTACCGATGCCGGCAAGCCGTAAGCCTGAGCCAGACTATGAGTACATCCATGAGGAGCTGAAGCGCCCACACGTCAATCTACGGCTTCTATGGACGGAATTCAAAGTTCAGCAGCCTGATGGCCTGGCATATTCCCAGTTCTGCAACCGCAACCAGAGCTGGGCTGCAAAACAAAAGCGGTCATGCATCTCGAGCACAAGCCAGGCTACGAGTGTAATTTCAAAAGTTATTCTTTTTACGCATCCTGCTTTTTTGCAGCAGTAAATATACCAATGAGAGATGCCAAACTTATCAAAGCAATACTGGCATAGGAAACTTGTAATGGAAAAGCATAATTTATTTTAAATTGATCTAAACCGATAATTCTCCATGCAATATCCGTTGGCACTAGTGGAGCTAATACGGAAACCCAAGATGCCAAAAAGGATGCCAGTGCATATATGATTGTTACGCTGATTGCCAAAAGGAACCCTTTTTTACTAAGAACCGCTATGAGTATAACCGGCAGGACTGAAAAAAACATCAGCAAACCAGATAGAATGTAGAGCCAAAGACCATCTATGAAAGATTTAAAGTCAACCGGGACACCCACAATAACGCCGGAAATGTTCAAAACATACGTTAACACGGACATGACAAGAATTGATATTAATAATACGAGCAGCTTTGCAATAGCAAGGCGAAGCCTTCCTACCGGTATTGTTAATAGGTTTTTGTAGGTATTCTCAATTCTTTCACGGTTAAAAATGAACGAGCCAAATACCCCAAATATGCACGGCCATAGTAAAATCTCCTGCGGCCAGAGATTTTGTGTCACATACTTAATCCACGTAAAGGAATCGGATGTTGACAAATTAATGCTTAATGCCATGACAGGTAAAATAAAACACCCACCTAAACCTATCCAGAACATGCTGGAGCCTTTTAGTTTTTTGAACTCTGCACAAATCAGCCTAACCAATGGTCACACCCCCTGTTACCTTAATAAAATAATCCTCCAGGCTGCCTTTCATCATGCTGATCTCCGAAACACCAATGTCGTTATCGTTTAATAATTTATTTGCAAACGCCATATCCTGTTCTACCTCATAAATCCGAATGGTGTGTTCGTCAACCGCTTCAAAATCACGGATAGACAGCTTCCGTTCCAGAAGCGGTATCGCCTGCGGAACCGATGAAACCGTCAGCTTTATATATTGTCTATTATGCCGGTGGATTTCGCTCATCGTCGTTTCCTCTAAAAGGTTGCCTTCATGAATGATTCCCACCACATCGGCTATTTGCTCGATTTCACTTAGAATGTGGCTAGATACAAGAACAGTAACGCCTTTTTCTTCACACAATGAGCGAATAAACAAGCGCATCTGCTGGATGCCGATAGGATCCAGTCCATTTGTGGGTTCGTCAAGTATTAGAAATTCAGGGTCATGCATTATGGCCATTGCAATACCAAGGCGTTGTTTCATGCCCAACGAATACTTCGACACCTTTTTACGGGCAGCATCGGTCAGCGCCATTGTACCGAGTGCGTTTGCAACGGTATCCGCTCGATGTATGCCGCGAAGCGACGCAATTAATTCAAGATTTTCCTGGCCCGTAAGGTTTTCGTAAAACGAAGGGGCCTCAATCAGGGAGCCAATTCTTTTGTACATCAAGGCATTTCGAGCATTCAGGGTCGCACCAAACACTTTTATATCTCCATGGGTTGGCGCCAATAAACCCATTACCATGCGGAGGGTTGTCGTCTTTCCCGCACCGTTGCGTCCTAAAAGGCCATATATCTGCCCCTTTTTTACATGCAGACTAACATTATTGACTACTGTTTGAATTGCATACTTTTTTGTTAGTCCATTGGTTTCTAAAACCATGCTATCCATGTACCATCACCTTCCTTGTGCTTATAAGAAAAATATAAGCCCTATATCTGACATAGGGCTTACTCAAATCTTACTTTTTCATTACATGCAAATCGGCAAATGAATAGAAAAAGTAGTTTCAAACTTTGAGCTTATTACTCTCACATCCCCGCCCAACTTTTGCGAAAGTTCCTTGGCTATTGCCAACCCTAAGCCTCCTTGTAAGGAGCGCGCATGATCGCCTTGATATAAGCGGTCAAAAACAAATGGGAGTTCAGTTTCGTCAATTCCCCTGCCGTGGTCTGTAACTTTAATAACCGCGTTCACATCATCAGAGCAGATGCATATTCCCAAATATTGACCGTTACCTCCGTGCGATATAGCATTACGAATAAAGTTTTGCAGAATACGGGTTACTGCCATCATGTCTGTGATGATGCTAATCTCCTTATCAGGTATATCCATTTCTACTTGGAATTTATTCTGTTCTAATAAAGGAACAAAGTCGATTAGGGCGTTTCGTGTCAGTTCAGGTATGTCAGCAGGCTCAAAATGGAAAACAACCTCGTCCGCATCCAGCCGGACAAGTTCAAATAGTTGGTCAATCCTGTCCTTTAATGCATAAGCCTTGGCTAAAGCGGTGTTTAAATAATCTGCCTTTTCCTGTTCAGTGGGCAGACCTTTTTCAACAGCTTCCAAATAGCCAATTACCGAGGCAAGTGGGGTTCTTACATCATGTGAAAGATTGGAAAGCAATTGTTTTCTGGCGTTTTCCTCGCGAGTGGACAAAGCGCGTTGCTGCCGGTATGAGTCCATCAAGCAATTGATATGTAATGTTAAATCATTAAGCAAACGGGTAGAATTGGTGAATAAGTGCAGCGAATCATTACCTTTTAAGACTTCCTTTAATGTGTTTCCCATTTCTTTGGTCTGATGCTTAAGCAATACTCTCGTTCCAATCAAGAAAGCAGTCAGAATGATTATCACGACAATCAGCGCAATCAGTACGGCTAAATTTATGTACATCCCGCGCCTCCATTGAACCGATACCCTATTCCCCAAACGGTTTGAATATAAATCGGCTTTTCAGGATTAATCTCTACCTTTTTTCGTAACCGCCGGATATGTACCATGATATTGTTATCATCATATGCATATATGTCGCCCCAAACCTGCTGGTATATCTGCTTTTTTGTAAATACTTGTCCGGGGTGTGAAGCAAAAAAAAGCAGCAATTCATATTCCTTGGCGGTTAAAGAAAGTTCTTCCTTATCTCTTATGACCCGTACTTTTTCAGGGTCAATGCGCAAAACCCCATATACCAATGGCTGGGCAACGGTTTGTTGGCTACCAAGTTTTGTGAAACGCCGGATAAGCGCATTTGCGCGAGCACTAAATTCCGAAAGGCTGAACGGCTTTGTCAGATAGTCGTCCGCGCCTTCTTCCAAACCGACCACTTTATCAAGTTCGCCATCCTTCGCCGTCAACATTAGTATTGGAGTGTTTTTTTGTCTGCGGAAGTTCCGTAGTACAGATAATCCATCCATGCCCGGTAACATAATGTCAAGAATAAACAATTGATATTCTTGCTCTAATGCTTTTTGTAATCCATCAGGGCCATTATGAATAATATCTACTTCAAAAGATTCTTTAATCAAGCATTTTTGAAGAAGCTGACACATTTCAATATCATCATCAACTATAAGTATTTTTATCATTAGATGCTCCTATTGTAAAAGTATCCTGATACATCTCATTCTTCAAACTTACATTTGCTTTCTTTTGTTCTACCATCAATCGGCTTTTGAGCAATTTGTGGGACAAGCCAAAGATTGCCCTTTTTAAGTGCGCCTTCGATGCGTCCGGTAACACAATAATAAGTTACCATCCGTCCGGTAATGCCCCACTTTTCACCAGCTTCTTTAACAGTCAAATAGTCCACAGATTCATACCACCTTAGGTTTTTCCATTTTTTATTATATTTCAAATTCTTGAAATTTGCAAACAAGAATGGCTTTCGGGCAGGCT
Organism: Bacillota bacterium; assembly: GCA_023411715.1. Lineage (GTDB taxonomy): Bacteria > Bacillota > Clostridia > Acetivibrionales > DTU013 > JAEYOM01. Next base: position 415 of record JAEYOM010000189.1, on the reverse strand, counting down.
ATAAAAGAAGCACGGGAAAGCAAAGGATGGACACGGGAACGGTTGGCGCAGGAAGTAGACCTCGCCCTATAGCCATGGGATGGTACGCATGATAGGTTATAAAAACTTTGTCAGAGAAGAAGGAATTATTATAGATTATCAAGAAACAGTAGAATTATATAAGCAAAGAATGAAAGTACTTATGGATTAAGTTGGAATTTATAGAGATTTAGCATATTACAAGCAAATTAAACCTTTGAAAACTTCACAACTGAGAAGGTTCTATTTTGGAAGTACATTATTGGCTGTTAGGGAGCGATGGTGTTGGATATATTCGGATATAATCGAATTATTATTGTTGGTAATAATGGTAGCGGAAAAAGTTTTTTGTCTGAAAAATTGTCTTCTATCACGGGTTTGCCACTCGTTCATCTTG
>JAEYOM010000101.1 GCA_023411715.1 Bacillota bacterium | reverse complement strand
TGTAGATTTCCTCTGTAGACATCTTGGTGGTTTTACTTAGCTCCGTTGCCTTTTCAATACGCGCCTTGTTTATATATTCAGAGTACGAAGTACCCATTTGGTTTTTGAAAAGTGTAGATACATATGCGATTGACATACCAAAATTTTCAGCTATGCTACCCACCGAGAGATTAGGATCATAGAGGTGTTCCTCTGTATATTCAAAAATCCTCTTCTCAATGAGCGAGCCTTTTGAAGTCTTTTTATCAATATAAACATTGCACAGACGCCTAATAACCGTAACGAGATAATCGTGCATAGCATAAAGATTGTCGGGCCGTTCTGTTTCGTCCTCATTCACAAGGTTCTCCATTCCAAGGCCAAGACTGCCGGCAGTTTTAATAATTGTAGAGTACAGATCATAATAAAGACAACGGGCGGCCCTCTCGCTGAGCTGTTTGTGCTCAAGGTTTTTGAAGAATATTTTGTCAAGAACAGCATATGCAGCATTTATGTTTCCGTTGGTTATTGCATTAACTATTGATATCTCATCGGCTATGGGGTAGTAATAGAGCTCCTCAAAATTATCCTGTATATTTGAATACCAGATGATACTGCCTCCTACATATAAGATACTGTAGTTTAAAGCAAGTGAAGCCTGCTGAGTTGAGATAAAAATCTCACTAGGCTTTTCTACCATGTCGCCAATACCAAAATACAGCGAGTTTTCACCAGGTGTCTGCTCAAAATACTTGCCACAATCATTTGCAAGACGATCAACGAAAACTTCTAAGTCATTCTGTGAACTGTAGTTAACCAGAATGCTATAATGGTCAAAATCGTTGAAGAATACATAACCATCTGCATTTAGATCTTCTAGAACAACCGCTACTGTAGTTTCAAAAGCAAGCTCAATATTTTGCCAATAATCCATGGCGGACATTCCCTTTGTATTTACTTTGGAAAAAGGTACTTGCGCTGATATAACACAGAATAAAGGATATTTAAATTCAAGTCCGCATTGCTCCATTTTTATAAAGTCCTGTTCGTCCTGAAGTATACCGTTTAAAAGACGGCTAATCAATTTTTGGCGAGCCAGTGGACGAAGTACATCGAGATCACCTTGAACCTTTGCCTTATCATTTAGCATACGGTTCATTGTCTCACCAAGAAGATCAACCTCGTTACATGATGATTTTTCTACAGCTGAGTACTTTTTCACAAGACTTCTTATCGGCTTGTAATTTGCTTTGGAAAAGGCTATCACCAATATTATACTTAAAAGAATATCACTGATTATAGTACCCATGATTATTTTCTTGGTCTTGTTTTCGGTTTTATGGTAAACGGAAGCAGGCACATCCATTTCATATATATAGCCTTTACTGTTTTGGGCTGCAGAAATCGAAACAAGGTCTTCAGTTCCTATATGCCTAAGAGGAATTTCATACAGTGTAGCTCCATCCGCTTTTTTAATTCGGAATTTAGTGACTTCATCTCCGATAAGCGAGCGAAGTTTTCGTTCTATTACAGCTTCATTTAATAATATATTCATTTCACCCTTTTTACTGGCACCCTTCAAATCGGTAATACCACAGCGATATATAAGAGCTGAATATTGATTTTCATTTCCATAACGATGATATGCAAGTCCACTTTCTTTTTTGTCATCTAGTGGGAAAAAGCGATAATTTGATGTAGCCTCATCATATTTCTGAAAATTCGTATAGTCTTCATAGACTCCACTGATATTATAAAGTGTATTATCCCCATAAAGCATGAATGAAACATTCTGATAGAAGGAATTCCGAGTGTTTATCATCAAAAGACTAGTCTTTATCTCAGATTTAACCTCATGGGATAGTTCCTTATTATATATCACCTTTTCAAAATAGAGGTCCCGTAGCCACTCAGAATTTTCAATTTCCTCCTGTGTATTTGCAAAGCTAATGAAAATAATGTCCATATAAGAGCTTGCAGATTGAAGTCGGCTTTCGAAATAGGATTTATCTATATCACGAGCGCTAATTATATTTGTTGGTATAAATATAACTGTCAAAACGAGAAAGGAGCAAAGAAACATTACTAAATTTGAAATAATAAACTTCCAGTAAAAGCTGGTACTCGAAAAGCGACTCTTTATCTTAATCCAATGTTTCATAAACAAGCCCCCCTGATTTATCATAACTCACTTTATGTTATCATTTATCAAACTCCTTCTATATTAACAGGTACTGTAAAAAATAAAAAGAACTAATTAATTTACATAAACTTACATTCAAATGAAAACCCTGGAACTCCACCCTTTCCCATTTTTTTATGAAAATTTAGAACCTTTTTTACAGGATTATTCTTCCAGTTATTGATATAATGAACGCTGTGAAAAGGTGATTATTGTAAACTTTATTTCTCTTGTGCTATCATTTGCACAAAGAAGCCGCCCAACGGTTACTTTGAATAAAGCAGTCAAATACGATATAGGAGAAATGTCTATGAATTTAGAAACAGGTGTTAAGCCAGAACGTAATGGTTTTATCCGGGTCATTAAAAAAAAGTGGGTATCGCGCATGAATAGGCCAGAAAGATATTCCCTTAAGGAATTTAAAGCTGATACTCCGTTTTTTGTAATGTTGATTATCCCCACTTTATACTTTGTGCTTTTCCGATACTGGCCGATTTTTGGTCTCTCTATGGGGTTCCAGGACTTTAAGCTGGGCGGAAGCTTTTTCGGCAGCGATATTGACTGGGTAGGGTTTAAGTGGTTTGAATACTTTTTTAACTCACCCTTTTTCTGGCGTGTCGTGCGTAATACTTTCCTAATCAGTCTTTACAGCTTGGTTTTCGTCTTCCCGCTTGGAATTATTGTTGCACTAGTCTTCAATGAAATACAAAACCGTCGTATAAAGGGATTTGTCCAGACCGTTAGCTATCTTCCTTATTTTATATCATTAACGGTTGTTGTGGGCATGCTCACAAATTTCCTTTCAGTAAACGGTGGCATTGTCAATCAGATAATAAATCTACTAGGTTTTGAGTCTGTTGATTTTATGGGAAGCAATGATTGGTTTCGTTTCATTTACATCGGATCCGATGCCTGGCAGCAAGTCGGTTTTAACTCCATAGTATATATCGCTGCAATAGCCGGAATTAACCCAGAGCTTTATGAAGCCGCATACGTTGATGGCAGTACGAGGTTTAAAAATATAATTCTAATAACTCTACCTTGCATTCTGCCAACTATAATCTTTATGTTGATACTTCGCATGGGTAATATTATGTCAGTTGGCTATGAAAAAATAATTTTAATGTATTCAGGACGTACTTATGAAGTGGCTGATGTTATTTCTACATTTGCATACCGAAACGGGATTGTAGATGGTAAGTTCAGCTATGGAGCTGCCATTGGGTTGTTTAACTCCATTATCAACTTAAGCTTTCTCTTGTTTACAAATAAAATGACTAAAAAGTTTTCTGATACATCACTTTGGTAAGGAGGCGCCTTAATGAAATATAAACAAACTTTCGAAGATAGATGCTTTAGTATATTTTCATATGCTTTTGTAGTATTTGTAGTAGCTGTAACACTGTATCCCATGATCTACGTTTTCAGCATGTCGATTAGCGACCCGGTTAGCGTTACCAGAGGAGAAGTCTTTTTTCTTCCAAAAGGTTTCAGTCTAAAGGCGTTTAAGACTGTTGTAAACAATTCTGAACTGTGGAGATATTATTATAACACAATCTGGTATACTGTGGTTGGTACAGTTCTGAACGTTATCGTTACGGCTCTTGCAGCGTATCCCCTTTCAAGAAGAACATTCCGCCCCAGAAAATTCTTTACGATTTTTTATACCATCACAATGTTTTTCGGAGGCGGACTAATACCTACATATATTGTAGTTACCCGCTATTTAAGCCTTTACAATTCGCGTTGGGCAGTTATACTCCCCACACTAACTGCGGTCTGGTATATCATTATTGCACGTTCTTTCTTCGAAAATCTGCCCGATGAGCTTTTTGAATGTGCACGCCTTGAGGGCGCTTCAGAATATCGAATTCTCGCTCAAATTGTTGTTCCGCTTTCAAAGCCGGTTCTCGCTGTGCTTGCCCTATACAATGGTGTTGCCCATTGGAATAGTTATTTTGAGGCTATGATATATCTTGGAAAACAAGAACTTCATCCGATTCAGATCTATCTGCGGCGTGTGGTTATTCAGGCGTCGCCGGAAGCAATGGCAAACATGGACGCCGGTGCGCTAGGCGATGGAATATTGGCAATGATGCAGGTGAAATATGCGGTTATCGTAGTTGCTGTCCTTCCAATCATTATGATCTACCCCTTCCTGCAAAGATTCTTTGTAAAGGGTCTTCTCGTTGGTGGTGTTAAAGGTTAGTAATTTAAGAGAAATCTCTTAAATAAATAGTAAATAATAAAAAAAAGGAGAAAAGTATGAAAAAATTATTATGTCTAGCCGTGTGTTTCGCTATGGTCATGTCTATAGCTGGCTGCTCCGGAACAAAAGATGAGGCTGGCACTTCAGCTGCCGCAAGCAGTGGAACTTCCGCCGAAAAAACCACTCTGACTGTTTTTACGCATCCTGGTGTAAACTCCTCTTACCCACCTCCTAGCAATGATCTAGATTTCTGGAAGTACATGGAGGAACGCACAAATGTCCATATAGAGTGGGAAACCGCTCCTTATGAGAACTATTCAGAAGTAATTGCAACAAAGATATCGGCTGGTGTTGATCTGCCTGATATACTCAATGTCAGTATGGCTAAAAGCGCGACTGATGCAGGCAGAAACGGCGTCCTGATTGACATTTCCGGTATGCTGGAAGAGCACGCCCCTCATACTACTAAGTTTTTGAATGAAAACGCTTTTGCAAAAGCTCTATGGACTGAGGCCAACGGGGCAATCTATGGTTTACATGCCACAGTTTCTGCTGAAGGCGGTCATATCGTATACATTTATAATAAAGATTGGCTTGATCAGCTTGGTCGTAAGATTCCTACTACTACTGATGAGTTTCTTGATCTTACCCGCGCCATGGTAGGCGTAGATTTTAATAAAAACGGTCTTAATGATGAAATTATTCTGTCTTCTTACAATGCTGAAGGCTTGGATATGACCGGCGATAGCTTTGGCCTAATGATGTACGAGAACTGGGATGCTTTCCAGGCAGATAAAAACGGAGTTGTTACTCCGGACTATACAAGAGATGGTATGAAGGATTGGTTATCATGGCTCAATACTATGTACAAAGAAAATATTCTAGACAAAGAAATCTTCACCAACACCTTTGATTTACTCTCAGAAAAAGTTGCAAGTGACCGTGTAGGAATCTTTGTTTGCTACAGTGCTTTTGCCAATCTTTATGGAAACCTTACTCCTAAAGGCCTTGCTAATATAAATTCTGAAGTCTACTCTCTTGGCACTCCATTAAAAGGACCAAATGGAGATCAGTATATTGTTCGTCGTGAGAAAGACGGTAATGACATAACTGGTATAACTAAAGACTGCAAGCAGCCAGAAGTGGCTTTGAAGTGGCTTGATACACTTTATGCTGACCCAGAAGTTATAGACGCACGTTACTGGGGTACTGAAGGCAAGACCTATACCGTTAATTCAAAAGGCGAGAAGGAATTACTTATGCCTACCGATGGTTCCGCTTGGTCTGTCCAGCAATATGGAGGTGGACAGATAGCTCTTGCTCATATACAAACGGTAGAAGGATTGAATCGTCCACGTAGTAATGTATCCTGGTATATTGACCAATACAATGAAGTATTGCCATATTTCATATCCCCATCTGTTCCTCACATTAATTTCAATGACAAAGAGCAGGAAATCATTGATAGGGTTCAGACAGATATAAAGACCTATTTCCGAGAAATGCAGGCAAAATTCGTTACCGGTGCGACGTCATTTGACGAATGGGATAACTATGTAAGCACAATGAAAAAACTTGGTCTCGATGATTTCACATCTGTTTACCAGTCCATTTATGACCGAACAAGATAATACTTATTTGTACTTCTAAATGTAGATTACTTTAGATACTATATCCCCCCATATTCTCAATATGGGGGGCCTCTTCTAAGAGGCGAATTTTAATAACTAAGGAGACTGAAACTATGCAAAAAATCGTCAAGGAAGGTGAAATCCGTATTGGTGTACTTGGGGCATTCCGCGGTAAAGCTTTCATGAAAACGGCTAAGAACTCAGGAATGAAGCTTGTTGCAATCTGTGATAACTTCAAGCATCGGTTGGATGAGGTTTGTAATGAGATAGGAGTAGAAGGTTACGAAGATTTCGATGAGTTTATAAAGCAGGATTTTGAAGCTGTCGTCATTGCTTCCCCATTTAACAAACATGCCCCATTTGCCAAGAAAGCTCTACTCAATGGTAAACATGTCCTATCTGAAACAAGCTGTAATGTAACTCTTAAGGAAGGCGTCGAACTGTACCGCCTTGCTAAAGAGACCGATTTATGCTATATGCTCGCAGAAAACTACTGCTATACCAGATTCGTAATGGAGATGAAAAAGCTTCATGATGAGGATGAGATCGGAAAAATCCGATACGCCGAGGGTGAATACAACCATCCTATGAGCATCAACGAATCATTGCGGTATTCTCCTGGTGTCAAGCATTGGCGGAATCAGCTACCTCCAACTTACTATATTACCCATGCTCTTGCCCCCTTGATGTACGTTACAAATACTATTCCTTTGGAAGTAAGCTGTACACTTATACCAGCCATTGAAAAACACAGTAGACCCGGATATGTGGCACTTATTCGTATGGATAACGGTGCTATCTTCCGTATTTATGCAGGTGTGGCAGGCCATAGCTGTGCATACAGCTTTCATGGAACTCATGGTGCAATGGAAAGTACACATGGTCATGGATATTTTGGCCCCGAAACAGTTCGTGTCTGGCATGAGCCATGGCAGGTTGGAGAAGGACAGTGTGAGGAGAAAACCTATCTGCCGAACTGGCCCTCCCATGCAAAAGAAGCAGAGGAAACCGGTCACGGTGGTGGAGATTTCTTTGTTGAATATACTTTCGCAAACGCAATTCGTTCTGGTGTTCATCCGTACCTTGACGCTTATCGCGGTATAACAATGTCAAACGTAGGAATTATTGCTTGGCGCAGCGCACATCAAAACGGTAAATTCCTTCCCATACCTGATATTAATAATCCCACAGCACAGAAGGAAATGCTCAAAGACAACCTGTGCCCATTTGACGGTGTTGAGGATTCAGTTCTATATCCTTCGGACATGAGATGGCAGCGTGAATTTACGCCTGAGGTCTGTGATATAGCTCGTATTGAATGGAAAAAAATCGGTTATACCGATAATGAGATTGAACAATTACTAAATCAATAAATACTAGAGGAGCGTTATCATGAGTATCTTTACTATAACTAATAATGACAGGCGGTTTTATGAGGAAAATCTCCGCACCTTCCTGCCGTCCAAGATGATTGACATTCATACCCATGTCTACAAGCATGAGTTCCGAAAAAGGAACCCCGAGAACATTAAGCGCACTGTTACATGGCCATCTCTTGTTGCAAAGGACAATCCCATCGAAGATTTACAAGAAACCTATCGCCTTATGTTCCCCGACAAGGAAGTATCCGCATTGATTTTTGCCAGCGTTGGACCAGATGACCCGCAAGATATAGCCAACAATTATATCGCCGATTGCGCGAATAAAACTGGCTGGCCTGCGTTGTATTATTCATACCCCCACCAGAGTGGTGAGGATTTGGAGCATAGGATCATAGCCAGAGGCTTTCTCGGCATCAAGAGCTACCTTAGCCTATCGCCCTCGTATTTGCCCGAGGCAGAGATACGTATCCTCGATGTATTCCCACATGAACAGTTAAAAATGATGGATAGACACGGTTGGATTGTGATGCTGCACATTCCTCGCAATGGTCGCCTCAAGGATCCGGTAAACATTCAACAGATAATAGAGATTAAAAAGCTATATCCAAATCTAAAGCTTATTATCGCCCATGTCGGCCGCGCATACTGCCCCGAGGATATCGGCAATGCATTTGAAGAACTATCAGTGTGTCACGATTTGTTGTTTGATTTTAGTGCAAACTGCTGCCAGCCCGTTTTCGAGCAACTAATAAAAGCCGTTGGCCCGAAACGCATACTTTTCGGTAGTGATTTACCAATCCTTCGAATGCGCACACGGCGTATCTGCGAAAACGGTAAATACATAAACCTTATCCCACCAGGACTCTACGGTGATCCGAGTCTGGATAGTCATTTGCGTGAAGTCTCCCCCGAAGAGGCTGAAAAGATTACCTTCTTTATGTACGAGGAAATATACGCAATGAAGCTAGCCTCCGAAGCATGCGGGCTTACCAAAACTGATGTAGAGGATATGTTCTATAATAATGCGAAAAATCTTATCGACGATGTCCGTAATGGGCTCTGAGATATAAATAGAGGTTAATATATTATGAAAAATACTAAAATTGGATTCCTTCCACTATATATCAAGCTTTATGACGACATCGGTACCAAGCGTGACAGAATGCTTAAGTGCATGGACGCCGCGGTCAAGATGATCGAAGCAGAAAACATCGAGGTTGTTTGCGCTGATGTATGCCGAATTAAACCAGAGTTCGATGCCGCTGCTCAAATGTTCATTAAGGAGAAAGTCGATGCTATCGTCACCTTTCACCTTGCCTATTCCCCTTCTCTCGAATCCATCGATGCGCTCTGTGCTGTGGATGCGCCAGTGATTGTCTGCGATACGACTCTAACTTGGAATATGTCTGAACGAATGGAAACCACCGATGTCTCGCCAAACCACGGTATTCATGGCGTTATGGATATGTGCAACCTTCTCAAGCGCCGTGGAAAAACCTATTTTATAGAAGCGGGCCATTTGCTCCATTCGGATGTTATAGCACGTGTTGCTAGGCTTTGCCGTGCGGCTACCGTTGCAAAATCCCTCAAATCCGCTAGGATCGGTTCAGTTGGTGGTGCATTTGCAGGAATGGGGGATTTTGCCATAGATCCTGATACAATGAAGAAAGACATCGGTGCGGAGATTATCTACTTTGATTTTGAGAACGATTACAATAAATATATCTCCTTGGTCACAGAAGCAGAAATCGATGATGAGCTTCAATGGGATTCCGAACATTTCGCTGTCGAAGTTAAGAATATAGAAAATTATCGTGCAGCAACCAAAATGGGTCTTGCGTTACGAAAATGGTCCGAGGAAAATAAACTGACTGCCCTCACAGTAAACTTTCTAAAGATGTACGAAGATAAAATGCCTTTCCACGAGCTATCAAAAGCCATGATGAGAGGCTTAGGTTATGCAGGTGAGGGCGATACGCTCACCGCTGGTTTGGTCGGCGCTCTGCTTTCTGTCTACCGTGACGTTACTTTTACTGAGACATTCTGCCCCTGCTGGAAGAACGATCTTATCCTGATGAGCCACATGGGTGAGATGAACCTAAATCTATCTTCCTATAAGCCCGTGCTTTGTGATAAGCCTTTTGTATTTACACCTTCAGGTAACACCGTCGGCGCCTACGGAGCAATGCGCGCCGGTAAAGCGACCTTTATCAACCTCGCACCAATGGCTGACGGCTATACACTAACTGTTGTACCGGTGGAGATGCAAGACCTTGCACGGGAGTTCGGTTCCTACCGCAGAACAACTGAAGGCTGGATGAAAACTAATTTGCTGCTTCCTGACTTCCTCAAGAAGTACAGCCAAATTGGTGGAACACACCACTCTGCCCTTGTTTACGACATCGACGCCGACGAGATTGCCGCATTCGGTTCCATCATGGGGTTCCATGTTGAAATTATAAAATAATTCAATTTGAAATTATAAAATAATGTAGCAGAATAAATAGCATGTGCGATTAATTTCGTGACCCCTAATCTTGCGATAAAGGATATATATTTTATTATTTTGTGGCCACAATGTGGCTCCTGGAGGATAATATGTTTACAACAGATAATGGCGGATCACGCTTTCGTAATCATGGGTGCCGCATCAGAGAATATGAAAGCTATGGGATAAATTTGGTGTCCTTGGAGAACGAACTGATAAAGATCTCAATCGCTGCTGGTAAGGGCGCCGATATTATCGAACTGGTTCACAAACCAAGCGATACTGAATATCTGTGGCATTCGTTTCAGGGAATGGACGCAGTACATAAAGTTTCTTCAATAGCCCCAGCAAGGGGTGCGTTTTTGGACGTTTATGCCGGTGGCTGGCAGGAGCTTTTCCCCAGCTATGGCAGTCCTGCAAACATCAATGGTGCACATATAGGTACGCATGGCGAAGCATGTATCTATCCTTGGGATTATACTATCGTTGCTGACAGTGAGGATTGTATCAGTGTCAGCTTTTCTCTGCGTACACTGCGTAGCCCTTTTGAACTTACAAAGGTATTCATTGTGAGACGCAACAGTGGAACTATAGAAATTTTACAGAGTGTGAAAAACCTGAGTTCCACTGGGCAGAGCTTTATGTGGGGGCATCATCCTGCCTTCGGCTATCCATTTATTGATGACAGTGTGCAGTTGCACCTCTCTGGTAAGCCGATTGTTACTGTACCGCAAGGAGCTATCGGGCAGAACTGCCCTTTTGATACTGAGACTACGGGTGAGTTCCCGATATTAAAAGACAAGCAAGGCAACGACATTGATATGGGAAAGGCGTATTCCAGCGACAGTCATATCTACATGGAATACCTGATCAATAATTTAGAGCTTGGAGAATATGAGCTTATAAATCACAACAAGGGGCTTGGCGTCCGAATGCAGTGGGACGCGAAGTTATTCCCCAATCTGTGGGTATGGGGAATGTACTGTGGGCATGAGACCTACCCGTGGTTTGGGCGGGCTTATACAATGGCGGTGGAGCCTTGGAGCTGCACCGTAGGCAATTATGAGGTGGCACGGGAACGTGGCGAACTAATCGACATCAGGCCTGGTGAAATCATCGAAACAAAGGTATTTTGTACACTGTTTGAGATATAGTCGAAAAAAACATTATTGGAGTGATTTATAATATGCAAGCTAAAAAGTATTTAATTGGCCTCGATATTGGTACGACTGGCACCAAATGTATGCTCTTCTCAACAGATGGAGAGATCATCGGCCACGCCTATGAGGGTTATTCACTTAAAACCCCTCAAGTCGGCCGAAGTGAGCAGGATGCAAATGATTGGTGGCACGCTGTTGTTAAAACTGTGCGTGCGGTCTCCAATGATCCGGAAATCGCTCAGGACATTGTTGCAATATCACTTTCTCTTCAGGGAGGAACGCTTGTCCCTGTGGATGAATCAGGTGAGCCACTCTGCCAAGCCATTGTTTGGAATGACTCACGTGCTACAAAACAAGCAGCAACTTTTAAAGAAAAGTTTGGATCCGACTACATGTACCAGCGGAGCGGCTGGAATCTCAACGGAAGATTGAACGCAATGCAGATTGCGTGGCTGCGCGAGAACCTCCCTGAGATTCATGCTCGTACTTGGAAATTTCTTTCAGTATCGGATTTCATTTCTCTAAAAATGACAGGTCGTGCGGCTGTCGATATCTCCAACGTTGGTATAAACCAGCTCGCCGATATACAAACGCCTGCCTATGACAAAAACATTCTTAATTTTATCGGGATAAAGGAAGAACAGCTCGCAGATATAGTCCCTTCTGGAGAGCCGATTGGTCACTTGACACCAAAGGCCGCTGAAGAACTCAATCTTCCGGAAAGTGTTATACTAGTCGCCGGGGCGCATGACCAGTATGCCGTTTCACTGGGTGCTGGCGCAGTGAACTCGGGAAACGTACTGATTGGTTCTGGCACCGCATGGGTAGTTACTGCCATCACGGATCAACCAAACTTTGATTCCGGCCTTGCGCAGAGTGTCTCAGCAATAAAAGGCAAATGGGGTTCACTTGTATCAATAGGTACAGGTGGAGTCTGCCTGGAATGGTTCCGAAAGAATCTGAAGATGCTTGATGATAACGGCGATCTTCTTTCTTATAAAGCTATTGATGAGATGGCAGAGTCCAAGGAGATAGGTGCGAATGGACTGTTCTTCTATCCGTACTTTGGCGGAAGTTCCTATCCTGAGCGTGACACTGTATCAAAAGCATCTATTATTGGGCTAGACCTTTCTCACGAACGTTCTGATATAGCCAGAGCTATCATGGAGGGTGTTTCCTATCAGATTGTATGGGTATTGGAAACGTTCCGCGCTTCCTTTCCAGTAACGGGTCTTAAGCTAGCTGGAGGTGCATCCAAGAGTAATCTTTGGAGTCAGATGGTGGCCGACATTGCAAACTTGCCAGTAAGAATCCCTCTTATCCCAGATTTGGCATGTGTAGGCGCGGCAATACTAGCAGGTGTAGGAATAGGAATATATACCACCGCCGAAGAAGGATATCAGAGGCTTGCCATTGAGGAGAAGATTATTTTACCCAATCCAGAAAATGCTACTCGATACGCAGAACTCTTTAAGCTCTTTAAAAAACATGCTCGTAGCTTGCGTACCCTATATGACACCACTCCTGAGGATAGGTAATCAAATAGTAAGTGAAACCATATAAAGATGTTATTTGGCAATGTGAGCTTTTTATGTATTTATGTAAATAAATACCATGTTTAACGAAGCTTTGCCAGTTGTTAAGGAAAACCTAGATAATGAATTAATACCCAAACGTAAACTACACAAAAAATAATAAGTAAACGAAATCCGTCTGAAAATTATGTTCAGGCGGATTTCTACATAGAGCTAACCATGGTTATAATCACATACCTTGAGTCAATTAATTTCCTTGAAATCCAAATTTCTATATTGATACCTACAGAGAATAGCTCTAATTAATAAGTTTATTGAAAATATACTGTGTATTAGCTATAATAAAACATAAGGGAGTGATGAAATATAAGTAAAATCAGGAAACATTGTGCATAGCAAAGGCTATTGCATATGACTCAAACAGAATATCAATAGCCTTTGCTATCCTAATTATTAAATATTTAGGAGGGCACAATGGGTAATGTTCAGGCTTTGGAAGTTCTGCCCGAAAGATTGATTGAAGAAATCCAGCAATATGTTGACGGGCAAGTTATATACATTCCAAAAATAAAATCAAAAAAATTTAGGTGGGGAGAAAGAACAGATTCAAAAGTATATTTTAAAGAAAGAAATCTGGCAATATACAATGGCTACAAAAACGGCATAACTGTTTTTGAGCTGTCAGAAAAATATTTTTTAACCCCCAAAAGTATTCAACGAATTATCCGTACAATGAAAACTTTATGAGTAGATGTGCCGCTTTTATAGTGGCACATCTATTTTTATAAACTATGTGTGTTCCCCCCTTTTTTAGAAACTAAAAGGTATAATATCAGTGTAAAGATAAAAAAGAAAGGAAAAAACTTCTCATGAATATTGTCAAGATTGATGATGGTGATAAGGCAAAGTACATGGAATTGCTTCTTATTGCAGATGAACAGGAAAATATGATAGAAAAGTATTTATATCGTGGCGATATGTTCGCCTTGTATGAGGATGATCTTAAGGCTCTTTGCGTTGTCACACAAGAGCAAACCGGTGTTTATGAAATTAAGAATATTGTTACTGTACCTATATATCAACGCAAAGGCTATGGACACCAACTAATCTCTTTTATTGCTGATTACTATAAAGAAATTGGTAACGAGCTGTATGTTGGAACAGGCGATAGCCCCACGACACTTCACTTCTACGAGAAATGTGGATTTAAAAGATCACACATTGTTAAAAACTTTTTTATAGACAATTACGACCACGCTATGTATGAAGATGGACAACAGTTAGTGGATATGGTTTATTTGAAAAGACTTTTATAAATCTAAAGCTTTCTACCGACCTTCCCAAAATTCAGGTTCACATTCTGATACGTTATATAAATCATTAAAACACCTATTTTGTTATGACTTCTACAACCCTCTTACAGTTTATGTAAATTACTTTTTGTTAACAAATATTATTGAATTTTTTTCTAATCCTTGCTATTATTATTTAGTCAAGATTTTTAGAGTAGCTAAATCTTAGATGTTAAAAGTGGGGATAATCTTGTAATCTTTCCTTATTTTAATCTAAATAAGGATAAAAAATAAAAATAAGGAGTGTATTAAAATGACACAAAAGAGAGATCAGTGGGGATCTAAA
>JAEYOM010000043.1 GCA_023411715.1 Bacillota bacterium | reverse complement strand
CCTCCCGCGTAACCCGCGCCTTCGCCGGCCGGGTATAAACCCTCGATGCCTACTGCTTCGAGAGTATCGCCCCTCGTCATTCTAACCGGCGAAGAGGTCCTTGTCTCAACTCCCGTGAGCACTGCGTCACCGTTCGAAAAGCCCCTGAGTCTGCGGTCAAAATAGGGGACTGCCTCTTTCATAGCTGACGTTACAAATTCCGGGAGACACAAATTTAAGTCGGATAATGCAACCTTGCCGGTATAACTCGGTTTTACGGTTCCAAATGACGCTGAAGCACTGCCTTTCATAAAATCCCCGAGCCTCTGTATGGGCGCCGCACCCTTACCGCCGCCCACCAGGTATGCCTTTCTCTCCCACATGCGCTGGAACTCGACGCCGGCCAGCACATGACTGCCTCCGAAATCCCCGGGTTCAACGGAAACTACGAACGCACTGTTGGCATTCTCCCTGTCCCTGGCAAAATAGCTCATACCGTTCGTCACTATAGTCTCTGGTTCGGAAGCCGACGCCACAACTACCCCGCCGGGGCACATGCAGAAGGAATAAGCCGTCCTTCCTCCTGTCCTGTAAAAAAGCTGATAGTCTGCGGCCCCCAATATTGCGGCGGCGTCAGGCCTGCCATACTGAGACTGGTTTATCATCTCCTGTGGATGCTCGATCCGCACTCCTATCGAAAAAGGTTTGCGCACCATGGTGACGCCGTTCTGCAGAAGCGAGGCAAAGGTATCCCTGGCGCTGTGACCTATGGCAAGCACTACGACGCCGGCCTCTATCTCCTCTGTTCCGTTTACTGTGACTCCGGTTACCCGTCCGTTCCGGATCGTCAGGGAAGTCACCTTTGCGCCGAATCTTATTTCTCCTCCTAGCCCGATAAGCTTGCGCCTCATATCTGCAACTACCTGTCTTAGCCTGTCCGAGCCAATATGCGGCTTTGCCTTGTACAATATGTCTTCAGGCGCGCCGGCCTCATGATACTGCCTCAAAACGCTTTCACAACGGCGGTCGTTTATCCTGGTCGTGAGCTTGCCGTCAGAAAACGTGCCTGCTCCGCCCTCTCCGAACTGTACGTTGCATTCGGGATCCAATTCGCCGTTTTTCCAGTAGACGTCGACGAATGCCGCCCTGTCTTCCACTGCCTTTCCGCGTTCGAGCACGATCGGCTTATAACCTGCTCCCGCAAGTGTAAGCGCCGCAAATATCCCGGCAGGACCGCTCCCGACGATGACCGGCCTTCCCGCAAGCTTTTTGCAGCCGGGTGTGATAGGCTCTTCCGGTTCATCCTGAACTATGCGGATATTATCGCCTTTTCTAAAGTTCCGGCTGTCCGGGATTTCCGCCAAAACGGAATAAACCCGGCTTATGTCGGGTTTTCTTCTCGCATCTGTTGCTTCTTTTATTAACCTGAATGTTTTAAAATCAGTAACGCTTACTCCAAGCTTCCGGGCTGCCAAGCTTTTCAGTTCCGCCAAACCAAGCTCGAAAGGCAGCCTCAGCTCTGTTATCATCAGTTTCATATATGCACCTTCACTACTTTGATACAATTTGACTTATGCCGGTTGCTGTGCACTGTGTCGCCATGTTATGTCAACAAGTCTGCACCATCTGCAAGCTTGTGTCTGTATCCTAATACTTATTGTCTACCCTCGGCCTGCCCATTCTGTCTTATCTACTCCGGTCTGTCCGGTCTGTCCGGTCTGTCCGGTCTGTCCGGTTTCACCGGTTTGCCCCTGTTATGGTATCGGGAGGTTATCAGTCGGAGGAGTCGGAGAAACCTTCTCGATCTTGACTTCTATCTCGACCGGCTTTACTAGTTTTGCCTGGGAAGGCAGTGAAATATTCAAAGGCAGCTTGTGGGTACCCTCCGACAATCCGGAGACATCGACTGCCGGCCGCAACGCTTCCACCCTGACAGCTTCCAGGTCGGATTTCCTGCCTTTGAACTGCAGCAGTACCTTCTCAGGAACTATTTTATAAACAAGAGTTCCGTCATTATTTGCATTAAGTATGGATATATCGTTGTTGGTAAGCTCCAAATCCTTTGTTATCAGCTTTTCTACACTTATATTCACCGTAACGTCCTTGGGCGAATCGACAAGCTTGACGCCCTCGGGCAAAACAAGAGCGGCTGAAGTCGTCAGGTTGCTGTTGAGTTTATCGATGTTCACCTGTTCTGTCTTTATATCGGCAAGATTTGCCAGCGTATCCACAGGGCCTGTCACAAGCACTGTCACCGGATCTATTACCCTGAGTGTTTCGACATAATCCGACGCAAGCCTGCCTCGTGTCACAAGCGAAACGGGTACCTGTTTTGCAACCTGCACCTTTACCGTGACCTTGAAGACATTGCTCAGGCTCTTTATCTCCTTGTTGTTTTTGTCATAGATTATGCACTGAACCTGTTTGGTAGTGTCCCTGTCAAGATCCTTGAGTTCGATATTTGCTTTGACCGAACCGACACTGTCAATCAGCGACTCTTCATTGTTTATCAGTACCGTCTCGGGCGATACGGATGTGCCGGTCAAAACATAACCGTCTTTCATGGTAATATTGGTCTTCAGTTCAACAGGGAACGAATCGGCTTTGGTTCTCGCCAGCTGGATGTCCAGCTGCTGCGGGTTGTAGGATTCTATTACGATGTCCTTTTGCGTACAGACAGGCTCCGACAGACTCAGCTTTTTATCGCTTACCGATTTGATCTGGGAGAAGTCGAGCGATGCCTGAAAGTCTGTCGCCCTTACCTTGCTAACTGCGTCCTGTCTGCCTCTTATGGTTATATCGACGTAGGTACGTAAGGAATTTTTGATCGTAAATCCGTTCTGCTCGGGATAATTCGGGTTTTCTATGGTTATGGGTATATTGTAGAAAGTCTGCGAAACAAACGGATTGTTCAGGTTCGAGACATAGATCCAGAAAAAGATGGCAAGCAGAACAGATACTATTTTAATTTTAAGATCTTTTCTGAACCAGTTGCTCACTTGGCTTTTCCCCTCCATAAAACCAGTTTCTTGGCGTTGCTTTCACTTTCCAGAAGGTTCTTGTTAAGAGCCTTTCTCAGCGTATCGGGCGTAAGGTTCCTCGTAAGGCCCCCATTCAGTGCAAATGATATTTTCCCCGACTCTTCGGAAACAACGACAGCGATGCAGTCGGAAACCTCCGTAATGCCCAACGCCGCTCTGTGCCTGGTCCCAAGCTCCTTACTGAGGTTCGGGTTGTCTGTCAGCGGAAGAAAGCAGGCGGCCGCCTTTATCTTGTTGTCTCTGACGACGACAGCGCCGTCATGCAAAGGGGTATCAGGCACAAACAGGTTGATGAGCAGCTCGCTCGATACGTGCGAATCCAGTTGTGTGCCGGTATTTATTATATCTCCGATCTTTGTATCCCTCTCGATAACTATCAGGGCGCCGGTATATTTGGAAGACATTTCCACGCAGGCTTTTACGATCTCTTCTATGACAGCTGTCGTCTGGACCCTTATATTGGCTCCCTCATCAAAATTGAGAAAGCTTTTGAAACGGCTCCTGCCGATTTTCTCAAGCGCTCTCCTGAGTTCTGGCTGAAAAAGGATGATAGCTCCCAGCGTCAACACCGAAATCATATTCTGGAGTATGAAATTTATTGTTTTGAAGCCAAGCATTTTACTGAGTTCGGTTGCAAGCAAAATGAACAGGATACCTTTGATCAACTGCCATGCGCGGGTTTCCCGGATAATGATCGTAAGCTTGTATATGACCCAGGCAACAATGCCGATATCGATAATAGCCTTGATTATGTAGACAGGATCATTTAAGCCCATATATCCGGCAAAATTATTGAACAGGTCGCGCAGGCTGATGTTGTTGAAAAAATCCAATAAAATTCACACCCTTGCATATACACAAATTGGGGTATCTTTAGTAAAATGCTCAATAAAATTATACCTTCTTTTTTTTACATTTGATAGCGGTTTTTTTACTTTTAATCAAAATTTAATTAAGGTATATATTGAAGGTCATTTTTGTACCGTCATTTTTGTGCAAATATAACAATGCATATCCATACATTGCAATTATACGTTTCCGAGGTAGACATGTCTGAGATAAAGAAGAGCGCTGTCCCTTGCTTTTTGCAAAGTGGACAGCGGAGTCGGAGGTACGTCCTTCATCCTGTAATTCGGGAAAAAACGCGAAAGATGGAGTACTATATCCGGACTTATCGTGGACAGCCATTGCGCCAGCCTGCCTATTTCATCGGGCGAATCATTGAGGCCGGGGATCACGAGTGTGGTGATCTCCACGTGGCAGCGGGAAGCCGACAGTTCGACCGTCTTCTTAACGGCATCGAGGCCGCCCTTGCAAAACTGTCCGTAAAACTCCTCCGTAAAAGCCTTTACGTCTATGTTCATCGCGTCTATATAAGGAAGCAGGTCCTCAAGCGGTTTGCGGTTTATGAAGCCGTTTGTGACAAGTACGTTGGCGAGGCCTTTTTCCCTGACGAGCCGCGCCGAGTCATACACAAATTCATACCAGATCGACGGTTCGTTATAGGTATACGCTACGCCTATATTGCCCCTGTTCACGTATTCCGACGCCAGACACGCAAGCTGCTCAGGCGTGATTTTAGTATATTGCGCGTCTCTCTGGGCTATGGTCCAGTTCTGGCAGTAGCTGCATTTGAAATTGCAGCCGTAAGTGCCGGTGGATAAAATGAGTTTGCCAGGGTGAAAGTGATACAGCGGCTTCTTCTCGACAGGATCCAGCGCCAATGAAGTGACACAGGCATAATTCATGGTATATAGCCGGCCGCCTACGTTTTTCCTGGCGAGGCATATTCCCGTTCCGTTCTCTTTCAGAACGCAGCCATGCGGGCACAGGCCGCAGCGCACCACGCCGTCGCCAAGCTTTTCAAAATACAGAGCGTCCTTCAAATTCTGTTCCATAGAGCATCCATCCTGACATGCCTGATACTTGACTGTTCTGGGAATCAGACCGCTCCCCGATCCTACATGTGGCGGATCACTTCAAACCTCTCCATTGAATATTTTTCCGTCGGATCGATCCCTGCCTTCTGAAGTGCTATCGATACTTGCTTCTGCGGCGTATCCACGCCTTCGAGGTCAGGCAGAAGGAGGCCCGAGCGTCTTCCCGCCCTGACAACGACTCCGTAGCGTTTTACATCCAGGTCAGCCATCGATCCGATTGGTTCGGCTTCCCCGAGAACATCGACGGAATATACAAGGCTGTCCAACTCCTCCTCGTCGACGGGGTCAAACCTGGGATCTTCAGTTCCGGAGCTGACGGCATTGTGTATGATCTCTTCAGCTATATTCTTTTTCGTAGGGATTATCGTGCCTATGCATCCCCTGAGTTGGCCTGATTTTTTAATCGAAACGAAGACTCCCGCCCTTCTGTTTGCCATCTCAGCCGGCAGGACATCCGGCATCTCGATGACGGAACCGTCCGAGACATACATCTCCAACGATCTCCTGGCAAGCGCCACGTATGGATCTTCCTGATTCCTGATCTCATTCAGCCTTTCAAGCTCAGTCCTGTTCATCCTGTCCAGAATGCTCTCTCCCTCTTTATGCTCACCGGGTCTGAATTCCGCGACTGAATAGCCGATTCCGAAGGGGCCCTCATATGAATAGACCCTGGACTTGATCTCACGCCCGTCAAGCGCGCCGAACATGATTATGAATGAACGCAGCCCGCACTCTCCCGCTTCTTCCAGAAAGCCCTCGTCAAATCGCATCAAACCTTCCGGATCGGGCACTTTGAGGTAATCGACAAGCTGTCTGTCGAATTCCGGACCGCTTTCGTCAAAACCGTATGGCCCATCCGGTGCCAGTTTGTGCGACAGGTCGCCGCTGGCAATAAAGACGACGTTTTCGTCCGATTGTTCTACTGCATGGGCTACACAGCTCCCGAATCTGTAAAGCTCCTTTACAGGCAGCCCGGCAATGGATATATGCACCAGCTTGAAATCGTTATATTCTTTGGAAATGAAATAGAGCGGCACCAATGCGCCGTGGTCAAGTTCGTCTGAAATGCTGTACCTTGTCATAAGCGCTTCATCCAGGCCGCCGCACGATATGCCTTCCGCGTTGGCGATCGTCATTATATCGCCTGTCAGCTTGATATTGTTTTCGTACTGCAGTTTAACGCCGGCAGCTCCGAATTTTTTGAACGTTCCGCTCAGCGTATGTTTTATATTAATGTGGACAAAATCCTGAAATAACGGCGCATGAGGAGATGTAAGCACTATTGTGGAAGGCTTCAGGAGGCTTATCTCCTTTGCAGCCTTGCGCAATGCGTCTAACGTCGCTCCTGCCTTTTTCTCATCGCCCTTCCCGACCTCAGGTACCAATACCGGCGGGTGTGGGGAGATGAAAGCGCTTATGATCGAACCCATAGCCCACAACCTTTCTGCGGTTTTTCAACCACCCTTGAATATTTACCGGTGCCGTCAGGGATACTTCGATTATCTCAAAATCTGATTATTTACCGAAGAAAAGAGAGTATCCTAATGCGCCTATTGATGACAGAAAAAACACCAGCACAGTAATTAATGCTGTCCATTTGACCCATTTTCTATCCATGTTAAATCACCTTCCATCAATACAAATGTTACCGTAATTATAATAAAAATTCAATAATATCGCCTTGTTTATCCAATATTTCTGCCGCAGCACAGACTGCAGCCATACCTTCCTTTTTCAAGTCAGCACGCTACCCTGCCCTCTTCAATCCAACCGATCACTTCGGCTACGGCGTCACGATCCTGGCATGTACAGCACAGGTTTGCCGAAGCCTTCAGCGGTTCTGTCGCATTATCGACGGCAATGCCGATATCGGCCTCACGTATGAGTTCAATGTCGTTCATGTTGTCGCCCATCGCCACTACGCAGTACTTTTCAGGCTCCAGCATCTTTTTGAGCACCTTCAGAGCGCTGCCTTTTGATGTATCCCTGTTCAAAAGCTCCAGGAACTGCGGTTCCGAATAGACCTGACGGAATGGTATATCGAACCTCCCGAGGAATCGCTCCACACCCCCCAGCTTCGGCGGGTCCCAGGCCAGGATTATCTTGAACCACGGCTGCGGTATATCCTCGGGCTTTACAATGACCGGCTCGAAATTCTCCCTGATCGCATGCGCACGGGTATGTTCATTCTCAGTGATAAAATAGGTGCTGCCTCCATGATATACCTGGACTCCTATCCCCGGAAACCTGTCGATCACCTGTCTCACCGGATCGATCATGCCCGTCGGCAGCGTATCCTGCCACAGCAGCCTGCCCGTCTTGAAATCGTAAATGCCCGCGCCGTTATATATAATGGCCGGCACGTTGATCGGAAGCATATCCACATATTGCAGGACCGACATCTCCATCCTGCCCGTAGCCACGGTAAAAAGTCCGCCGCTCGCCGTGAAACGTTCCAGTGCAGCCTTGTTCACCGCACTCAGCTCGCTTTTACTGTTCAGCAGCGTGCCATCCATATCACAAACAAGAAGTTTTCCCTTAAAAGGCATATGCCCCAACAAAACACACCCTTTCAAAAAGCAGGATACTATCTTATGATCTTAGCCCGAATTGCTTTTCAGGGCATATATACTTTTTACTATACATGGTTCGAGAAGTCAATAAAAATGCCTGTGAAAAAGTCACAGGCACACATGGAGCATACACTGGAAAACATTACTTTTCAAGCCCGTACCACTCGATTTTCCAAACATCATCGATTTTTTTCATTTTTAATTGCAGGTACGTATTACTATCTTCACCATCAAAGCTAAACTCATATTGAACTGAAACCGAGTCGCTCTTTATATCATCCAGATTGTATTTCAATGTTATAGATTCCACGTCGCTAAAACTATTGCTCAGATTATAATCGTCAAAAACCTTATCGGGATCCAGTAGATAGCTTTTCATTACTTCCGTATTTCCTTTGAAAAGCGCTTCCGCGAACGACCTGCTTACGGGTTTCCACGGCTCGGCTGCCGCTGATGATGAGTGCCCGCCGGAATCAAACAGCCTGTATAGCATATCGTCCCCCTGGACGTAAGCGAGTGTGCCCACCGTCCAGTCGGAGGTGTGGAGGTACCCGTATTCGCCCGTCCCAAATTTAACGGCGGTATGACTATAACTTCCGGCTACTTGTAAATCGATTATCCCAGTTATGTCAACAAAATCGGCGAACCGGTTCTCCATCTTCTTATAGGCCGTTTTCCGCAGGGTATTGTCCGAAACTTTATAAACGTACATATCCTTGCTGTTCATGGGGTGAAGCTGCACTGTGTTTCCGTTCGGCGCGACGGTTACCTCGCAGTAGCTGTCACCCTGTGTAGCGGTACACCCGATCGGTTTCAGGTCCAGGCCTCGGACTATTTTCTTTGAACCGAGGTCGTATACGAACAACCCGAAATAACCATGGAAAATGACAATATTGTCCGAGGCATAGTCGAGCTCGGCCATATCGGCGCCCACCTCCTGCTCGGGCGAGATCGCCGGGGAGGCAGGTTCCAAATCAGTCGCAGCAGGTTCCAATCCCGTTGCAACTGTGCCGCCCTCAAAATCAGGCTTCGTTGTTGGCGCCAGGGAATAAGCCATGACGGACGAGGCTGAGGCGGGCGAGGTTAAGGCGGGCGAGGTTGAGGCGGGCGTTTCCGGCGTCTTTGTTTTCGGAGGATTCGCCAGAAGGCACGTGGCCACTGCGATCACAATTGCCGTCGTTGCAATCAGCACCCAGAACTCCGGCTTTTTGAAGCTCATCACATTCCTTATCCTCCCCTTGAGGTTCCCTTCGCCGAAAGCAAGAGGACTTCCGTTAATTAAGCGTCGTCCCGTTGCCAGGGAAAGCAGGGACGTTGAATATGCTTCTTTGATCCCGCCACCCATTTCTTTAATGACCCGCTCGTCGCAGGACATTTCCATGTCCTTAATGCAACACACAAACGCCGCCCATACAAGCGGATTGAACCAATGAACAGCCAGCGTGAGAAAAGCGATCATTTTGACTACATGGTCAAGCCGCCGTATATGAATTTGCTCGTGCAGGATGATATAGCTTTGCTCCTGCTCTGCCAGAGATGACGGCAGGTAGATTTTCGGGCGTATCAACCCGATAGCAAAGGGTGTGGCAATGTGGTCGGCAAGATAAATGTTTTCACGCAAACATACTGCTCCAACAAGCCTCCGCCGAAGCAGTAGCATAGATACCGCGCTGTATATCAGCATCGCCGCGATACCTCCGAGCCAGGGTGCAGCAGCGGCAGCCACATACGGTTTCAGCGGAGTTACAGCAGTCTGCTCCCCGCCTTGAGGAAGGTTGTCATGGATAATTTTACCGGCATCGGGAACTGGCAGATCTGCTTGCGGAGCTCCCGCGAGAACAAAATCGGAAGCGATGTAGGCGATACCGCCGTTTGTTGCGGCAGGCGCACGAAAGGCACCGAGCAGTGAGGCTTCGGACGAAAACGACACAGGGCAGACAAGCCGGAATAATACGACAGCCCAAAGCGCGTAAGAAAAAATCTTCGGCGCTTTTTTCAGCGGGATCCTGACGAGCAGTACAAGAACGGTGACAATCCCCGCAGTAAGGCTCATACTAAGGATTTGAAGCAATATCGTATATACCCGCATTAAGACTCACCCCGCTTTTCGTTGATGAGCCTTTGAAGTTCGTCGATTTCATTTTCAGACAGTTTTTTTCTCAGGGTAAATGCCGCTATAAATCGCGGAAGTGATCCATCGAAGGTTTCTTCTACGAATTTCTCACTTTGCAGGGCATTGAACTCCTGCTTGCTTATACGAGAAGAAACAATACCGTCTTTATTCTGAAAAATACCGCGTTCGCAAAGCCGGCGCAGCATTGTGTATGTAGTGGATTTTTTCCAGGCTAATCCCTTTTCGCACAGCTTTACTAAATCGCCGGATGAGACAGGCTCGTTGTCCCATATGAGCTCCGCGAACTTCGTTTCCATAGCACCTAATTTGTAATCTGCCATACTATCGCTCCTTAGTTTAATAGCATTAAACCACATTTTAAGTTTAATGCCGTTAGACCAAAATGTCAATAGTTAGCAGAAAAATCCGCAGTTACCCATGCTTTGGGGACAATCTGTTTTTTGCTCCATGAATCGTGATTAATATACAGCAGGTCAAACCGCGCCATATCATCCGGCGTAGGGAAAAACGACATCACTTTTTGATTCACGGATTGTAGATACCCCTGTTCAACGGCAATCCCTGTCAGTGCTGACAACAGGACTTACGTTCGCCAGAACTACGCGTTGCGATATTGGGCATAATCTTTCAATAAAATTTAAGTGGAAAATTTATATTGTCATATTCGGATTTAGATACTGACCGTGCTTTTTGGTTTTCTTGCCGTATTGTATCGCAACTTGCGGACAGCGGTGCAGGCACCCGAGACAAAGCGCACACTTTTCCCTGACCCATACCGGCCTGTCCCCCTGCATTTCAATCGCCCCAGCCGGACACTTTTTCGCACAGAGCCCACACCCGATACAGCAATCGTCCACTGTAAAATGCTTTGTTTCCCGTTGCCTCTCATATAGCGGATAATACAATTTTACCGCGGCCATAGGCAACTTTCGGCGGCTGAAATCTCCGACAAGCTCCTGCTTGATTTTCTCAGCCGCTTCCGCTATCTGCTTTTCAGCCTCATCATTTATTCTCTTGATTTTTTCTTTATCGGTAAGATTAAAGACAGGCGTCCACGTATCAGGCATCTGTACGCTGAATCTGCCACACAAAGACAACCTTTTTTTATTCAGAAATTCTTCGACTGTCTTGCCGACCTGCCCCGTCGTCGTTCCAAATGTCGCAACATGATAGATATAGGGATGATATTGACCCGGCATCCGCAATTCCAATTTCTCAAGAAACTCAATTACGACGGACGGTAGGCCCAAAAAATAAGTCGGTGTAACAAAACCGATCCTTTCTTGATCACTTATCTCAAATATAAATTTCCGGCTTTTTAAACAATCTGAGATTGCAACGGGTTCCTCCTCCGTCGTGGCTGCAATTTTCAAAGCGGCATATTTGCTGTTTCCTGTCGCCGAAAAATAAAAGATCATCCTTCGCTCTCCCTAACGGCTAAAAATGCGTCCTTTCGCCTGCTCCAGAACTTTCTTGTAGGGCGCAATCATTCCCTCGTTCATTTTATTTCCAATTTTCGCCTTCAACTTGGGCGAGGAAAGCAGAGCGCCTACCGCATACATTTTCAGGACAGTACCTTTTTTCTTCTGAGGGAAGTCGTACTGACCATGGGATTTGTAGAATTTATGATCGGCTTTCATCATACCGCGCATCAGAAAAATCAAGTCGCGGAAAATTTTCATGCCACCCACACCGAAAAAGTTCTGCGGCTGTGCATAGCAATGCTCCAACGAATAGGCCAGCGTTTTCGCAAGTCGATCGATGGCGGCATCGGGATCCGTTTCATCTGTGGCGACACCCGCTAGGAAATTGCCGCCCACCTCACAGCGACCTTCGATAATCATCTGCAAATTGGACTCTTCACTGTAATTACCACTGACCAGATAACCAAAAGGCATTCCCATGGTCACGGTACGATGACCATTACAGAACTGACGGTCATCGTACTGTTTGAACGTCGCACCCATGGAGTGATCCTTTATGGCGAAGGCGTAGACGATAGCGTCCGCCCGTTGGATGTCGCTGCGCAGGAAATCATCGAAGCCATCCTTATAGATACACTTGCCGGAAACGGCGCAGTTAAAACAGCCCAGGCATCCGCCCATGAACGGATACTCCCGGATGTTGACCACCCGGCTTTGAAGCGGCAGTACTGCCTGGAAGCGGGCAATCATGCTTTGCAGCTGTTTATCATCCGGTCCGCAATCCGTAACGATTACCACATCCCGCTTTTTTTCCGCATCGGACGTTTCCGGTACGCTTACCGGAGCATGAGAGGCAGGTTTCAGCGGAAACGGCAAAGGCTCATAGCTGTCCTGTTCCACACACCATTGTACATAGCGGAAAAACTCCACCGCTTCTTTTCTGCCTTTTTCGGTCAGCAAGTCGTCCATATCGGCGGAGAAGCCTTTGATGTACTTCATCCCCATATCCTGACAGTTATCCTGTATGTAGCGATGGGCTGTGACATCGTAGAAATGCTTGGAGGTGGTAACCTGCGTGGCAAATTTTGCGCTTAAGTCAATACCGGAAGACTTTATGCGCTCAATAAAGCGGTGAAGCTGGCTTGGAGCAATAAAGGTATACACAGGATAGGAGAATAACAGCAGATCCGCCTGCTTCAAAGCATCCAAGGCAGGAACAAAGTCCTTTTCAAACGATTTGATCTGCTGACCGACATGGAGAACCTGGAATTTATGCTGTGGAAACATTTGCTCCAGGTACAAGACGGTCTGCAATGTTATACTATAACGCCCTTTAGGGCTGCCGTTTAGAACAAGGATATTCATATGGCGCTCCTTTGGTTTCATTTTATTAAGTGAGACGCATATTTTCATAGCTATTATACCTCCAAACTGTGAACTTATCTACAGCAAACATAAGCCCATGCGGAAAAATCGCCGTCGACCCAGGCGTTTTTAGCGAGGCTTACCTTTGCCGTTTTCATCCGTACATTTGCGGGAGCAAAAATGAAACATGTCTTTTTCTGCACGAATCATAGTTTCGGATATCCAGCTTTTTATGCTAAACTAATATCGGGATATAGAAAACCACCAGGCGGCCTTGCAGACTCTTTCGTCTGTTCCTGTTGCACAGGGCAAGGCACGGGATATTAAGCAGAAATATCTTTCTTTTAAAATGGAGGGGTAATAGCATGGGCTATTTGAACTTAATCAATTTTGGTTTTGTCCTCTTTTTCGGAATTGCATTGTCCCTCTCTTTTTCAGACATTAAAATTAAAAACAATAAAAAGCAGTACGCTCTGATATTCTGTGCTTTTGGAATCCTTCAGATAATTGCCTATCTCGTTTTAGGAGATGAGTTTTTATTTAAGTCGTATCCATTTTTGACCCATCTTCCATTGTTTTTCTTGTTGAAGCACTATTACAAAAAAAGTGGCTATATCGCCGGCATTTCCGTTCTCTCCGCATATCTCTTTTGTACGCCGAGGAAGTGGATTGGAACCGCGATTTCATTCTTTTGGGGCTATGATATGTGGGTTTCCTACATAGTTCAAATCGCGATTACCATCCCGCTGTTAATGGTCATTGCGCGGTATATTTCGCCTTATGTAGCCCGATTGAAGTTCGAAAGCAACCGGATACTGAGATTTTTTATTATGGTTCCGCTCATATACTATGTACTTGAATATATCCTGACGGTTTATACCGATTTGCTATACCGGGGCGGCGCTGCAATCGTTGAATTCATGGATGCCGCCGTGGTTGTTGTATACTTTATCTTTTCTATTGTTTATCTCAAAACGCTTTATGAGAAAAAGGAGGTTGAAGTCGAACAGGCGCTATTCAAGGTTTTAGCCGATCAATCCAGGTCTGAAATAGAAATACTCAGAAAATCCGAAGAACAGGCTGTCATTTACCGCCACGATTTAAGACACCATATGAATTATCTGAATGCCTGCATTTCTGAAAATAACATGAAAGACGCTCTTTCATACATAGCCAACGTCTGCGAAGGGATCGACAACGCCAAGGTGATACGATATTCGGAAAATGAGTCTGTGAATCTGATCCTTTCCTCTTACGCAGCAAAAACGGCAGAAAAGAAAATCCACTGTGAAATTAATGTCTCCACTGCGTATTTGGGAAAATTTTTGGTGCCCGATTTATGCAGCCTGTTGTCAAACGCTTTGGAAAACGCCATACATGCCTGTGAAAAAATAAGCGACATCAATAAACGTTTTGTCAAACTTCGCATGTATTCCAAAAATAATAAGTTGTGCATTGACATTCGCAACAGTTATCAGATAGAACCTGTATTTCATCAGGGCTTCCCCGTATCGGGAGAACAGGGGCATGGTTTTGGGACAAAAAGCATAGCACATATAGTAGAAAAGTATGGCGGCATATGCCAGTTTTCGGTCAAGGAAGGATTGTTTATATTTCAGGCTGCTACATAAAAGCTTGTTCTTTCTCTGTAATAAATTTATAGAGTGAGAGGTTCTGGTGGGTTCACAGTGAACCGTACCCCTTCCTGCCCGGTCACATAGGTATAGATAAACAGACCTGTACCCGATGGAGAAGCTCATAGCCGTTAAAAAACTCCACATACGGGTTCTCGTTATTCCACTTATCTGAACGCAGAATTTATGTTCATCATCCCAATTTGAAATTACCAAGCACAAATTATTTCAGGATTAACTTGTGCTTGATTATATACCCAATGGTAACAAGCGCTTGGGGGATTTTAAATATCAGACACATCGCACATATCTGTCATATCTTCTCCAAGACCTCTACAGTCCTTTCGTTTTTGACATTCCCCGTATTCAATGTTGTTTTCGATTCGAGTAACAAAGCATGAACTTCTTCCTCAGCAATTGGCATATGTTCTAGTCCTCTCGGAATTATGAAGAACTCACCTTCATTAAGAACTATATCTTCTGTGTGGAGTTTAATTACCAACTTTCCCTTGATAACCATAAACATCTCATCTTCATTTTCATGCATATGCCACATGAACTCGCCTTTTAGCTTTACAAGCTTTACGTACGAGTCATTGAGGTCACCAATAATCTTAGGAGTCCAGTATTCACTAAAAGCACTCAATTTATCATTGATATTTACTTTTTCCACAATTGTCTCTCCAGTTAAATAGAATTTTTGAATTATTCATTTGGGTCAGATGACCAATTCTCTAACAAAGCATTTTTCCTAAATACATGATGCTCGCCATTTGCCTTATGTAAGTATACTTCCTCATCCGGATAATAGCATGTGTCTTCTTTTTCATTTGTTCCGATATCAAGAATTAGTAATGGTTCTGTCCCTGAGTTGTAAAATGTATGAAAAATCTCTTTTCCCGCTGGTTTTGACAGGAAATCACCAGCCTTCATATCTATTTTCTGTCCATTTAAACGTAGAATTCCAAGTCCTGATATTATATAGAAAAATTCTTCCTGCTGTGAGTGACTGTGGTATTTTGTGCTAAATCCTTTTGGCGGCACACTATCCAAATTGATATAAATCTTTTGGCTGCCTACTGATTTTCCCAGTTCTTTTGTGATTAACCCAATATCGTCTTTCCATATAAATGCGTCAAGAATATTATTGATGTTACCTATTTGATCCATGTATACCCCTCCTGAAAGCTCATACTATTATCCTTGCTTGATGCTCTAATGCCTCCTGAACACAAAAAACATCAGGCTAATAATATTTGTTGGTCAAATTTGAATCAAGTATAGCACAAAATTACCTCAGCAGAAAGCAAAACTCCACGTACGGGGGGGTCAAACCCTGATACATGGAGTTTTTGTGTCAGACTGTCCGAAAAGTCCGATCGGCATAATATTTATACAGAGTATTATATAAAGTTACGAAGCCTACTATGTTATGCAGTGTGAAAATGCATAAACATGCCGAAAACCCGCCGTTTAAGCGGGTTTTCGGACAATCTTTGGTGCGGGTGACAGGACTTGAACCTGCACGCTCATCGCAATAGATCCTAAAGGTATTGTCACCTCAGTGAAAGGTAATCACACCTTTTACTCCGCATCCTCTTTATATAGTTTAAAAGCCTTATCAAATATTGTAATCTTATGATAATCCTTTGAATCAAGTTTGTCGATGATTTCAACGAGTTCTTTGCTATTTAAGGTTATT
Source organism: Bacillota bacterium (assembly GCA_023411715.1). Lineage (GTDB taxonomy): Bacteria > Bacillota > Clostridia > Acetivibrionales > DTU013 > JAEYOM01. The sequence continues at coordinate 18,824 of JAEYOM010000043.1, read as the reverse complement.
GCGGTTATTATCTGGCAGTTCTTCCCCAACTGCACAGCTGAATTTATAAAGCTGTCCATATCATCAGGAACAATGCTCTGCTGCGCGGGTTCATCAAAAATAATTACGCCTGAGTGGTTTCCGTCTTTTTCGATAGACACTTGCAAGAGCGCCATAGTGAATGCCCAGATAACTCTTATTCCATCGCTTGCTGAGGAGTCGAATTTCATATCAAACCCATCTATTGTCGGCAAGAGGGATTCCGGCGAGATGTCAATGCCGTCAAGATTGGAAAGACTACTGTAATGATACAGCTTAAGGTTCTCAACGAACTTTCTCTTTAGTAAAGTGATTTTGTCCGAATCTGACTCTGACAAGTCGCTCTTTGGGAGTCTTCTGTTTTGATCCAAATAATCATTCCACTTTGCGGATAGCTCACGTAAGACTTCAATTAATGAAGATACCGTCTCTCTCATTTTTGAAAGTTTCTCAATGCGTCGGGATATTTCTATTCTCTTAAGCATTATTGCTTCCGACGCTTCAGTATCCGTCGTCGTGTAAAGATCAGATCTTATTGTTTGAGCCAAGCGTCTTAAAGTCAATAGGCTTGCTTCTAATCTTTTCTGTTCCCTCTGGAGTGCATCCTTGCTGTCCCTATGGCTTGAAAGAGAGTAATCAAGCATCTTTTTTTGTTCTTTAAGATGCGTGATATTATCCTCTATGTTCATAAAAACATTATCAGCCACAATTGAAAGTAAATTGTCATGGATTTGCTGTTTGCATACCGGACAAACATCAGATGAAAACTCTCCTGTTGATTCTGAGCCGAATTTTTGCAGTCTTGCCGCATCATTATTATTGCGAATATCCGAATTAACTATTTCCAAGTCATTTTCAAGACGTGTAATTACGCTGCGTTCATATGAAAACTTTTCTTCAATGCTCCTCAACTCCACCTCTTGCCTTAATATAGCGGATTCGGTTTCTGAGAGTTCAGAACTAAGTGCTTCAAAATTATCATGAACACGGGGCTTCAGTTGGCGTAACGAATCATATGTCTCTTGAAGACGGGCTATCTCATCGCCAACTGTAGATTCGGTTCCAACCGTTATGGTGATTCGGTTATAATCATTGTCAGACAAAACTCGCGGATTAATAGGAAGATTCGATATGCAACAGCCTTCATGTGTAACGGTTCTTTGCAAATCAGAAATCAGCAATTCCCATTCGCGTTCAAGTTTTGCTCTGACAGTTCTAAGGCGATCCCGCTCCTTTTCATTCTTTAGCGTATCGAGATTTAAAATATACTCAACGACACGCTTTTTTGATTCTCTGATCCCAAAGATTGGCATTCCCGAAAGAATATCAGACCATCCATGTTTTTGCTCAATAAACATGGAAGAAAAAATTACCTGAAGATAGAGTTTTCGCTCGTTGCCGTCCGACGTGCGAACCAAAGGCAACTCCAAGTGCAAAAATTCTTCCAAGAAAGTGTGGAATCCGCGTTCACCTGTGGCAGCGTTCTGGATATTAACATATAGGTCTATGGCTTGCGTTTTTGGATTACTGATTGAATTGTAATCACTAAAAAATACAGTGATTAGCCTATTGTCTTTATTTTCTGATATAATGTTCCTAAAAATTGTAACAGTCTCAAGCCCATTACTAATCTCTAAGTATGCTCCCGATTCAGTAACAGACCACGTCTTTCCAGCATCATCAATAGAAGTTTTGAATACCGATGTTAAGACTTTACTGCCTATTCCGCCGACGCCTCCAATAATCTGCTCAAATCCAAGGCAATAGTAGATGGCGGCAAGAATTGAGCTCTTTCCGCAGGTGTTTTCGGAACTCGCCACAAAATTCATTCCGCTCCTGAATGTCTCGTCGATACCGTAGTCGCCATTGGCAGTATTTATTTCTACCCGAAGCCGATTAATCTTCAGCATTCTTAATCCTCCACATATCCGTAAGCTCCTTTATTTTACTCTCCGTCAGCTTTTTAGATAATTCTTTAAGATCGAGTATTTCTGTTACCATCAAATCACCCGCCATCATTATTTGATCGGCGAGGTTATGTCCACGATCTGTTAATTTGTAACTACCGGTTTTTAGCTGGACAACAAACCCGTATGCCACGGCAAATGTCAACGCTTTATTTACAGCAGGATCAAATCTCACAATTGACAAGGTTAGAAGTCTGTCATCCGCAAATTTTATTAATCGTTCTAAGTTAATTCGTGAGAATAAGGCAAACGAAATCATTTGCAGCTTCACTAAAGAGCAAGTATCTCCCCACCCACATATACGCATGATAAGGCAAAGCTGAGATACCTTATAGCTTACGCGATAATTATAAGGTACAGCATCCGGCTTTGCATCAAAAACGATATCTCCACGCAAAAGAGGGTTGTCCGGCATTTCTACACGCTCCTAAATTCCATCGAACAATCGGCAAGCCAACTGGCAATTAAATCTTGTTTGAGTTCTCCGATTGATGCTATCGTAAATATCCTTGAAAAATCCTTCTCCAGCTTTGTCTGAAATTCATCCAGAATCTTTTCAAACAAATCTTTGTTCATTGACCTATCAGTGTGCATCAAAGTTTTGACTCTTACTTCATTTTTATAACTTTGAGCAAGCTTGTATAAATCTTCATATATTTCGGGGAAATCCTGCCGGAGTGAGGTCATATTCTCTAATCCACATATGTAATAGTTAATATAAATATCTATGACTTCATTCAGGGTCTCATCTGTATCAGCAACCCCATGCATTACAGCCTTGATTTTTCGCCGTATATTCTCAACTTTCTGAGAATCGCATTTTGACCAATCCGGCTTTGCTGTATACTGAATAGCGGCATTTAGTCGCATATCAGTTAAAGTCGTTCGGATTATTCTGCTGATTTCGGGAGTGAAATCAGCAGCTTGTTTTATAACGATTACGAAATCTTTATGTATATGCTCAAAGCTCTTTGGAATCGCTTCTTTAGCCGCCAATACTTCCTGCCGTTTAGTTTCTGCATGCGTTAATATTCGGTGATCTTTGTACTCAGGTATATTGAAGTGCCATTCACGAATAGGTGGAACGCCCATGCTACGTAATCTATCGGCATAACTGCTGACATGTTTAGGGTTAATCAGCTTTTCAAGGTCGGTAGTCATTTTATCCCGATAGTGTTCGTACAGGTCTTTATCAGAATACTCACGTTCTGGGCAATAGCATTGATGCACAACCCCATCGAAAGTATATCCTTCGATTCCTGCGTCTCCCTTTTGTGCGGCAGGTATAGCAGTATAATGATTACTCTGATAACGCACGCGGTAGCATTGAACGCATAAGTCTTCCCATGCGTCACCAGTCATGTATCCCTCGATAAAATTCATTATGCTGCTCAGACCGATACCCCCCTTAAAATTCCTATCGAAATAGAGTTCGTGTCGTCTGGAATCTTCGTAACCGCGCAGACATCCACTATAAACTCAGCGTCTTCATCCGTATAGCGTATTTTTATAAGCCGAAATATATCGTAAACCTTTGTTACGATCACTTCTCTTCGCATTAAAAACAATTTATCCCCTGCGTTTGGAAGATTTTGAACGCCCACGTAAAAAATCCTCCTTTCACATTGCATCTATCTCACACTATTAAATGAATACCACTTAATACTTTACTGAATCATTCGTCCTCGTCCGCCATGGTTTCTCCTTCTGATTCAGCGATTTCTGTCAGCTCGCGCAGCTTATTTTCCAGCAACGCCTTATTCGGCAAATGAAGCTGATATTGAGCTACAAGCGCGGGGGATAGGCTACGCCGCAAAGCGTACTCAACTACTGTATCGTCTTTATCGGTACATAAAATCAGCCCAACGCTCGGATTCTCATTCGGCTTTTTAATATCACTGTCGAGAGCCTCGAGGTAAAATTCCAGTTGTCCCAAATGCTCAGGCTTGAACTCTCCAACCTTAAGCTCGATGGCCACAAGACAAGAAAGCTCGCGGTTATAGAAAAGCAGGTCGATAGAGAAATCTTTATTGCCAACCTGAACACGGTATTCCTCCCCTACAAATGAGAAATCCTTGCCGAATTCCAAGATGAAGTCTTTCAGGTGAGCGACAATGGATTTCCGCAGCATGTTTTCTTTGTGCTTGTGTGGGAGGTCGAGAAATTCGAGAACATAGCTGTCACGGAGGGCGGTCAAGCCTTGACTTTTAGCAATGAATAGTTTATTTTTTTCATCGGAAATCATAGTGCGCTCAAAGAGCATACTGTCGATTTGCCGTTCCAGTTCGCGAGATGAATAGTTATTTTTTGCGGATAACAACAGATAAAATTCCCGTGCTTCTGCGCTCTTCGCCCGCGACATAATCATAAGATTATTCGTCCAGCTAATTTCTCTCAGCAGTGCTGAGAGTTTTTCATTCTCGGAATATGTTTCGTAAAATTGCTTCATACGCCAGATGTTTTGCGACGAAAATCCTTTAATGCCAACGTATTGCTTTTGAACAAAGTCAGCAAAATCGCTAACGACAGACTTTCCCCAGCCGTATGTTTTTACCTTTTCACTGATATATCTGCCGATGTCCCAATACATAGAAATAAGCTCACGATTAACGGCCCGAAAGCTATTCTCCCGTGCTTTTTCTATTATGGAAAGGATTTCGCCAAAATCTCCGGCATTGTTTTTTGATATCTCTTTGCTCACCAAGTCACCTCCGTTCCAGGTCATCTTAAGTAAAGACAATCCTAATTAATCTCACTCAAAATGCTTTCTATAGCTGGTTTAACTTTTGTCTCAATTTCTGCTGAATCATCTATCGGTTTATACAGAAAGCCATCTAAATCAAAAGGCGGCTTAGAGTATTCGTCTGTTGGGGAAAAATAGAATACCAGTCGTCCTGTCTCAACGTGTTTAAGCGCATAACCGACTTCAACCATTCGGTGATGTTTGCTGCTACCTCGTGGTAGTCCTCCGTGCTATCTATTTCAATCACAGGGCAAGGATATGCCGCTACTCGCTGTTCCAGTTCAGCTAGATTTCTGTTGGCAGCGAATTCTCTGAATTTCTGTTGTGATTCGTACATATCACCACCCTCAAGCACCCTGTCTCCCCAACGGGTGTATTCCCGCTCTTCTATGCGTTTCATACGCACTTCCTTAGGTGCTTTGAGTAGAATAGCAAGGTCGAATATAGGCAAAAATTTCTCGCTCCACCCGGAAACATCGCCCGACAGCACAAATGAGCCGGATTTTTGCATATCGGCGAGCAACATTGCGTTTCGCTCATCATTAGAGCGTTCAGTGGTATAAGGTACATCGGTTTTGTAAAAGTAGTAGTCCTCAACATCAAAATGCGCAAAGTTTAATACTCGGGCGAGTTCCCGTCCAAGTGTAGATTTTCCGCTACCGTTTGCACCGAGTAAAATTATGCCGTGTGGTTTAGTCATACGCTACACCTTACCTTTCAGAGCTTCGCGGAAGAATCTGAGCCAGCCGGACTGTTCAAATATACTATCCTCTGTATCATCGTCATAATAATATTTGTCGGTATCGAGTCTAACCGACAAGCAATCAAGAGGAAAACCCTCAACCCGCTGCTTGCTGTGCGGCTTATCGACAATCAAAAATTTCTCGCCCCATATGTCCGATTCGCAGTGTGTGTACATCTCCGTATCACTCACCACCAAGCAAATCGCGTTGCGATATTGCGCAGTGAGTTTGCCGCCATATTGCCGCGCCAAGCATGAGTAATAATCAGTCATCTCAGTGTCATTGAGAACCTTGCCGTTAACACGCCGAATGTGAACGCCGGGTTGCTCGTTGTCGCTTAATCTCTCAATATATAACCCTGAGTCACAGGAAAACAGCGGTCTGCGAATAGTAGCATAATAAGCAAGTGCCTTTTTACGCGCATTTTCGAGTGGGTTATTGCCGCTTTCATCAATATTAGGTAGGACGATACCGAGTTCTTTTATACCGACTATCTCGATATCAAGCGATGAGAGTAAACTCCGCATATGTTTTATTTTGGCGGGGTTACTGGTGCCGTAGATTAGTTGCACAGTGTGTTAGTCCTCCATCTCGAAGTCTTCTATTGCCGACCAAACCATACGGCACTTACCACCGTCGTTTTCGGCAACACCGATAATAACTCGTTCGTTGTCAGGTGTAGTCAGATAATGCTCCATCATCGCCGCAAATGTAGCGGTATAGGTTCGGTCAAGCAATTCACTTTCTGGTATCCAGAACAACCTGCCTTCGTCGGTTTTATCGACAGAATCTGCATCGGTTTCACCGAAGTAAATATAAGTCTGCCGTATGGTGTTGCGGTAACGGCGAATGATTATATACCGAAGAACCAGATTCCGAATTTGTTTGGCGGCTATGCCAGCCTCCTCCCAAACCTCCCGTAGGCAGGTGGATTGCGGTTCGTTCAGCTCGTCACACTCCATATGACCGCCGACTCCACTCCAAACATCAGGAGCGACTTTGCGGTTCGGAGCGCGTTTCATAAGTAGGTATTTATCACTGTGACGCAGGAAAGCCGCAGCGCCGTTTGACAGAGTGATTGACGTCATCATGCTTTTCCCTCCAATCGCCATACCCGCAACTCTGTAAACGGCTCGCATTTCACGAGCGAGAGTGCAACAGTTACTCCTTGGAAAGGCTTAAACTTTGCAGAAACAGCGGCAAACGCCATGTTCAATTGCTCATCTGTAAGCTTAGTAGCGAGGGTGGTGTGCGGCATCCAATTATACGGACGATAGTAGTCTAAAAGCGTTACCCTATTGGCAAGGCAGGTATTGAAGCCGGTACAGAAATCATATAAATACTTGTTGAGAACTGGCGCGGCAAACAGCACAGACGGGACAAAAGTGCCAAGTGAAGACCAAACCACATTTCCACATTTCATCGAAGCTGTTTCACCGCTAATAATATTTTCAACTGGGGTAATATCGTCCGCAGTAAAATAGCAAACGGTTATATGCGGAGGCATCATTTTCGGTTCAAGCATATATTTGTTGCCGCAAGCATCCGCCGCTATGCGCATTAATTCCATTATCCGTTCGCTTGAGGTATTGTCAAAATATAAGCAAATTGCATATTCGCTCATTCAACTGCCTCCAATCTCATCTCCATTGTTTCGATGATATGATGTACTAAAGTTTACCACAAAACGCCCTTAAATACAAACTTCCTTGCTCATTTGAAAAATCATATGGATATCTCCAAAGCCTTGTGGTATCTTGTGTTGCTGAAGGAGATGGTTATATGAAAAAGCTAATAATCGCTGGAATCGGTATTATCGCCTGTGTCGCGCTGTGTGCCGCCGTGTGGCCACGGAGTGCAGGGGTCGGGAGTTTGCCCGCCGAGCCGGTAAAAACCGCTGTAACCACCGAAATTGGGGCTCGGTCAGAGGAAACATCGGATATACTTCTTTCTACTGATGCTTCCGCATGTACAGCGGTAGCTGTCGCAGAAAGTGAGCCGCCGATAGCGGAGATAACAACAAAAATAGAAACGCAAAAAGCAACGACAACTCAGGCGGCGCAGTCGGTCAAGCCAACCCCATCATCCTCTGAGTCGCATATGGGAGATGTTCGTGTCGTAGATGGCGAGAAGCAAGTCTACCTCCTCGGCTTCGGCTGGATCAAGGACGAAGGCGGCGGTAGCGTCGGAACGATAGTCGGCAATCCCGACGATGAGCTTACCGGCCACAAGGTAGGCATCATGGGCGGCGGCACGACCGTTGATGGCAAAGGCGATATCAATAAAACAGTAGGTGTCATGGGCAGCGGAGATGAATGCACGACGAGCAAACCAACCGCTCATCCCGCAGAACAGCCGGAGATTTCAGGCGATGTCATATACACTGAGCTCCAACCGCCGGTTTCCAAGGACAGCACCCCTCCGTCATACAAACCAAACGGAGAACCATATAATCCATAGATTCTAAGATTTATGAAACAAAATTATTTTCGCTTTCAAGTTGATAAAATCTCGCATAGCGCGTTATTGTCTTTCATCATACTATAAGCAGACCGGTCAATCATTATCAAAGAGGAGATTGATATGTTGTATATTGGTGAAAACTTAAAATCACTTCGTAAAAATGCAAGCCTTACGCAAGACGAGATTGCCGAAATGCTCGGTGTATCGCCCCAGAGCGTGAGCAAATGGGAGCGTGGAGATACTTACCCTGATATCACGCTATTACCATCGATAGCTAACATCTTTAAAATCAGCGTTGACGCGCTTATTGGTATGGACAGAATCTGTAATACCGAGGCAAGGAATGCCATTTTTAAAGAAGAACACTCTCTTCTTCAACAAGGAAACCATCGTGCGGCGTCAGAGGTGCTTGAAGGAGCGCTTAAAACATTTCCTAACGATGAGAGCTTAATGTCGGAGCTTGCGTTAGCACTCTCGTTTGAAACCGATACGGATAAGCTGGGTAAAGCCATATCACTATGCCAGAGTGTGCTGTCCGGCAATCCACCCGAAAAAGTACGGCACACTACCCGAGCCGCCATGTGTTTTTTGTACATGAAAATCGGAGATAAGGAGAAGGCAATAGCATCGGCGCGAAATTTACCGCATATGCGTGAAAGTCGAGAGGCTATACTTGCTCAGATCGAAAAAAGCATAACACAAACCGAAATTGACAGATACCTGAAATTCATTGCTCTTGGCGAAGAAAACGAGCAGGATGTCATCTGCATTGATTTTGGCATAGACATGATTTCAGTCGCAAAGGATTATAACTTGCTTGAGAATATTCACGCTTTACGCAATGAATTCGGAAATGGCTCCCTTCCGCCTGTGCGCATAAGGGACAATGTTTCCCTTGCACCTAAGCAGGTCAGATTACGCCATTATGCAGATTTATTGTTGGATAAGGAATTCGAAAGTGCAGAAGAAGCAGCAAATGAAATACTGATGCGTGTCCGGGAAATTTTGAAGAAAACTCTAAAACGCTGATTTAGTCCGTTATTAAATGGCCGACCGAATTTTTATCGGTGGGCTATTATCATTTTTTCTTTCTGTACTTTTCTAAAAGGCTCAACTCGCCCTGCCTTGAATCCCGCAACTGTTCGGATGCGGATATAGTGCGCCACTTCGGATCGGCGGCACCGAGGTCAAGGAAGTTCATAGCCTCAAACTGCTTCTTAGGGTCGAAGCTCATGTTCGCCTCGATAATCTCCCGCCAGGACGATGAAAACGGCAGCGACTCCGGCTCGGCAAACTTTGTCAGCTCCAACGGTTCTCCGTCAGGATTTATGCGACTGAGCAGTTCCTCGCCACCGATTTCGCCGGAGACATATGCGGCACGGGCTTCGGCGGCGTCCTCCATCCAGTCTTCATAGTGTTCGTAAGAAGTGGTTTCCCGCTTGCGCTCGGCAGCGTACTCACGATAGTCGCGCTCATAAAAACGGGCGCGGGGTATTTTGTATGCCAGCAGATATTTATCCTCCGCAGGGGCGTTCTTACGTTTAAGATTAGGTCCGAGCTCCTTACAGGTTCGCCCGTCTTTCCAAACGCGGTCGCAGTAGTCCGTTTTCTTTTTCGTCTTGGGTACGAAGTACCGCCAGCAATGCTGACAACGGGCAATACGATTATCGGAGCTCAGCGCCGCCATCAGATAAAAGACATAAAGCTCAAGCAGCGACCGGATCTCGTATTCCCTTATGAAGTCTTCGCCGTCCGGCGTCCACCTGACAGCAAAAGCGTGTTCGCCGAGCGTAGGATACACCTTGTATATCTCTTCAAACCGCTCCCGTTGCGTGAATCCTTCTGTCGTACCGAAGCAAACCTCCATGATATTCCGCATCCGCACTCTTGTGAGATATGGCGTCTTTATGATATTGAGAATCCGCATACCGATGTTCAGCAAGAAGCTGGCGCTCCCATCATCGGAGATGACGAGCGTGTCTTCAAGCGCAATCCTCGTAAAGAAATATGCTTCAGGGGAATCGCTCCGCAGTTCCTCCGTCATTTCAAACGCTTTATCGATAAGATCAAGCAGGTCAACCTCAGATACGTTGAGCGATTCCTTGAACAGCGGGTGCTCCTCAAGCGACTTCAGTTTTTTGTAGTAACCCTTTATGCTTCTGTCCATGAAACGAATGAGTTCGTCATGGGGCAGCACGACTCCATCAATAATGACCGTCCCGTCATAATCGGTCAGTATCTTTCTTATCAGGCCTTTGCCTTCTTCAGTCAGGCGGAGGCCGGTTCTTATTTCGCTCATCCGCTTCACCTCCCGAAACGAAAACTCTGAAATCCGTAAAGATTGCTTCACTATGTAGAGAAAATTTCTCCTGCTGTAAATTTTATCATGGAGGAATCCAAAAAGAAACCTCCGCCTTAAATCCACCAGAAAGGAGGACATTATGAAACAAAACAAACTTATCACAATGGACGCCGGAACGCTGCTCACCACTCCGCTGCCGCCGACACGTTTCATCACAAGCGAGCTCATACCCCAGGGACTTCATATCCTGGCTGGAGCGCCGAAGATCGGTAAGTCATGGCTGGCGTTGCAAATCTGTCTGCGGGTGGCTGCAGGTGAAACGCTGTGGAGCTTTCCCGTCACCAGCGGGACTGTGCTTTATCTCTGTCTGGAGGACAGCTTCAGCCAGATACAAAACCGGCTGTTCGACATCACGGATGGAGCACCGGAGAATCTTCGCTTCGCTACAATGTCGGACGTTATCGGCGAAGGCTTGGAAAATCAGATTGAGGATTTTCTGAAATCGTATCCCGACACGGTACTTATCGTCATCGACACGCTCCAACGGATACGGAAGTTCAGCGCTGAAGCCAATCCCTACGCCAGCGACTACCGCGACATTGGCATCTTAAAACAGCTGGCGGACAAGCACCAGATCGCCATCCTGCTCATTCACCACTTGCGAAAGATGAACGATGACGATCCGATGAATATGATTTCCGGCACGACGGGCATCAGCGGAGCTACGGACTCCAACTTCGTACTGAAAAAAGATAAACGCAGCGGGAACGTCGCCATGCTCTACTGTGTGGGTCGGGACATTGAGTACCGTGAACTGCAGTTGGAGTTTGATAGAGCGTCACATATCTGGAATTTACTCTCCGACAGCGTCACCAACGAACTGCAGTCGGGCGACGAAATTATTCTTCATCTCTCTGCCGTTATGGAATCCCTTCTCTCGTTCACAGGAACGGCCACAGAGTTGGCGGATGAGATTGAGAAAATGTGCGGAGCGGTCATTCTCCCAAACGTACTTATCAAAAAAGTGATACGAAACCAGGCAGAGCTTTCTGAGCGAGGAATCACATTTGAAATGAAGCGTACGCATGACAGGAAGGAAATCAGCATCCGCTACGAACGCGTCGGCTGCGTCGGCAATGACGGCAAAACAGATACAGCATCAATATCAAATTTACCGACAACCGTCGCAGCCGACGCGAGAGGGAGAAATGTAACCAACTTGGCACACTTTTTATGCTGCAGTACCGTATCCGAAGAAAAGTGATCCAACTTGGCTCACTTTGAGGGCATCATCACAGAATTCGGGGAGAAGTGAACCACCGTGGCTCACTCTCACGGATATCGTCCCTGTCGACCCTGTATGCGGAGGCACAAATGAGGAAGCTCTCCCTTTGGGAGAGGCAAGCAAAGCGTCCGGCTATACGCCATCCGCATTAAGCGGGGCGCTGCCCCACACCCCAGTGACGAAAGGAGCATGACATGGATAAATTAAAGGATAAAAAATTCGCGTTCCGAGTTAGCGAACGTGACCTGAACCAGATAAGAGTGAAAGCGAAACGGGCGAAGATGACTGTCACCGATTACCTCGTCGCCTCGGCTTTGAACAAGGATATCGTCGTCATTGACGGCGTCGAACCTCTCATCGGACAGCTGAAAGCCGTTGGTAAAAACCTCAACCAACTCACCACGCTGGCGCACATGGGCAGGATTCAGGCGGTCAGGTTAGACGAGGTCATGAAAGTCTTCGGCGATATCGCCGCCGCCCTTCTTGACCTTACAGGGGAGGTAAAGTGATGGCGACACTCACAAGAGTCAAGGTAAATTATCGTCAACTCCGTCAGTTATAAGGACGGCAAGAAGCTTCATATGTCACCGACATCCTTACAAGAGCAGCGGCAGGTCAACGATGAAATCTGCCGGGCGCATGGCTTCTCCGTCCTCGAACCTTACGACGGTCAGAAGAAAAAGAAGCGGCTGACGCCGGGCGAATACCACGCCGCCATGCGGGGCGAGAGCTGGAAGTTCCGGCTGATAAAAACCATCGATGAGGCTCTGGAATACTCGCCCGACAAGGAAAGCTTCATCCTGAACATGGAGTACGAGGGGTATGAAGCCCGCTGGGACGATAGGCACAAGTACATTCTGTTCACCACACCGGAGGGCCAAAAGTGCCGCGACCGCACCCTGCACGATGAAACCTATCTTAAGGAAAACCTTGAAAAGCTGTTCGCCTACCGCGCTAAGCATGGGTATACTCCGCAGACACCGGAGCCGCCCGAGGGCTGGCTGGCACAGGCGAATACGATGGGCAGGCTTGTATCAGACGCTGTCCGGGCTCGGAAAGAGCGTGGAGAAAATGACTGATGTTCCCCCGGCGCTTACCCCATTCGCCCCCTCAGACAGCAAGCGGAAACGGCGGGAAGCTCTCAAAAAGCTGGCACAAGGTCACAAACTCCAGAGTGAACAAGAGCAGGAATTTGGGCAGAGGATGTAACCCCTCAGCGGGGAGAAAGGAGGCTTTATGGGGTGCGCCGCAGGTATCACGACACACCATAGCACACAATTCTCTATATAGCTATCAGAATTTTCAAGCCACCGAAGATTCTGTGATTTCAATGGGTTCCTCGGTTGCGGCGCCTGGATTGTCTACTGCGAGGTAGTCGTGGATTAAGAGCTTCAGAAAAACGTCAAAATCCTTGTCAGTTCCGATGTACTCATAAGTGACGCATCGCAGCTTATCTTCTCTCCGGCTGTCAAGGGACGAGGACGAAGAACTCAATTCCCTGACCAACCAGCGCAAAATTATATACGAATATGCCCTCAGTCAAGGCTGCTTCTTCAAGGACAAAAATACCCGCCAAGTAGTGGTTGTGGAGGAAGCCGCCGAAACGGTAAAATTGATATTTACCCTCTATGTAGGCGGCAGAGGCTTAAAGGCAATCGCCAGTCTGTTAAACGAAGAAAAGTGGAGAACACCCGCCCTTATACAGCTTGAATTGCTCAATAAACGCTCGCCTAACACCCACGACGTCATCACTAAAAAGTATTTATGGGATGCTACAATGATAAAGCGTATCCTTGAAAACGAGATATACACCGGTACCCTTATCAACCACAAGAGCGAGCGGAGCAAGATAAACAGAACTTTCAGGGTCGTCGCTGAGGAAGAACAGTTCCGGCATGAAGGGTACTTAACGCCCATCGTCACAAAAGAAATATGGGATCAGGCGCGGCTTCTTCTAAATGTACGGAGAACTACCAACGCCCGCGCAAGCAAGGGCAAGCCCATCCACCGCTACGGCGGGATGCTCCGCTGCGGCGACTGCGGCAGGACGTTCGTCGGCAAGAGAAAAACCTACAGCGATGGCACGGAGGTCGTGGAATACGTCTGCGACACTTATATCCGCTATGGCAAGGAGCATTGCTCCTCGCATATTATCCGCGAGGAAACGCTGGACAGGCTCATCGGAAACGAACTCATCGAAACAAAAAAGATGTATCAAACCAACTGGCACGCCCTCCAAACCTTAATAGATAGCTGGATTCCGAAAGCGAATCTGGCGGAGAATCAGATTAAAAAGCTGAAGGAGCGGCTGGACGCCTTGGAAGAAGATATTGAGGCCATCCTGCTGGAACGCATCCGTGACCGTGATAACGCCGAGCGGTACACCCGCATGATAGAAAAGCGTGAGGCTGAAAAAGAAGCCATCCGGAAACGCATCGCCGACCTCGAAAACCTGTCGGATACCATCCGGCGAAAGCAGGTCTCCTTCAAGCGTGACATTGGTATGATAGACGATATCCTCGCCTCCGACGGCATCAGCGAAGCGCAGCTCCGGCTCTTCATTGACGGCATCCGCATCAGCGAAACCGAGGACGGCAGGTTGGACGTGAACATCGCTATCAAGGCTCCCTTCCGCACACACTCCGACGAGTACGACGAAACCATGCAGACGATGGAGCGCTCCTCCGCTCTGGACTTTGACTTTGACAGACTCGCTCCCATCCTGTTTGACGACGAGGATATCTACGAGCTGACGGCAGAAAAGGCGGTGGGATGATGCGGGTCTGGCTTTACTATCGCCTCTCAAACGATGACGATAAGGAGCAGAATTCCCTGCTGAACCAGCGGAAGATTACGCTTGAATACGCTCTCCGCAATGGCTACATTGTCGCAGGTGAATCCTCCGACGACAACGCCAGCGGGATGAATTTTCAACGCGAGGGCATCCGTGAAATCATCAAGGCGGTAGAAGCCGGAAGCATCGACGCCGTCATCGTCAAGGATTTATCCCGCCTCGGCAGGCATAAGGTACAGACCGCGCTTCTCATCGACTTCCTGCGGGAAAACAGTGTTCGTGTCCTCTCGGTCACCGAGAGCGTGGACACCTTCGATGAAAACGATGACCTGACCATCGGCATCCGGGGTTTGATGAATGACTACTACGCGAGAGACATAGGGCGAAAGATAAGGACAGGATATCGGCAAAAGCAAAAAGCTGGCATTGTTATTATAGCTCCCTTCGGATATTGGAAGAACAAAAATACAAAACAAGTTGAGATAGTGGATGAGGCGGCCGACACGGTTCGCCTCATCTTTTCTCTGTACTTAAGCGGCGTCGGGTTAAGGCCTATCAGCCAGCTATTGAACCAGCAACGGCGCAAGACCCCGGCACAGCTTCAGGCTGAACTCTATGGAAAGCATAATCCTGACATCCATACCGATAAGGATGGACAGCATATTTATTTATGGAATTACACTGGCGTCAAAAGGATACTGAGCGATGAATGCTACACCGGTACACTCCGAAACCACAAAGCTGAAATGCATAATGGCAAGATCACACGATTCGTACCGAAGGAGGAACAGTTCCGCCATAAAGACATCCTGCCAGCCATTGTATCCAAAAAGGAATGGCTGACGGCGCAGACGGAGTTGGTATCCCGTAACGGTAAACAAGTACCCAGGGTAAATAATATCGCTGCTCACCGATATGCCGGTCTCCTGAAATGCAGCGACTGCGGCGCTCCTTTTGTCCCCATCATCCGAAAAACCGATAAGAAGCAGCGCATCGAATATATCTGCAAGAACTATCAACTGCGTGGCAGATCGTTCTGCGAATCGCACCGCATCCATGAGGAAATGCTGGACGCGGAGGTGCGCTCGGCGATAGAAACTTTCCTCCTTAGCCTTCGGATTGAGATGGCTGACATACAAAAAGAACTCAAAATACGGGCGTCAAGTAAGCCAATACTTGATGCCCGTGCTTTATTATTAAGAGCAGAAATACAGTCGCTGGACAGGGATATAGACGCGGCTCTTATGGAGCGAATCAACGATAAGCCAAACACCAACCGTTACACGGCTTTGATTACAAAACTCACAGCGGATCATGAAAAAGCCCGGCAGGAGTTGGTACATCTCGAAACGCACGACGCCAACCTGCGGCGCAGGGTCAGAGAATTGATCAGGCAGGTCACCTCCCTTGACGAGGTACTGAAGAACACGCCCATCACTGAAGCCGACCTCCGCCGCCTGGTGGATTACATAGAGATAAAACAGGACGGGAAAGAGATTGAGGTTCGAGTGAAATTGAAAAAGACAGAATAAAAAATGCAAGTGGAACTAACCCGTAGCAAGCGAAAGCTCCATGTGACAAAAATCCGTTAATTCATTGACTATGCTCTGATTTTTTTGCTTCAAATGAATTGATTCTAATAAAACATATGTGGTATAATAAGTCAAAATAAAAGCAGAGGTTATGTATGAAATTATTTAATTCACTTTCAATTCGACGCAGACGATGAACGCTTGTATCTATATGGGTACAGGCGAAGTTTGCTGTGTGCCTATATAAGTGAGTTGAAATTTTTCAAGCACTGTTAGGTAACACATCCTGACAGTGCTTTTTATTTTGAGGAGGATATATGAAAACTATTATTGCTCTACTTAGCGAAAAGGTATCTGCTGCATTTGATAATTACGGATATTCAGGAGAATTTGGTCTGGTATCGATATCAGACAGACCTGATCTGTGCCAGTTTCAATGTAATGGGGCATTTTCTGCTGCGAAACAATTTAGGAAATCACCCTATGCGATTGCAACACAAGTTGCAGACATGCTAATAAAAGATAATGTTTTTCGTGATGTCACAGTTGCCGGAGCAGGTTTTATAAACATTTCTGTAAAAGACGAATTTCTTATGAGCTACGTAAATTTGGTCATTGAGAATCAAGATATGGGGATTCCTCAGGCAGAGATTCCAGAAACGATTTTACTTGATTATGGAGGACCAAATGTAGCAAAACCGTTGCACATTGGACACTTACGGTCAGCGGTGATTGGAGAATCATTGAAAAGAATCGTAAAAGCAACTGGAAGAACCGCCATCAGCGATGTACATTTAGGTGATTGGGGATTACAGATAGGGCTTGTTATAGCAGAACTATGGGAAAGGCATCCCGACTGGGCATGTTTCTCGGATGCTTTTGATCCAGCATCTCACAAAACTATAAAATTAGCGGCAATAGAATTAAATGAAATATATCCGTTTGCCAGCAAAAAGAGCAAAGAAGAAACTGATTTTAAACAGAAAGCTAAAAATATAACGGCAATGCTTCAAAAGGGGCATCCTGGTTATACAGCATTGTGGAGGGAAATTATTACTGTATCTATATCCGATATGAAAAGAAATTATGATAATCTCAATGTGTCTTTTGATTATTGGTACGGCGAAAGTGATGCAGAAAAATATGTACCGACACTTATTAAAATGCTCAACATCAAAGACCTGTTATTCCAAAGTGAAGGTGCAATGGTTGTTGACGTTTCACAACAAACAGATAATTTCACAATTCCGCCTGTGATTATAAAGAAAGCAGATGATTCAAATATATATGCCACCACAGATTTGGCAACTATAATTCAAAGAGTGGCCGACTTTCATCCACATCAAATATGGTATATCGTTGACAATAGGCAAAGCCTACATTTTACGCAGGTTTTCAGATGCGCGATAAAGGCAGGTTTAGTTTCTGATACGAATCTGGAACATCTGGGCTTTGGAACAATGAACGGGAATGACGGGAAACCATATAAAACCCGTGACGGAGGTGTGATGCCACTATCAGAGCTTTATGATATTGTCTTTCAGGCAGCTCTCGACAAAGTAAACACCTCAGATTACAGTTCTGTACTGGATAATAAAGAAACAGCAAGAAAAATAGCTATAGCTACAATAAAATTCGGTGATCTTATCAATCATCGTCTAAAAGATTATATATTTGACATTGATAAATTTCTTGCTGCAGAAGGTAAGACAGGTTCTTTTCTGCTTTACACAATCGCAAGAATCAACTCCATCCTAAGCAAACTAAAAACGGATGATTGCAAAATTGTATCTAAAAAAATCAATTCAGATATTGAAAGAGAACTGTTGATGGAAATTGCACTGAGCAATGAAGCGTTCTTGAGTGCCTTTGCTGAAAGAGCGCCTAACTATATTTGCGAAAATGCCTATCAGTTAGCATCCCTTTTTTCAAAGTTCTATCACAATAATCACATAATAAGTGAAACAAATAAAGATAAACAAGCTTTTTGGCTATCTTTGTGTGTAGCAACAAAACGGGTGCTATTGAAACATCTGGATGTGTTGGGGATTGAGGCAGTCGAATTTATGTAGTAAAAAGGCAAGTGCATCAAAAGCTCTTGCTTTTTCCTCCCAATACTGCGTAGGGAACAGTAAATCCGAACGCATCTCTGATTATGTGAGATGGTTCGGATTATATTGTTTGGTGCGGGCGACAGGACTTGAACCTGCACGCCATGTGGCACAAGATCCTAAATCTTGCACGTCTGCCAATTCCGCCACGCCCGCATATTAACGGCGAGAGTGCTTATTCTCGCCATTTTCTATTGTATCAACCGTTCACTGAGGTGACAACACCTAAATCTATCGTGTCTGCCGTTCCACCACGCCCGCATATGATGGCAATTTCGCCGCAACGAGGCTAAACCCGGCGCGTCTGCCAGTTTCGCCACGTCCGTAGGCTGTTTTATTATAACACATCCTGCGAAATATTCAAGACCGTGTGTCGGATATACTTGAACGAAAGCATCCCGGGTGGCATAATGGAATAAACAGGGGGTACAGATAATGAACCTGACTGGTGAAAAGAGCAATACCAATATATTAAAAAAAATCAGTAACGTGCACCTTATAGGGCTTGGCGCAATTGGCGCGGCGTATGCGGGCAGGATACTGGAGAAGTGCCCGGAAAGCCTTCGGATAATCGTCGACAGCGACAGGCGGGAGAGGTACCGTGCAGATGGAGTCTGCATAAACGGGAAAGCAGTCGGGTTCAATTATGTGACCCCCGATGAGGCAAATGAAAAATCGGACCTTGTCATTATTGCTGTCAAACACCATCATCTCAAGCAAGCTATCGGTGAGATAAGGCGCTTTGTCGGTCCGGACACAATCATACTATCACTTCTCAACGGAATAGCGAGCGAAGAAGCCCTGGGAAACGAATTCGGCACGGATAAAGTGCTATACTCCTTCTGTGTGGGCACCGACGTGGTAAG
>JAEYOM010000010.1 GCA_023411715.1 Bacillota bacterium | reverse complement strand
GCGAGAAAGGATTCCTATTTTGGTCCTTTCTCGCCGCTGTTTGATTCCTATTAAAATGGACGGACTTATCGTAGTAGGAAGATGTATTTCCGTTACACACATAGCACATGGCAGTACAAGGCTGATGCCACTCGTAATGGCTGAGGAACAGGCTGCAGGTATTGCTGCTAAGCTTGCTATCAATAACAAGGTTAATGTAAGAGATATAGACATAAAAGCTCTGCAAAAGAGACTGCTTGAAGAAGGTGCAGAACTTTATCGTGATGAGGAAGAAGTTAAGAGGGAAAAAGAAAGGGCAAAATCTGCAATCAAGCATTTCCTTGCAACAGAGAAATCTGTTAATACACCAGATAATGTTGAGTGGTTTGACGATTGATAAACCTATATTCATAAGATTGTACCAGGTTTTAGCTTAAATATGCAGGCTGCGCTGATATATGTGCAGCCTGCATAAATAATATATTTAAAGGGGTAAATATGATAGTTGACAGGCTTGATTCAATAGCAAAATATAAGGGTATTAATAGAAATCTTGATAAGGCGTTAGAATTTATTCAAAAAAGTAATATACGGCAGCTAAATGAAGGCAGAACGGAGATTGACGGAGATACCATATATTGCAACTATAATATTATTGATACCAATAACAATATGCCTATAAAATATGAATCTCACAAAAAATATATCGACATTCATATCTGCTTAGGCGGAACAGAATATATTAAGGTTGCAAGCGTAAAAGAACTCGAGTGTACGTCCGAATACGATGCTGATAAGGATACTCAGTTCTTTGTAGGAGATTTTGACCAGGATATCATCTTAACTGAAGGAGCATTTTTAATCTGTTTTTCAGATGATGCTCACGCACCGCTATTGTGTAAAGGCACTCCTGGCAAAATAAAAAAGGTCATAGTTAAGGTCGCATATTAATGTATGTTAATGGGTGATAATTGCTTAAGGGGGTGAGTTGATGTTTAAGCGATTGGAAAAGGTCGACCGTATGCTTGCTTTTCTTGAAGAGAATATTGATGAGCAACATTGCAACCAGGTAGAGAAGCGACATATAAATGCTATAAAGGGAAAAACTCGAAATGATTTGCCATTATCAATTTTTTGCAAATCAGAGTCCGATTTATTTTCAACGGTGGAAGTCTTTAATGATCCTGAAAAGATGCTATACAATGAATTAATGCAGGCAGGAGAATTCGGAAGTGTAATAAATTCAGTAAAAATAAAGGATGACTATCCTCTGCAGATTAGAAGCAATCATGGCATTGCTGTATCACATAATCTGGTTGGCGGCAAATACGTCGTAAATGAAGGAGCCACGCCATGGGCCATACATGAGGAAAGCATCACGGAGTACCGTAGGACATGGGAGGACATGGACTACAATATACATGCGGGGGTCCCGGGAAAGGTCATTTCAACATATCAGTATTTTTCGGAGCGTTTGTCTGAATATCCGGTTTGCAAACGCTGCATACGCTTAAGCCATCCTGATATGCAAAGCCCTTTCAGCATAGCTCAATCACTTATAGGCAATAACTTTTTTTATGATTTGTACGATTCTCCTGATGATGTACACTGGCTTCTTGAGAAAATAACTGATGCATACATTGCATTCCATCGTGCCATTTCTCCTCTAATTAATGACACGACTATTGATGGTAGTATATATATAATGGGAGCAATTTTCCCCGGTTCAGTGCTTTTGAAGGAAGATACCTCCGTTGTATGCTTATCCGGCGATCAGATTATAGAGTTTTGCAGAACTTATAATGATAGGATTGCAGCAGAGCTTGGCCCTATAAGCTATCATTACTGCGGCAGGTTGTTGCCGTGAAGAATAGCAGGGTTTGTTAAATGATATTGTTGAGCATTATCAGAGACCGGAAATGAGGAACAGGATAGAGAATCTGAATATTGCTTATAGGATGTTGAACAACAATGGTAAACCGCTTGGCGATCCGGAATTATCCATGCTCAAAACAGTAGAAAATGGGCATGGCAGGATAGAGAGACGTAAATACTACTATTCCACCGATATCAAGTGGATGATCGACGCAAAAAAAGAATGGTGCGGCCTTAAAGGTGTCGGGATGGTTGAAAGGGAAACAGAGACAGACAAGGGGAAAACAAAGGAAACATCCTACTTTATCGGAAGCATAGACTCTGTAAAGGAATTTGAAAAGGCAGTCCGAAATCATTGAAAAATAGGTACCATAATAAGATTATAACTGTTCTAAGGTCACGCAATACCATAGATGTAGAAAATATTATCAGATTACATCTGCTTAGGTCTATAAGGAATTTCGAGCTTGCTAATAATAAAGGAAACGAAGAATCTCAAACTTCTGTGGAGTGATTTTACACCGGAGATAAGAAGATTAAGCGACGAGGTGCGCGGAATCATAACCGCCGACTTAGCCGGCGGATTGCTCTTGCCCTGTAAGGGCATGATACTGGCAGGGCTGAAAGCCCCCTACGAAAAGTCCGCCAACCGTATAGGTTTTCAAACTTACCGCTAAAGCGGTTTATTTATTGCTCTTTTTTACTGGCTCACCCGTAAAACGGGTCTACCAATTCTTTGATACTCATTTGTTCGTACGCTAAATCTTCTTGCAACTGATTCTTTATATATTCCTGTATCGCCTTTTTGTTCTTTCCTACTGTATCCACATAGTACCCTCTACTCCAAAATTCCCGGTTCCCATATTTATACAAGACGCCTTCTATGTGTTTATTTGCGCTTGGCAAGACCTGCATTTATCCTAACATAGGAGCTTTTTCTGTTCAACGGCATAAGCCTTTACTCAGATTACAGAATCATCTTTACACCCCTTCATATTTATTCGATTGAAGCATATCATCATTGAAATGTATTGTAAACATATAACAAGCTATTGTTGGCTCTTGTAGCTTTTACTCCGCACGATAACCGTGTTTGCTTACGGTTGCTTGATTTCGTTATCTAGGCTCAGGAGTTCTTTAGCTCTTTTTGCACTATGTATGTGGTATAATATTTTTACAGTTTAGTTTTGAAAGGTTGTTCTAAATGAAGAAATTAACTGAAAAGCAGGTAAGAAGGGCACTCGTCAATGTTAAGGCTACCCTGGCAGTCGAGGGACTTAAGCCAAGCAAAGCCACGCTTAGATTAGGAAGAAGCTATCTTCAAGGTAAAATAACCAGTCAAGAAGCAATCAGCGCTATAACACACAGAATTATTTCAAAGAAAGAAAGGCTTCAAAAAATATGACCTTTTCGAAGTACAATCGAAAAGATATAGTCCAATCAATTTATTGTTATGAAGATACTGATATTCTTATAAATAAACTAGATATTAAAGGAATCCACTTATTACAAGAAGCAGAAACTGAGTATACAGCACAAAAGCTTTTAGAACTGGAAGCATTACCATTGAAAGGGCGATTTTCACTTAGCCATTTGCAAGGCATTCATAAGTACATTTTTCAAGATATATATCCTTTTGCAGGCAAGATAAGACAAGAGGATATCTCCAGAGGTAATACCTTATTTGCTCGTAGCCAATATATAAAAAGTAATTTAATAAATTTACTATTAGATCTAAAAAAAGAAAAATATTTAACAGCACTAGAGAGAAACAATTTTTGCTGTAGAACTGCTTTTTACATGGCTGAACTGAATATTATTCATCCATTTAGAGAAGGGAACGGAAGAGTTATTAGAGAATTCATTCGATGTTTAGCCTTAAAATGCGGATATGTAATAAATTGGAATTCTGTATATAATAACATCCTACTTGAGGCATCTATTTTGTCAGTAAATGATACAGCAGAATTGGCAAAATGTATTGATTTATGTATAGAAAAAGAATAAACAGCCTGTAGCTTTTCCTGCGCACGATGCCTTGTCTCTGTCTGCCACGCCTTGATCTTTATTGTCTTTTAAAGCCTTCCTGTGGTAAATGTTGATGCAAGCTGAAATAACCGACAAAACTAAGCAGACAGAATCGGGAAAATAACTTTACGTCTTGATACTATATTATCAGATAGGAGGCGACAAAATGGAGTGGACAACGGGTTTAGATGCGTTGGCGCCCTGTTCATGAAATTGACATGGAGGCGTATTACGGAGGCAACATGGACGATGAAGAATATGTTAGCGAAATTTGGATACCCGTTGAGAGAAAATAGCTAATAGCAAACGGAAACCAGTTATATATTCAAGATGACAGCGGTTCGATCCCGCTTATCTCTACAGAGAAAGATAAACCACAAGGCCAATGAGCAGAGGTGTATTCTAACGAAGATGCCTCTGTTTTTTAATGCCTGGCAAATGTGATGCCTCGATTGACTTATTAGTTTATGCATCACATTTGCCCTTTCTGATCATTTGCCTTTTATGGCTTATGATGCAGAGCCCTTCGATATGTTATTGATCTTTACTTTCTTTGATAAGCTTCCTGTGATAAATGTAGGAGTTAATAAACATAAGAATACAGGTGATGCCATTCATAACGATTGCCAATATCGATTTGTTCTCTGTCAGGTTTATTATAAAAGATACTAAAAAGCATAACCCGGCAAATATCCACAGATTTCGGCTTAGTTTATATCCCTTCATAGTAGTTCCTTTCTACTTGTTTTATTGCATGCAAATATACAATAATGATACGGATATTAGTATGGTTTTGTTTTGAGGTATCATGACATTCCTCTGGCTAAATTATTTAAAACACTTCATCGATAGCTTTCATTTTTTTATTCTGGGGTGTATAAGCCGGAATACCTACAGGTATAAGACTGATAAATCTATGTTCTGATGGTTCGTTCAATATTTTGTTGATCTCATCTGCGGCAATAGTGGGTTCATTCATCCAGCACGCACCGTAACCTTTTTCATGTATGGCAAGCAGCATGTTTTGTACGGCCGCTCCTATAGATAACAGGTCATAGTTTGCAAAAAGCTTCATTATGCCATCGTCATCAAATCCTCTTTCTTTTAGTGCTGAAATGAATATTGGGTCATAAAAATCTGACTTTGTCATAAATACCGTTATTACTAAAGGGGCTTTTGCGAAAAAGCTTATCTTTTTTCTTTTGGAAGATAAATAATTCTGGGATAATTCATTTCCTTTGATCTCCAATATATTTTCAGCCTTTCTTATTACGACCGTCTCAAGCTGATGAATGATGTTTCTGTCCCTTATAGCTACAAACTTCCAGCATTGGCTGTTGCAGCCGCTTGGTGCGCTGGTTGCAGCACTTATAAAATATTCAATATATCCTCCAAAGGTATAGCCGTATCTTTGAATTTTCTTATACTCCTTCTGGTTGATGCCAAATCTAAAAAGCTATCCATCATATCACCTTCCTGCCATGCCTCCGGCATGTCGCTACTTCTTAACCCTTGACTTATTCCGGTTCTTGCACTGCTCCGAACTTTTTTCTTATATCGAAAAATAATTTAATAAGACTTTTATGGAAAGGGATAAACTCGTCATTATCTATCATTGCTAGGATTTTATTTTTAGATGCCCATTTAACTTTCTGAACCTCTTCAAATTGCAATTTTAATGTATCAATATCAACCTCATCCTCCACCAAATAGTAATCATCAAAACCTTCCTTGAAATTAACAGTAAGGTGAGGACGTAGATGGCTTAAGTTTATCTTATAACCGATTTCCTCGAACAACTCCCGCTCGGCCGCTGCTTGACTGGATTCTCCCGCAATAGCGCTGCCGCCGGCAGTTACATCCCACATATCGGGCCAACCCTCTTTGAAAGACTGACGTTGTTGAATCAGCATTTCATCCTTGGAATTAAATACGCACACATGGACAACCAAATGATATTCTTCTTCTGCGAAGGGATCACCTCGTATTATTGTTTTCCCGGTATTTATCCGGTCTTTGTTATAGATATTCAATAATTCCATAATGTTACCTCACAAAACGGTTTTGATCGGGGCTTTGCCATAATCAGGCTAGTCAAGGTATATTGCTTCTTATGATCTCATCTATTTTTTCAGAGGTTTCGATAGGATTTAGATTCGTATTATCCACCAACATAATGTTAGGAGTTGTTTTCGTACTGTTATTTCTCAACCATTCATTAAATTGCACAGAACTCTCGATCCATCTTTCATCAGTAACTCCTCTTCCGTGTTTCATTCGCTTAATGAGTTCATTTTCTTCAGCTACTACAGCGATATATATTAAGCTTGAGAAGTACTTCCTGGCTTCGCAGACCTCGAATTGTTCAGGTGTCGCGCATCCGCAAAGTACTACGGGCATTTCTATCTGTGAGATACTGCTGCAAACACGCAGCCACAGCTCTCTATATGCCCTGTAATTATCTTCCGGGGTATTGAATACATCCGACCAAAGCAGATCGCTTTCCATTACAATATAGTCTTTTTCGTTCCTGAACAAAACTTCACAGGCTGAGGATTTTCCAATACCGCTTGCCCCTGTGATAATAAATAGTTTATTCTTTTTAGTCGGTTCCATATTTTTATCTATCAATCCTTTCATGAGCAATTGTAGGCGCGGCGGTCAGAGACAAGGCATCGTGCGTAGGAAAAGCTATAGGCTGTGAAGTATTGCGAAGCTCGAATGCGGTATCAAGTCTGCTAAACCTGCGGCATGGATGCCGCAGGCGCGAGATCGTGAGACACGGATGTCGAATGATCTGCGCCCGCATTGGAGCGAGCATTACTTCTACAGCCTGTCTTTGACGGAGCGGATGCCGGCTCTCTGACCACCGCGCCTGCAATTCATGTAAAAGATGGATGCACGCAACCGACGACCGGCCTGCACTATTTCTCGCTCTCATCATACATCGCGTCCTGCGCGTCTTCGAGCTGGCTGTAATTCGGGCCGTGCACTTCCTTTTTATACTCGAAGATTGTTTTGCCTGTTATTTTCTTGAACAGCTTGCTGAAGTATTTGGGGTCGGAGTAGCCGACCTTTGAGCTGACCTCCGCGATATTCATGGAAGGCATCGAAAGCAGCTTCTTGGCCTGTTCTATCCTGATGATGGTCTTGTAATCTATAAAGCTCATCCCGGTCTCTTTCTTGAAGAGCTCGCTGAGATAAGCCGGGCTTAGATGAACATGCTTTGCCACCTGTTCGAGGCTTATATCGCCCGAGAAGTTTTTCTCTATTATTTTTTTGGCGCTAGTTACCAGGCTTGTGTTGTCAAGAGGATTTTTGTCGTGGTAGAAGTTGTAGACGTGCTCAAGCAGATCCTTCGCGACCGATGCAAGATCGTCGGAGAAAACGGTATCCCTGATCCTGTCATAGGGCTGCTCTCCCGAGACGGTCGCTTCATTCCTGATAAATGGAAGCTGTATGTTCAATATGATTATTATTGATTGTATAAACTGCCAGAAGAACTCTTTCACTAGTGAAGGCCTGACATATACGCCGTCCCCGGAAGGATTCCCTTTTCTCAGCGACTCATAAACGCTTTCTATATATGATATCGCGGTCTGTATATTAGAAAGCTTCAGGTTGAGTGTCACCTTGTTTAGCGTCTCCTCGGGAAGAGCAAGCTTCATCTCCTGCGACAGACATCCCTTTTTATGGAAAGCCAGTGTTCCAGGACCTTTCCAGAAGCGTGTTTCAAGCGCTTCGGCAGCATCGGTATAAAGATCGTGCAGCATGCAGAATTGATGTGTTGAACCGCTTACTCCTGTTGATGCTGAAAATGAAAATTTTCTATCCAGAAGCCTGCCGACTACTTCATACGCTTTTTTGATGCCTTCGGCTTCCCTGTCGCTGTTTATCAGGGAGACAAGAACAGATTTATCCTGCTCAAGCGGAAATGTAACGGCTTTGGCATATCTCTTGAACGCCCACTTGACCAGAGACCTGTAATAGCCCGCGGTTTCCTGCCCGTCCTCGGCTCTAGGGCTTTCGTCGGGAGCGGTGACGCAGACTGTAAAGCTATTGCTCGGAAAATCTATGCCGTATTTATGAAGCTCGCTCCGCATCCTTTCTGATGTCATATTGTTCTGCGAGATCACCTGATTCAAAAAGGCCTCGCAAATGACCGGCAGAGCTTGCCTGTACTGTTCCCTTTCAGCCTCGCTTTTTCGTTTCAGCTGCTCCTGGCGAACCAGTTCATTACCTATGCGTATCAATACCTCAGTCAATTCCTTTTCATCGACCGGTTTGAGCAAATAGTCGGTAATACCATATTTAACAGCGGTTTTGGCATATTCGAAATCATTGTAGCCGCTTATCACGACTATCCTGAGGTCGGGCAGGAGGGTCCTGACTTCCTTCATAAGCTCAAGACCGGTCAGCCCAGGCATCATTATGTCTGTCAGAAGTATATCGGGCTCATACCGGCGGCATAGTTCCAAAGCTTCGATACCGTTGGATGCTTCGCATGAAAGGGTCAGGTCCAGCTTTTCGAAAGGTATTATGGATCTGATCGTTGTTCTTACCCATTTTTCGTCATCGGCTATTATGAGTTTCAGCATAGATGGCCTCCCCGTTGGATGTTTTAAAGGAAATCCGCACCTCAAGGGCGCTAAACATCCTTTCTAATTTTCCTTAACTGCCGGAAGTGTTATTTCAACCGTCGTCCCGACAAGAGACTCCCTGAATTTAAGCCCATACTGCTCTCCAAAGTACAGCTTGATACGCGAGTTTACATTTATGACCCCAATGCCTGTGCCGGAGCGGTCACCTTCCATTCCTGCCTGGTATTTTTCATTCATGAGCGACCTGTTGAGCTCCTCCAATTTTTTTGCAGGTATCCCAAGTCCGTCGTCGGAAATCGAAATCTTGATGTTACTGTCCAATACCAGTACATCCAGGCTGATGGTCCCTTTGCCAAGCTTCATTTCGAGGCCGTGCTTGATCGAGTTCTCGATAAGCGGCTGCAAAGTGAGCTTTAGTACTTTATAATTCATTAATTCGGGTGGTATATTGTACTGCAGTTCGAATTTATTTTCATATCTGAAATTCTGTATAGATATATAATTCTCCAGATGCTGCAGCTCCTCCTTTATCGTAACCAGAACGCGGTCGCTGATGCTGTAGCGGAAAAGCAGCGACAGGGCCTTTGACATGGCCGCTATCTCCGTTATACCGTGGTATAGTGCGGCGCCCCTGATAGATTCGAGCGTATTGTACAGAAAGTGAGGATTGATCTGGTTTTGCAGGGAGTTGAGTTCCGCCTCCTTTTGACGGAGCTTTATACTGTACAATTTATTGATGAAGAAGTCGATATCCGTTGCGCCCTTCAAACCGGAAACCGCCTGATTACCGGCAAGAAGCGGGGCCTGGCTGTCTTCCCCGGGGAATTGGTTTTCATAATCGGATATCACTGACGTCAATTCATTTATCGGCCGCAGCAGCTTAATTGACAAACCGAGGTAAACCAGCACAATGATCGGGAACAGGATGAAGCACAGTGTCACTGCAGGACTGCGCAGCCATATCCGTCCGGTCACATCGGATGCCGGCTTCAGATCGATAAAGGTCCAGCCGAATTTAGGGTATCTGATATATGATATGTATTGATCGTTACTGTAGTAATTCATTCGTTTAAAGCCGGAATTTCCGTTGCCGATCGCTCCGAGAAGCACACTGTCCGCTTTGGTGGTGAGCCTCCCCGAATTACTGCAGTAAAGTATGTTTCCGCTGTAGTCAAGAATCATCTTATCGCTGTGCCTTGCCGCAGGTGCATAGTCGGCGGAGTTCCGGGTGTTGCTAAGATAATCGGTGATAAGGCTGTAATCGAAATCGAACAGCAGAACGGTTCCATCTCCCATCGCAGGGCTGCTTCCGAGCGCTTTTGCCACACATATGACTGTTTTGTTCATTCCTTTTCTATAAAATCTCTGAACAGTGCCAAGCAACTGGATAGTACCGGGATCGTTCAAGGAGTCCATGAACCACTGCTGAGAGGAGGGATTGCTGATAATGGCCTGATCCGCATCAGGACCGAAGGAAGCCCTGACGCCGCTGTTGTCTATCAGATACACCGCAGAAAGGGCTTTTAGCTGACCTGCGGAAAGTATGTCGTTTGTCATCGATCCCAGAGAGCTCGACTGTCTGATTAAAGACGGAGAGCCGGTAAGCTGGGCCTGCTCCGAAGGAGACAGGCTGTCGGCAGATGTATTCAGTGCAAGTACCAGTTCGCCTAAATATTTGCCTATGGAATTCTGCTCCTGTGTAATGCTCGTCAAAGCAGCTTCGCGCGCATTTTCCTCCATAAGTGTACGCGTGTGGAGGTAGAGGATAGAAAAAAGGAGTACATAGGGGATCACGATCAGCAAAAAGAAATACAAAGTGAACCGTGAGCGCAGCCTCAGGTATAGATGGCTGGACTTGGGCGTCTTGCTGGGTGTCTTGCTGCATATTGCTTGAAATAGTTTCATTATGTACACCTCAAGGCTATTTTATTAAATTTCTGGTCAAAATGCAAATATATGCAATGAAAAGCCTGACTGCAATGAAAAAAAAGCACCTTTTACCATAAAAAAAACATCTACTTTTTCTGTAAGCCTCGTGCTAAAATATGATTGAATTGCCAAAAGCCGCTTTTTTTCTTATACTTAAATATAGCTTTTGCAGTAAAATCACATATTGGCATACCGGCATAAAATGACTTTTAACGCGAGGTGTTATAATTGATCTTGTTTAAAAAAGTTTCACTTCTGCTTACTACCGTATTGATCACTACTGTATTTTCAGGCTGTTACTTCTTTCCCAGGGAGGAAGAGGTGCTGGCTCCGCCCATCAAGGTACCGGACAAGGTCGAATATGAGACGATCGAGGCTGTCAAGGGAGATATAGAAAACACTATCAGCTGTACCGGTGTGTTCGTATCGGTTAGCCAGCTCGATCATTTTTACAGGGACAGGGGCGGCAGGCTGCAGTCCATCAAGGTGAAGCCCGGCGATAAGGTCAAAAAGGGCGATGTGCTGGCGGAATTGGAAACGGATACGATACTGAATGATATACAGCTTCAGGAAATTGCACTGAAGAGGGCGCAGCTCGTATATGACAAAGCCAAGACAAGTTATGAAATAGAGGGCGGCAGCAAGTCCGAGCTTGAGATGGCCGAACTGGATGTAGAGTCCAATCAGATCAGACTTGACAGTCTAAAAAAGGAATATGCGAGGACAAAACTTACTGCTGCCATTGATGGCGAAGTGGTGTACATAACGGATGTCAAACTCGGTGAAAACGTGAACGCATACCAGACGATAGTGAGGATCGCAGATCCATCGCAGCTCCAGCTCAGTTATTCCGCCGAAAAGGTCAACAATTTCAAGCTTGGCATGAAAGCAGTGATCGAACTGAATGACAGGGAATACTCGGGCAAAGTGGTGAAAACTCCTTCCGAAGTCCCGGATGATGCAAGCGAAGAAGCCAAAAAGTCGGTGCAGCTTAAGGTGGACGATCTTCCCGCCGATGTGACGATAGGAAGGACTGCTACGATTAAACTCACGCTTGAAAAGCGAAGCGGTGTTATTATAGTGCCTAAACAGGTTGTCAACACTTTTGGTTCAAGAAAGTTTGTCAATGTTCTCAAAGACAATATCAGAGAAGAAAGGGACATTGATACGGGCGTTGAAAACAGCACCCAGGTCGAGGTCCTAAATGGTCTGGATGCAGGGGAGCTCGTCATAGTCAAATAAGGATTGGCTGGAATATTACTAGAGACTATCGGAAGTTATATTTCAACGATTCATATATTCTTTGTAACCTGCAAGCATCTATTTGGGTAGGAGGCGTTCGATTTGCTGAAGATGGTACTTCGAAGGATGTTCAGCAACCTGTGGATGGTCATATGCCTGCTTATAGGTTCAATATTGGCCACAGCCCTCGTAAGCTGTATTCCTTTATATACGGACGGCATTCTGCAGAGAATGCTTACCAAGGATCTTGAGAATTACCAGGTAAAAACAGGTAGTTTTCCCGGTCAGTATAATGTCAGGGCAACTCTCAACTACAGTTACAAGGCGGAAGACAGGGTCAATGCGCAGCGCTTTTTCGACAGGAAGGTAATGACGGAGAAGATCCCGCAGTTCGACCTGCCTGTTATGACAGTCTCACAAGGTGTCAAGATGGGCAACCTATATATGCCCACGCAAAAAAAGTCGGATTCGGATAATGCTCCTGACACGACGTATGTTCAATTGGGGGCGCTCTCCGGCTTGCAGGACCATATAAAGATTACGAACGGCAGACTGTTTGCCGGGGAACCCGTAGACGGCGTATACGAGGTCATTGTGAACCAGCAGGCGATGAAAGGCCTTAATCTTCTGCTCGACAAGGTATATTCCATAACGGATCCGGCGCAGGATTACAAGGAAATATGCAAAGTAAAAGTGATTGGCGTATACACCGTAAAGACTGAAAACGATGCATACTGGTCTGTAAACATAAATGAATACAATCAGGAATTTCTTATGGACTACAAGCTCTTCGGGCAGGAATTCCTCTCGAAGGAAAACGGACTTATCACCGAAGCGCGCTGGAACTGTGCGTTTGATTATCACAAGATCACGCTTCAAAACCTCTCAAAGATATCCGGTATACTTGGGGAACAAACTAAATGGTATTCAAAATACAAGGGCAGTATCGAATTTAGAATGCCTGTGAGCGATATATTGAAGGATTACAATGAAAGAGCCCAGCAGCTTCGAAACATGCTCTGGGTTTTAACGGTACCTGTGCTCATAATGCTTATATTCTACATATTCATGGTCTCACAGCTTATCATAAGCCATGATGAAAATGGGATTGCTGTCCTTAAGAGCAGGGGCGCAAGCAAGGCGCAGATCATACTGAGTTATCTTGTGGAAAGCTCGCTTATAGGCGCTGTAGCGTTTATTTTCGGCCCGCTGCTGGGCATGTTTATCTGCTCTGTCCTCGGATCCTCCAACGGCTTCCTCGAATTCGTACAGAGGACCGCTATTCATGTCTCACTAAGTTTCAAAACGCTGGGTTATTCCATCGGAGCGGTGGTATTCCTTGTCTTAACGATGCTGGCGCCCGTTATAGCGTCTTCTCGCACATCTATAGTAAAACATAAGCAGGATAAGTCGAGAGCCAAAAAATCGCCGGTCTGGAAGAAATTCTTTCTGGATATAGTTCTCCTGCTCGTATCGGGCTACGGGCTTTACAGGTATAAACAGCAACAAATGATACTCGCTTCTACGGGGGTCAAGGCAAACGAGCTGCAGATAGATCCCCTGCTTTTCCTGACCTCTACAATATTCGTAGTTGGCGCAGGCCTGCTGTTCATAAGGATATATCCGTACCTTATCCGGTTTATCTACTGGGTAGGCAGGAAGGTATGGTCGCCTGCAATGTATATCTCGCTTATACAAGTCGGCAGGTCCAGGGGACAGGAGCAATTCCTGATGCTGTTTATCATCCTTGCCATTTCGACGGGTTTGTTCAACGCCAATTCGGCAAGAACGATAAATCAGAATATCGAAGATAAGATCAGCTATTCGATAGGGGCGGACGTCAGAATGATGGCAACCTGGAGGGATACCAGACCACCGGAAAATAGTTTTCTGTCGTCAGAGTCGCGAGCAGAACTTGAAGCTGAAAAGGCATCGCCATTGCAGGAGAGATACATCGAACCCGATTATTTCAAATACTCCACGCTTTCGGGCACCGGGCAGGCGACAAAGGTACTCAGGGCCAGTGATGGTGCTGTTCAGACGTCCAATGAGTTCGTCAATAATGTGAACATAATGGGGATCGTCCCGGATCAGTTCGCGAAGGTCGCGTGGTTCAGGCAGGATCTCCTGCCCTATCACTGGTATAATTATCTTAACCTGCTGACCGACGCTCCAACGGCATTTTTGGTTTCATCAAATCTCAGGGATCAGTATAAATTGTCCGAGGGCGACACCATATACATCACCTGGGGCAAGCAGGGCTACCTTGAAGGTACGATATACGCGTTTATAGATTACTGGCCGACGTATAATCCGAATTCGGCCGAGAATGGCGTGGAAGCCCCGGGGCTCGTTGTGGCAAACCTAGATTACATACAGAGCAAAATGGCTTTGGAGCCCTACGAAGTATGGCTGAAAAAGGCCGATGGCGCGACCGACAAGCAGATCAATGACGATATAACCGCAAAAGATCTGCAGCTGTCCGAAATCCATTACAGGGAGCAGGAAATCGTAAAGATGAAGAACGACGCTATGATCCAGGGCATGAACGGCATGCTGACGCTGGGCTTTATCGCGGCCATGCTGATAAGCATGCTGGGCTTTCTGATATACTGGATCATTTCGATACAGGATCGGGTACTGCAGTTCGGCATACTGCGCGCTATGGGCATGTCGCTTGCAAAGGTAATCGGGATGCTTGCGTGCGAGCAGGTACTCGTATCCGGCGCGGCCATTATCATGGGCATAGTTATAGGAGGTATCGCGGGCGATCTGTTCATACCGCTGCTGCAGATCATGTACAGCTCTGTGGATCAGGTGCCGCCATTCAAGATAATGTCGGACGGCGCGGACTATATCAAGATCTATTCGGTTATAGGAATGATGCTGATGCTGGGTTTTCTGACGTTGTGGAAGATAATTTCAGGTATAAAGATAGATCAGGCTGTCAAACTCGGGGAGGATTGACATGTCCCGCATCTGTTCCGACGAAGGCTAATATCGGATAGCAGTACGCGCTGTATCAGAATGGAGGTATGTATGAGTGAAATTATTGTGACCGAAAAGCTGGTCAGGGACTTCAATTCCGGCAGTTTTACGGTCCATGCATTGAAAAGTGTTTCACTTGAAATAGAAAAGGGAAAGCTGACCATACTCAGGGGGCGCTCTGGTTCGGGCAAGACTACGCTCATAAACCTGCTGGGCGCGCTTGACAAGCCAAACTCAGGCATTATCAGATTCAACGGGACCGACATCACACATGCGGGAGAGCATACCAAAAACGAGATCAGAAGGAAGCAAATGGGCTTTGTATTTCAGTCGGTAGCGCTCATTTCCATGATGTCCGCCTATGAAAACGTGGAGTTCGGGCTGAGAATCGCCGGCATTCCTGCGAAGGGAAGGGGCGATAGGGCGAAAGAATGCCTGTCGCTCGTAGGCCTGGGCAAGAGGATGAATCACAGGCCGCATGAACTTTCAGGGGGTGAACAGCAAAGGGTGGCTATAGCAAGGGCCATAGCCCACAGGCCCGACATAGTTTTCGCCGACGAACCCACGGCAGAGCTCGATACGCATATGGGCCTGCAGGTTGTCAAGCTGTTCAGGAACCTCGTGGAGGTGGAGGGGCTGACGGTGGTCATGACTACTCACGACCCGAGTATGATAGATATAGCGGATCATGTACTGACGCTTGAGGACGGTGGTATAACAGATGCGGTTTGATAGAGTTGACAGCGGGCTCGTAAAGGAAGACGAGCCTCAGAACGAACAACCCAAAATGATAGAGTGCGAGAACCTGGTCAAAATATATAAGACCAAGGATCTGGAAGTTGTAGCGCTGCAGGGGCTCGATCTTACGGTAGAGGCGGGCGAACTGATGGCAATCATTGGAAACAGCGGAAGCGGAAAGTCAACGCTTCTGAACATGCTGGGCGGACTCGACAAGCCATCGGCCGGAAAGCTGTTAGTAGACGGATGCGATCTGCTGAAGTTCAACGATCAGCAGCTCATTAAATACAAGCGGGATACCGTAGGGTTCATCTGGCAGAATAATGCGAGGAACCTGATACCATATCTGACAGCGCAGGAGAATGTCGAACTGCCCATGAACTTTACGGGCAAAGGCAGCAAAAGGAGCAGGGCACTCCAGCTTCTCGACCTGGTCGGGCTGCTCAACAGGAGGAACAATAAACTGAGCCAGCTTTCGGGCGGTGAGCAGCAGCGTGTGGCGATAGCCATCGCGCTTGCAAACAATCCGAAGCTGCTGCTTGCCGATGAACCGACAGGTTCCGTTGACAGCAGGACTGCCGCCGCAGTGCTCGATGTGTTCCGTGAACTGAATATGACGCTCGGCGTTACCGTAGTAATCGTTACCCATGACCGGCAGGTGTCACAGAAGGTGGACAGGGTCGTAGCGATCAGGGATGGGCGGACCAGCAGTGAATTTATCCGCAGAAAGTCGTACGCCGAGGAGCTTGCGGAAATGGGCAGCGGGATGTTCGGCAATCATGGCGATGAGACCCATGAAGAGCTTGCGGTCCTTGACAGGGCGGGCAGGCTCCAGATCCCGGCGGACTACATTAATGCCCTCGGTCTGAAGGACAAGAACAAGATAAAGGTGGAACTCGACGGAGACAGAGTGGTGCTTTACGCGCCGCGGGACAACAACGATAAAAAGAATGACAAAGCGGGATGAATATCCCGCTTTTCAGGTGGAACGCAGGGAATGTGGACGGCATAGATCGCCGCCGCTGTCTGCTCCGACTGTGTTTCCAAGCACCGACTGATACGCTTATATTCGGGTGCAAATAAGGCTTAGGGTAACTTCACACCCTGCCCAAAACATAGTAGTGTTTACTGTTGCGCTTGCTTCCGTCGAAATAGCAATCATCCGCGTGCCGGACACGAAGAATCGTAAGATCCTTAAACAGGGATAATATATCGTCCAATGTGACATAAAAATGAGGGATACCTTTTTCAGGCCCATCATCCGTTTTAACAATCGTATTCTCGTCTAGCCTTGGGAAATTTGCTTCTTTGTATGACCACGTTTCTTTTGAACACAGAGTTACGTAAAATTCTCCGCCTTTTTTCAGAATACGCTTCAAATCTTTAATGATAGTTTCCATTCCTTTTGTATCAGTGTGAGAGATTACATGGTAAGCAAAAACGCAGTCAAAAGAATTATCCGGATAGGGCAATTGAAGCATATCCGCTACTTCTGCGTTTATATCAAGATTTTCACGTCCGGCCCAATCTTGCAAATGTTTAACACCATAAGCAGATAAATCGAAAGCGGAAACAGCAAAGCCTTCTTTGGCAAAAAAGATGGAATGCCGCCCCAATCCGCAGCCATAATCCAAAATCTTACGAAATCCCGCCTCTTTCCATCTGGTGGCCAGGAAGTAACTATCTTCACTGGGATTAAGCCAGGTAGGATTTTTCTCCATACTCCATTCCCACTCTTTTGATATTGCCATTGCATCCGTGCCTCCCTTTACAAAAAGTTTTTGTTTTGCAGAATCAAATAGCACAGTTCTATTTTAACACATATTTCTGCTAGTAATAACAAATTCAGCCATGCATCGGTTTATAATAACAAATGGACAAAGGACAGTGTTTTAATTTATAAAATATGTGGTTAAAATAAACCGGAATATAATACACAAATATATGTCGGCATCGCATCTCTGTGATATAATGTGGAAGATATTAACAATTGAACTACAAACGAAAGAATTCGGAGAGGAGAGTTGTAAATGAAACAATATCTTGAGATCGAAAGCGTATTCGCAAGAGAGATACTGGATTCCAGGGGTAACCCGACCGTTGAGGTTGAGGTTATAGTCGAGGGAGGCTTTATCGGCCGTGCAGCGGTACCTTCCGGTGCTTCGACCGGAGCATTCGAGGCGATAGAGCTGAGGGACGGCGATTCGGGAAGGTATCTTGGAAAAGGAGTACTCAACGCCGTTTCAAATGTAAACGAGATCATAGCCCCTGAGATCGAAGGCCTGAATGTATTCGACCAGGTCGCGATAGACCGTAAAATGATAGCACTCGACGGAACTCACAATAAAAGCAAGCTCGGCGCGAACGCAATACTCGGAGTTTCTCTCGCAGTCGCCAAGGCAGCAGCGGAAACGCTTGGCATAAGTCTTTATCAGTATATAGGCGGTACCAACGCAAAAATGCTGCCGGTCCCGATGATGAATATCATAAACGGCGGTAAACACGCGGATAACAGTGTAAACATACAGGAATTCATGATAATGCCCGTGGGCGCAGACTGTTTCAGGAATGCACTGATGATGTGCGCGGAGGTATTCCATAACCTGAAAAAAGTCCTAAGCTCCAAGGGTTATTCCACTGCTGTGGGCGACGAGGGCGGCTTTGCACCCAACCTGAAAAGCGATGAGGAAGCTGTAAAGGTTATACTTGAAGCGGTCGAAAAGGCCGGCTACAAGCCCGGAGAGGATTTCAGGATCGCCATTGACGCCGCTGCAACCGAAATGTACCAGGAAGACGGTACTTATTACTTCTGGAAAACGGATATACGCAAAACCAGGGAGGAAATGATCGAATTCTGGGCAGAGCTTGCGGATAAATATCCCATAATATCTCTTGAAGACGGCGTGGCAGAGGAGGACTGGGAAGGCTGGAAATTGCTGACTCAGCGGCTGGGCAGTAAGATACAGCTCGTAGGCGACGACCTCTTTGTTACAAATACCGAAAGGCTTAAAAAGGGCATAGACCTCGGCGTAGCAAATTCAATACTTATCAAGGTGAACCAGATCGGTACTCTTACTGAAACGCTGGATGCCATACAGATGGCGAACAGGGCGGGATATACGGCTGTGACTTCGCACAGGTCGGGAGAAACCGAGGATACTACAATCGCCGACATCGCAGTCGCGACAAACTCGGGACAGATCAAGACTGGCGCGCCTTCAAGGACGGACCGTGTAGCCAAATACAACCAATTGCTCAGGATAGAGGAGGAGCTCGGAGAAGCCGCCATTTACCCGGGAGTCGACGCATGGTTCAACCTGAAGAACAAATAAGTCAGGGGATAAGGCAGAGTATTAAAAACAAGCCTTTTTCAAGGCTTGTTTTTTTGCGCGATATGTGTTACAATTTGACTTGTCAATTTTTTGGGAGGTGTTACTTTGTCAGCTCTGGAAATTATAGTTTCGATAATACATGTTTTGATATCGCTATCTCTTGTTGTAATCGTTCTTCTGCAGTCGGGCAAAACCGCTGGGCTTTCTGGTTCGATTGCGGGCGGCGCTGAAACCTTCTTCGGGAAAAACAAGGGCAGGACGCTCGACGCTTTGTTAAGCAAATATACGTCGGTTGCGGCTATAGCATTCCTTGTCACCTCGATCGCGCTGTTTTTGATCATGAAATATAACTACATGTAAACAACGGCAATCCTTGGACTATGCAGAAATGCATGGTCTTTTTTGTCAGGTGCGTCCGGCGCAAATTAAATTGAAAGCGGGCGAATATCATGGACAGGGATAGAGCGCTGAAGGAACTAAAGGCGAGGCTGACCAATGCCGGGTTTATCAAGCATTCGCTTGAGGTCGAGGCCATTATGAGGGAACTGGCCGTTATATTCAGGGATAACGTCGAATTATGGGGCCTGGCCGGACTGCTGCATGATATCGATTACGACAGAACAGCGCATGAGCCTGAAATGCACAGCATCGTTGGCGCTGAGATACTTGAGAATCTCGATGTCGATCCGGAGATCGTATATGCGGTAAAAGCGCACAATGATCTGCATGGTATCGAACGTAAAAGAAAACTTGACAAAGCTCTTTATTGTTCGGATCATATGTCCCGGCTGATCGATGCATGTGCCGGCAGCCTCACATCCCAAAAGCTTTCCGACGTCACTGCAGACTACGTTTTGAGCAAATTCAACGATACTACCTTTGCCGGCGAATTGAACAGGGATCGGATAAGGACCTGCTGCGAATTGGGGATCCCGCTCGCGGAATTCATTGACACGGCGCTGGCTGCAGTGAAGAAAATATAAAGCGAGCACTGCTTTTACGGATTTGAAAATATGTTTGATGCATGAGGGGACTGCCGGACAGCCCCCTTTCGTTTAATATTGGCGTCGGCATGGGGCCGTAAAACGGCAGCCAGGCCGGATTTCACAAACCATTTTTATTCTTCGCGATACTCGAAGAAATCGAAATCTGCGAACTTCTCTCTCAAGTGCGAATCCTGTGCGAAAATACCGACAAATGTTCCCGTAAATTCGCCGAATTCACTGGCCTCGTCCGAAAGCGCTGTCATATCGAGAACAGGCCCTAGCTTCACGAAATTCTTTCCATCGGTACTGTAAGAAAACTGCAGCCGTTCTGCCGCGATTTCCGCCCTCAGATAAATTGGAGAGTTTCTATCCACTACGGCACAGGCGTTGCCGCCGTCCACATATTGCATGTTGACATAGCCATTTATGGCAAGGATGTTGCTTTTGAGTTCCTCGCTGTAAGTCTTGTATATACTGTAAAAATTGGAGGTCTCATAGTAGCAGGTAAGACCCGCTGCGTGCTGGTACCGGTCCGCTGTAAAATCCATCTTGGTTGTTACCGTAGCGTTGAACGCAGTCAGCCTCCTGGCGATCAGACTGGGCCAATGATTGCTGGTCAGCGATTCGCGGCCGCGAAGACGCAGGTATCCCGGACGCGCTTTCAGATCGGCCCAGTCGCGAGTGATCTCATTACGCGGCGCGCAGAAATAAAGATCCAGCTCAGGGCTGTCAAAATCGCAGCGAGGAGCCTCTATTGGGAACGGATAAACCGGCAGGTCCGGGGCCGGCACGTCATCCTTAGCGATATTGGTGCCATCGGTCATACGCAGCCAGTTGTCTTCCGTCCATTCCACCTGCTGAATTGCTGTTTCGCGGCCAAGCACGCATCGTTTCTGCGGCATGACCGGACGTCCGCAAAGGTGCGCAATATACCACTGCCCGTTCTGCGTTTCAACGAGCGACCCGTGCCCCGCTTTTTGCAGTATAACATCAGGATTATACATATCCGGCATGGAATAATTGATTTCCGGACGCATGGCAAATTC
Organism: Bacillota bacterium; assembly: GCA_023411715.1. Lineage (GTDB taxonomy): Bacteria > Bacillota > Clostridia > Acetivibrionales > DTU013 > JAEYOM01. Next base: position 1,175 of record JAEYOM010000010.1, on the reverse strand, counting down.
GCTGGTGCAGGACGTAATGACCGGGTTGTGCGGATAACTTTCATACGGGCCGGATATCTCTCTGGAGCGAAGCAGCACTACGGAATGCCCATACCCGGTGCCGCCCTCCGCGGTCATCAGGTAATACCAGCCGTTGTGCTTGTAGATATGGGGCGCTTCGGTAAATCCGCGCTCTGTCCCGCCATAGGTCAAACGTACCGGTTCTCCAACAAGCTTTTTTTGCCGGGGGTCATATTCCTGAAGTATGATGGGCCGTTTGGTTTCGTGCCCCGGTCTGGAATCCCTCTCCTGATTGACGACCCATTTTCTGCCGTCGTCATCATGGAACAATGAGGCGTCAAACCCGTTGGAGTTGATATAGACAGGATCGCTCCAGGGACCGTGAATACTGTCGGACCAGATAAGGAAGTTATCCACGTCGAATTGCAGGCGGTTCGAGTTGTATACATTGGAATAAAGCATATAAAAGCGTTTTTCCGCTTCGCAGTAGGTCAGGCAGGGCGCCCAGACGCCCTTTGAGGGCGGCAGGCAGGACAGGTCGATATGCCGCCTCGTTTTTAGCGCATAATCGATCAGTTTCCAGTGCGCAAGATCCCTTGAATGATAGATCGGTATACCGGGAAACCATTCAAACGATGAAGTTGCTATGAAGTAGTCGTCACCTACGCGGATAATGGCCGGATCGGGGTTAAAACCCGGAAGGATTGGATTATGTATCATATGATCTCTCCTGTCGGAATCGATATTTTAATATATTTATCATAATTTTTATATGTAAAAAAGTCAATGAAAGATCGACTGCCGATCGCGTCAATTTACTGTAGGGAAAAGAAGAAAGAATCATCCTGATTTTTGTTGAGGTCTGGAACGCCCTTGACAACAAGCATCCCCCATATGGTTTGCAGCCTGGGCGGCACCCTTTGAAAATGGCTGGTCTTTGAAGTTTTAGGCTGCCGCTTTGCCCATTATACCATATGGGTCCCCCTTATTGTAAAGGGTTCGCTTCGCCGTTCCTCCTTATCCGCACCTGCCGATAATACCTCTGAGTGCCTTGTAAAGCGCTGTTTTATGTCCTGTCTGCAAAACTGTCAGGCTTGTATTCGCTGCACCTTCATACCGGGCTGAAGCTCTTCTGAAGCTGTTTATTAGCTCTTCCCGTTCCCTGATCTCCTTCT
>JAEYOM010000175.1 GCA_023411715.1 Bacillota bacterium | reverse complement strand
CGGCACCAAACGAAAGTACTATGAATCAAACATACCTCCCCGACATGGATATAAAAGAGCTGGAAGAGTTCCTCAAAAATATGGGGCAGCAGAAGTTCAGGGCAAAACAGATCTTCAGCTGGATCGCTAGAGGCGCAAGAGATTTCGATGAAATGACCGATCTGTCGAAACAGCTTCGCGAGGAATTGAAACTTTCCGCCAGCGTATCCGGTCTAAAGATCAGAAGGAAGCTTGTATCTGCTGTCGACGGAACTGCCAAATACCTGTTTGAACTGCAGGACGGCAACATTATCGAGAGCGTACTGATGGAATACGTGCACGGCTATACGGCGTGCATTTCATCCCAGATAGGCTGTAAAATGGGCTGCAGCTTCTGCGCTTCGACGGTAGCCGGTTTCCGCAGGGATCTGTCGGCAGGCGAAATGCTTGAGCAGATACTGGCGATACAGCGCGACAGCGGGGTTAAGATCAGTAACGTTGTAATAATGGGTATCGGCGAGCCATTCGACAATTATGACAACGTTATGAAATTTTTACGACTGGCGAACGATCCCGGAGGACTTAATATAGGTCAAAGGCATATGACGGTTTCCACTTGCGGGCTTGTGCCCAGGATACTGCAGTTTACGGATGAAAACACACAGGTGAATCTGGCTATTTCACTACACGCGCCGAATGACGAAATACGGGCCGGGATCATGCCGATAGGCAGGAAGTACAGTATTGACAAAATAATTGAAGCATGTAAGATATATACAGAGAAAACCAAGCGCAGGATAACTTTCGAATATGCGCTGATAGAAGGCGTGAACGATTCGCCGGAAAATGCCGCTGAACTTGCGTCGCGGCTGAGAGGCATGCTGTGCCACATAAACCTGATCCCGGTCAATACCGTAAAAGGTACCGGATATAGGCAGAGCGGACGCAGACATATTGAAGAGTTTTCCGGGCTGCTCCTTAAAAGGGGCATAGAAACGACGATCCGCCGTGAACTGGGCTCCGATATAAATGCAGCCTGCGGACAGCTCAGAAGAAGTGAAATGTGCGATGGTCCACAATAAAAAAAACACAGGCGCATCGAGCGCATGTGAAAAACAAAGGATGTAGATAACTTGAAATTCGCCGCAGGAACAGACAGAGGACTGATAAGAGAGCTTAACGAGGACAGCTACAGGATATTGCCTGATAGCTCGCAGTCCCCCTGTGTATTTATAATTGCCGACGGTATGGGCGGACATAATTGCGGTGAAGTGGCAAGCAGGATGGCGGTGGATCACCTGAGCGAATCCATAATAAATGAGGGAATCGGTATTTGGTCTCGTGGTGATGTAGGAGCCGAGCTCAGAAAATTCGTCGAAGATACCAACCGCGCCGTTTTTGATAAATCGCTTGAACGGCCTGAAGCGAACGGTATGGGGACAACGCTTACTGCGGCTGTTATAAATGAAAACACGATCACTGTCGCTCATGTTGGTGACAGCAGGTTATATCTTATCAGAAATGGTAAAATGATACAGCTTACCGAAGACCATTCATACATAGGCGAACTTGTCAAAAACGGTTCGCTGACCAGGGAGGAAGCGGAACATCATCCCGGAAAAAACATAATAACGCGTGCAATCGGTTCTTCACCCGATCTTGAGGTCGACATACTGACCAGTGATATCGAGATGGAAGATATCTTTTTGCTGTGTACGGATGGCCTTACAAATATGATCGGAGAAAACGAAATATATAATGTTATTGTCAGCTGCGAGCCTGAAAAGGCATGTCCCGGATTGATAGAAGCCGCCAGAGCGAAGGGCGGCGAAGACAACATAACGGTTATAGTGATTAAATGTGAGTGAAGGTGCTTTTATGGAAAGTAAGATACTTGGAAATAGATATCAATTGATTGAAAGAATAGGCGGAGGCGGCATGGCTGTCGTATATAAGGCCAAGGATCTGCTGCTGAACCGTTTTGTCGCCGTCAAGATATTGAGAGGCGAATTCACTGACGACGAGGAATTTGTAAAGCGTTTCCGGGTCGAAGCGCAGGCGGCTGCGAGCTTGAATCATCCGAATATAGTATCTATTTACGACGTCGGAAAACATGATAACATGCAGTATATCGTCATGGAATATATAAACGGTATCACTTTAAAGGAATACATCGGGCAGATGGGCGCCCTGCCGTGGAAGGAAGCGGTAAGCATTGCCGTTCAGATCTGTTCGGCGCTCGAACAGGCGCATAAAAACCACATCATACATCGCGATATTAAGCCTCATAATATACTCATAACCAAGGAAGGCATTGCAAAGGTCACAGACTTTGGCATTGCGCGGGCGGTCACTTCCGCTACAATAACGATGGTCGGAAGTACGATCGGTTCGGTTCACTATTTTTCGCCGGAACAGGCCAGGGGTGGCTTTACGGATGAGAAATCGGACCTGTATTCGCTTGGAGTAACGATCTATGAGATGGTAACGGGCAAGGTGCCATTCGACGGTGAGACGCCTGTAGCTGTCGCTTTGAAGCATATCCAGGAAAGAGCCGAACGACCTATCGACATAAATCCTGCTATTCCGAAGGGCCTGAACGACGTTATACTGAAGGCGATGAAAAAGGATCAGAACCTGCGCTACCAGAGCGCAACGGATATGCTCAACGATCTTCAGCGGACTCTCAACGAGCCCAATGTCAGGATCTCCGGAAATCATGCAGAGGATTATGAATTTCCCACAAGGAAGATGCAGGCTATCGGCAGGGATGTCGAATTGCCAGACGAATATGAGGATGCAGATACAGATGCGGAAAACATTGAATCCGGCTCTGAGGAAAATGAGATAGTGAAAAAGGGGAAGAGCAAAAAAGATAAACTGAGCGTATGGCTTGGCATAGCAACAGGCCTTATAGTGGCAGGGATTTTATTCTTTATAGGTTTGAAGCCTTTATTGGGCGCAATTATGCCGGACAAAACGGACGGATATGTAGTTCAGAGTTATGTCGGCAAGGATTTCATCGAAGTCAAGGATGAATTGAGCAAATACAACATAACCGCTGTCGAGGATGAAAGAAAAAATAGTGATAAGTTTGATCAGGACATAATAATGTCACAGAACATCGAAGTGGGCAACAAACTCAAACCAAACAGCGAGATCAAGTTTACGGTAAGCGACGGACCGGAGCTTGTCCAGATACCTGATGTGTCGAACAAGGAAGCCAGGGTTGGAGAACAGCTCATTAGGAATGAAAATCTCGATTGCAGTGAAGTCATGGAATTCAACGATACAGTCGCGACAGGAGTCATTATCCGGACTGAACCGGCGGCGTTAGAAAAAGTAAAACCAGGGGAAACTGTAACTGTTTTTGTCAGCAGCGGCCCAAAGCTTGAAAAAGTAAAAGTACCAAAAGTAGTCGGGCTTACCAGAAAGGA
>JAEYOM010000124.1 GCA_023411715.1 Bacillota bacterium | reverse complement strand
TCCCATCCCGAACACGGCAGTTAAGCTTCTCAGTGCCCAAGATACTTGGCTGGTAACGGCCCGGGAAAATAGGTCTCCGCCAGATTTATATCAAAGCCCTGTGTGGATAAACACAGGGCTTTGTGCTATATTAATGTCTTTACAAATACTGTGTCTAGTATTAAAATTAACTAAAGCATGCAACCCGGAAGACTAGAAATTGCATGACGCTATGGATAAACACTTACTATCTGCGGGGATTATAATGAATAAGCAGGAACTGAGCAAAAATATTGCAGAGCTGAAAAAGCAAAAAAATGCAGTCATAGTCGCGCATAATTATCAAAATGACGATATACAGGAGATAGCAGATATTGTCGGGGATTCATTCGCCTTAAGCAGGTACTGTGCGGAAAGTTCATACGATGTGATTGTGTTCTGTGGAGTTCATTTTATGGCTGAGAGCGCAAAACTTCTGTCTCCTGAAAAGACCGTACTACTGCCGGAAATAGACGCGGGCTGCCCTATGGCGGAAATGGTCACTGCCGAAGCATTAAGAGAAGAAAAGAAAAAATATCCCGGCGCCGCAGTTGCTTGCTACATAAATTCAACAGCTGAAGTAAAAGCGGAATCGGATATATGCTGCACCTCGTCCAATGCAGTAAAGGTTATCAGATCGTTGGAACAAAAAGATATCATATTTGTTCCTGACTGCAATCTCGGAAGCTACGTCGCCAAATTGATTCCGGAGAAGAATATTATATTGTGGAAGGGATTTTGTACAACTCATAATAAGATAAGGCCGGACGATGTAAAAAAAGTCCGTGAGCTTCACCCGGAAGCGCTTCTGCTTGTGCATCCCGAGTGCAAGCCAGATGTTGTCGAGCTTGCGGATTTCGTAGGCAGCACGAAGCAGATCATAGATTATGCCAAGTCAAGTAAAGCGGCAAAATTTATTATTGGCACGGAAATGGGCGTCCTTTTTAAGCTGAAAAGGGATAATCCAGAAAAGCAGTTCTACCTGTTGTCGCCCGGCTTAGTATGCCCCAACATGAAAAAAACATCTCTGCAGAGCGTGTATGATTCGCTTAAAGATATGAAACACAACATCGTCCTTGAAGCGAAAATCAGTGAAAGAGCCAGGATACCGCTGGACAGGATGCTGAAGGTATAATAGCGACGCATGGGTAATAGAAGTAGCACACCGGTAATATAAGCAGCTGTATATTTGATATATTATATCCTAATAATCGAAAGAAGGAAGAACTATTGGGTAATTACAGGTATTTGGCCGAATTTGATACAAAAGAAGTACAAAAGGAATATCATGACGTAATAATAATAGGAAGCGGGATCGCAGGCGTATATACCGCTCTTGAGATACCGAACAAGTATGATATCGCCATCCTGACAAAAGAGACTCTTGATATCAGCAATTCTGTCCTGGCGCAGGGAGGCATTGCGGTTTCACTTGATAAGAATGATTCACCCGAGCTGCATTTGAAGGACACGCTTTATGCCGGAGCCGGACTTTGCGATGAGGAGACAGTAAGGGTACTTGTCAATGAGGCTGCTCTGAACATAGAACGTTTATGTGAATATGGAGTCAATTTTGACAAAGCCAACAAACAGGAGCTTTCTCTCGGCAGGGAAGCCGCGCATAGCATGAACAGGATAATCCACGCAGGCGATACGACAGGCAAGGAAGTGCTGGACAAACTGATAGCTGTGCTAAGAAACGAGAATAACATCAGGATCCGCGAGAGAAGCTTTGTGCTGGATATGTTAATCGAGGACGGAGCATGTAAGGGCGTATTGACTTACGATGAAGATACAAAAAGCATCAAGCTTTATCTGTCAAACATCATAATATGCGCAACAGGCGGTTACGGCCAACTTTTCAGTAATACTACCAATCCTGAGGTCTCTACCGGAGACGGAGTTTGTATGGCATATAGAGCCGGAGCGGAGGTAATGGATCTAGAGTTTGTCCAATTCCATCCAACTGTTTTATTCCATCCTGAAAACAAGAGCTTCCTGATTTCTGAAGCTGTTCGCGGCGAGGGCGGGCTTTTGAAGAATATTAACGGTAAACGCTTTATGCCCGAATACCATCAGTTGAACGAACTGGCGCCAAGGGATGTCGTTTCAAGGGCTATCTTCGAAGAAATGAAAAAGACCGGTTCCGATCATGTTTTTCTTGATATAAGGTTCAAAGGAAAGGAATATCTCGAGAACCGGTTCCCCAATATTTATAAAACTTGCCTCAGCTATGGCATAGACATGGCGGTGGAAATGATTCCTGTCGCTCCGGCTGAACACTATTGCATGGGTGGCATCCGCGCCGATGTTCATGGAAGGACCAATATCAAAGGCTTCTTCACCTGCGGGGAGTCCGCCTGCAACGGTATCCACGGCGCAAACCGCCTGGCCAGCAATTCGCTGCTGGAAGGCCTCGTTTTCGGACGCGTTATCGGTTCACAGGTCGAGGAGATACTTGCCTGCACAGGGCGCAGCATTACATTCAGTGATGTAGCAAGCAAAAAAGGCAGGAAGACGCTGGATTTCGATAAGCAGTCTGCGAAAGAGGATATCAGAAATGCAATGGCCGACGACGTAGGTATAGTAAGGAATAAAAAAGGCCTTACAGAAGTGTTGAATAAAGTCAAGAGCTATAGGGAAAAGATAGCTGATATGAAAAACGAGATAATGCTGGACTTTGAGCTTCAAAACATCACTTTATTGTCGGAACTTGTCATCGAATCGGCACTGGAGAGGGAAGAAAGCCGGGGTGCTCATTTCCGTACAGATTTTGAAAAAACGGATGATGAGCATTGGAAGAAGCACATCATAAAAAGGATTGGGTAGGAGGAAAATATGCTCGACAAGATGAATTTTGACGACTTGATAATGACCGCATTAAAAGAAGATATGCCGCTTGGCGATGTCACAACCGACAATACCGTTAAACCAGGATCAAAGGCGAAAGCTGTACTGCTTGCGAAACAGGATATGGTTTTGGCCGGCCTGAATGTTTTTGAAAGAGTTTTCAAACTGCTTGATGAGAATACTACTTTTATACGGCATGCCCAGGATGGCTCGAATATAACGGAGGGTACTGTATTCCTCGAGTTTGAAGGTGAAGCGTCGGTTCTGCTCAAAGGTGAAAGGACGGCATTGAATTTTCTGCAGCATCTTTCCGGCATAGCTACAAAGGTGGCCGAATTCTGCAAGCAAGTGCAGGACCTGCCAGTGAAGGTCACCGATACCAGGAAGACAGTTCCGGGACTTAGGAATCTCGACAAATACGCTGTGAGGGTAGGCGGAGGTCATAACCATAGATTCTGTCTTTCGGACGGCGTCCTGATAAAGGATAACCACATCAAAGCTGCCGGAGGGATCACACAGGCAGTCAAACAGGTCAGAGCGGGAATACCACATACGCTCAAGATCGAGGTCGAGACGGAAACGCTCGAGCAGGTAAAGGAAGCGCTTGAATGCGGCGCGGATATAATAATGTTCGACAATATGCCAACCGGCATGATGACTGAAGCGGTCAAGCTTGTCAATGGCCGTGCCCGGACAGAAGCCTCGGGCGACATTCACCTGGATACTATCCGTGATGCAGCGCTTACAGGAGTCGATATAATATCAGTAGGAGAACTCACACATACAGTCAAGGCAGCCAATATAAGCATGAGGTTTATTTGATTAATATTTTGTTAATTCATTGTTAAGACAGGATGTAATGACGACCTGTGGATAAAACTTGGTTTAATCCACAGGTTTTTTGTACAAATGGGATAAAAAAAGTATAAAACTCTTGAAAGCCGTGATATAACTTGGTTTTGGAACAGCCTGTGGAAAATAGGTTTTCCACAACCTTGTGGATAATGACCTGAAAACTGCCCAAGAATATGGATTTTATATATTTATAGGCTGTTGATTATTTGGAAAGCGACGTCGGATACGGCATTTGTCTACCAAGCATTTCCACTATTCTTTGATAAACCTTCATATTATATAATATACGCTTGTGGTTTGTCGCCTTCAGAATTTCCCCATTCACAAGCTTATCCACAGTAAGGTTGCTTTCTCCCACATCGAATATCTCAGTATTTATTTTCCACTCGGACAGGCTTGCGTTCTGTATGCTTACGACTTCATCAAACCTGTCCAGGATATTTCCGGTTTCGATCGAAGGATTCAGACCGGAATTTATCATCGAGGGGAAAACGCCGGCCATCAGTTCACTGTCCGTGGCCATGTCACGGATGCTGTCATCACTGTAATACTGCAGTCCAAGAGATGCAAACGGCGATCCCTTCTGCGGGACGGAAATAAAGATCAGCTTCCTTATATTATTATTAGATACACAACCTTCGCCGCAGGTATAATACCTGGCAACCAGGCCTCCCATGCTGTGAGTAACCAGATCGAATCTTTTGGCCTGGACACCTTCGGCTTTCAGCTCTGACGACTTCTTGACCAAATAATTTGATAATTCCGCTGCCGCAGACGCTATGCCCTTTTCCGATTCGTAATCGAAAGCTGTGGATGAATATCCCCACGCGGACAGATACACCCGGAGTCCTGAAAAAATATCGGGTGAAGCCTGATAACCGTGAACCATAACTATGGGGACAGGTATCAGTTTTATTTTCAATGTGCTGGTTTTATCGGTTCCGGCAAGCTTTGCTTTAAGTTCGGCTATAACTGTTCCATAGGTATTATTTTCATCTGAGGTGCCTGCCGATTTACCTGCATCCCACTTACCGCTGCTATTCAGATCAAGTGCAGCCGGCGGAATAAAGTATGATGTGAAACAACCGTCTGCGCCGGTCGTCCCGTTCAGTGGGTTAAATGAACCTACGGAGGCTGCGGTACCGGCGACCGACAGCTGTACATCGGCAAATGGCGCTGCTGCTCCTTTTCCGTCCGTTACCTTTATTCTCAGTTCGTATTTATTTTCCGGGTCGGCGGAGAGTGTCCCGATTGCAGGATCAGCAGCTGTCAAGCTGATAGTAAGGGCATTTTTCTCCATAACTGCATAAGCCGGCTTTACTGCCGGTTCAGGAGTTGCTGCTGCCGGTTTTGACAAGGTCAGCAGGACAGGTATGATCAATAGTATTGCAGAAAAAATCGTTGAATTTTTCTGCACTTTGTTTGAATTCATTCCAAATTCCTTTGATTGAGGATATTTAAATACTTGAAACATAACTGCTTGAAACATAACTGCTTATTCATTATCAATATTATAAGTCAAGTGACATACGGGCTGTAAATGGGAATATCTGCGCATCTGACAGCTGTTGCGGCACTTATTGCAATAAATAAGAATTAGCGAAACGGGGAAAATATGATCGTATGAAAATTTGATTATGAAAAGGAGGAAATAATATGAAAGTAAAAGATATCATGACGAAAAATGTAGCATATATAAAGCCCGATTGCTCTGTTTTTGACGCCGCCAGGATAATGCAGCAGAACAATATAGGCTCGATACCGGTCTGTGACCAGTCGGGAGTAGTCGGGATGGTCACCGACAGGGATATAGTGGTAAGAAACGTAATTACGGGTACGGATCCGAAATCGACACCGGTCAGTAATATCATGACTACCGATGTTGCGACCGTTTCATCCGCTACGGATGTGGAACAGCTTAGCGATCTGATGTCCAGGAAGCAGATCAGGAGGATACCCGTTGTCGACAATAACGCGCTCGTAGGTATAGTTGCTCTAGGCGATCTGGCAGCGGACAGGAATTTTGGCACAGAAGCTTCGGTAGCCTTAACGGATATATCCAAGCCGGTAAAATAAGTGAAATGGCATAAGCGGTAAGATATAAAAATAACAATACTAGTTATAAGAAAATTTAAGCAGCGAATTGAAATAGCGGTACAGTACGGCAGCAGAGGGGGAACCTTCTGCTGCGTGCTGTTACATAAGACCTTGGCAAATAAATCACTACATAAATATTGTAACGAATTTGATCGAGTAGATATCGCAAAGCATGAGATCGTCGGAATCGATCAATCTGATTATTATATAGCTGGCGCCCACGGATATTAAGGTACCCGAGCGGTCCGTAAGGTTGCTCGTTCCTATAAGAAACTCAATTCTCATCCTTCTGCCGATCTGCGTTCTGAGGAAACCTGGCGTAAAAAGCGTGCTGGATACGGTTACCGGCATTTGCTCGGGCGACGTTGTGAAAGAGCCCGGCGCCTGGGTGAATCCGGGTACGGCTTGCTGTGCGGCAGATACTGCGCCCTGAGGTCCTGTAGGCACTGCAGTCGAGGATGGAGTGCCTAAAGGTACTCCTGTCGGCAATGATGGGAGTGCAGACCCCGTAACCTGCTGGGGCATGGCCTGCTGGGTTTGAAACGGCCTGGGTATCGGCATGCTGTTGTATGCGCCGCATGTGATTGGCATAAAGTTATCTCTATATTCCATAGAAATCGTCTCCTTATTATATATCAAATAGTAATGGACATATTTCAATTACGTTTGATAATACATTGATGTCGGCTGGTAGAAGCAATGCTGGTTGATCCTGTTAAACAGGCTTCCTGAACCGTTCCTTGGAAATGTATCTTCGCATATGGCGCTGAATGGGTTATAATACCACAGGCAAGGCCCCACGTCAGACAAAATGTTGCCTGACAGCGCCCAATCAGCTATATCGTAATGCTGTTGCTCAGCAGGTATATTATAAACATTCTGCGGATTCACCTGACCATAGACCTCCGTCAGCATACAGGTAAACTGGAATGGCTGCTCAATTACCCTGCGAAGGTTACCCTCACCTGTCCGCAGGTATTCCCCGCCGGATACGTTGACCCTGTTCATAATTACGCTGGCAACTGCCTTCATTCCGTCTTCGCCCTCACCTTCCGCTTCACAGCGTATCAGCCTGGCAAACAATTCCCTGTCTGTTAAAGGCATATTCTAACCTCCCTTGGTATAGTATACTGACATAACATGTATTTGGTAACCTTTATTATGCAAATTTGTTTGGGCCAAATTTTAAGCGTGCCTTTAATATGCCCGTTTAAACTGAAGCATAGATTTATGGCAAAGTTATACTAATCGATCAAATTTAACTTTGATAAAACCGATACAAGTGGAAATGCTAATTATGTACGCTGCTCGCTGGGTATTACCCGAAAGGAGGCGTTTGCTGTGAGTAGACAAAGGAGTTTAATGTCGGAGGAGTTAAAAGCCGAGATTGCTAAAGAGCTTGGAGTCTACAGTACGGTAGAGGCTGAAGGCTGGGGCGCCGTCTCATCAAGGAACTGCGGAAATATTGTGAAGAAGGCAATAGAGATGGCCGAGAGAAACCTTGAAACCAAATAAAATAGCCTCTTAATCAGCGTAACAGGAGCCGGTTGTCTAACCGGCTTCTTTATTTTGTCATCGACAAATAAACCCCTGGCTATGCCAGGGGAGACAATGAGCTTTAGCTTCAAGTAGATAAAGAAAACCTCCAATGTTAGAATAGTGTAGGTTTGCCAACCACATTAAACAACAAAGGAG
>JAEYOM010000070.1 GCA_023411715.1 Bacillota bacterium | reverse complement strand
GTTTCACTGCTTTACTTCCGCGCAACGCTTACGCCGTCCATGTTTTTGGTTTCCTTAACGATATACAGCGGACGTCCTTTGACTTCGTCATATATCCTGCCGATATATGCGCCTATTATTCCCATGATGATGAGCATGATACCGTTGAAGAACAGGCTGACGGCTAAAACGGAAGCCCAGCCGGCCACTGCCGTTTTTGTGAACAGCCTTTGTCCCGCTAAAACAAGCAAATATACGAGGCTCAGGGCTGATAGGAACCCCCCGCAATATGACGCCAGCTTGAGAGGTTTATATGAAAAAGATGCTATACCGTCACAGGCAAAGCGCAGCATTTTTTTCAGCGGATATTTGGATTCGCCCGCAAGGCGTTTGTCACGTATGTATTCGATACCTGTCTGGTTGAAGCCCAGCCAGCTGATTATGCCTCTTATGTAGCGGTTTTTTTCGTTTATCCTGGCAAGCGCGACGCAGACTTTTCTGTCGATAAGCCTGAAGTCTCCCGTATCTACGGGCAGTTCGACGTCGGTCATGCTTCTGATAAACCGGTAAAACAGCCTGGCGGTAAGCTTCTTGAACCAGGTTTCGCCATTGCGCTTTATTCTGACGCCATAGACGACATCATAACCCTCACGCCATTTGCGAAGCATATCAGGAATTATTTCAGGCGGGTCCTGAAGATCTGCGTCGATTAGCACCACAGTTTCTCCTGTCGAATAGTCCATACCGGCCGTACTTGCCAGCTGGTGCCCGAAATTCCGGGAGAAATTGACAAGCTTTACATTCGGATCCCTGCTGCAAATTTCTGTAAGGATTTCGGCAGTACGGTCCTTGCTGCCGTCGTTCACAAAAATGAGTTCGTAGGGCTCATTCATGGATTCCATGACTGAGTTCAGTCTCTTATAAGTTTCCGGCAATACTGCTTCCTCGTTAAAAACAGGGACGACAACCGAACATATTATCTTTTTGGCCGTTAATGCGTCGTCTCCGGTCACCATACCGTTTTCTTTTCCAGGAGTTTCTTCTTCCTCCGAAACTATATTTTCTCCAAACCCTACAACCTTTTTTATATCCTTTTCGATCATAGTTTTCTCTCCGAAGCCATATCAAATTTGATACTGGATGCGACCGCTATACTAAATATTCTTCCATGTTTTAGGCATCTCATACAAATATAATATTTTTAATATTGGCTATAAGGCAATACCTTAGACGACAATTTATGTAAAAATTTGAAACAATATTTCAAGAAAGCTTGCAATTAGTTGGGTGACCTGATAGAATAATGGTATAAATTAGATATAGAAGTCGGTTGAGCTTTTCAACGATAAACGGCAAACCGGACGAAAGTCCGTGACGCAAAGCTAGAGGGCCTTCCCGCAGATGAGGCGGATGGCAGCCAGTTACCGAAAGGAAAGTTTTTTATTTGCTTTGATTTTTATTCAGGCACTGCAGTTTACACTGAAAAGCTCAAGAACCAGATAACAGTTATTGTTGAAAACTTTTCAACGATAAAGGCAAACCGGACGAAAGTCCGCGACGCAAAACTATAGGGCCTTCCCGCCGATATGAAGCGGATGGCAGCCAGTTTCCGAAGGGAGTTTTTTTGATGAGGAAGCTTTTAGTGTCAATTTGTATAGGATTGGCGGTCATAATGAACGCAACGTTTGCAGCTGCGGCGACCGCGCCTGTATTTGACACTACCGGGCTTAACGCAGGTGTTGTGGCTATAGCCTATGATTCGGATTCCGATAAAAGGCTCAAGGTTATGATCGAAAAAAGCGGGAAGTCAATGACATACGATCTCAATAGCGACGGCCAGACGGAAAGCTTTCCGCTCCAGATGGGCGACGGACAATACAGGATAAGCGTACTGGAGAACACCACCGGTATAAAATACAAATACGTTTCTACAAAAGAAGTGGATCTCGATATCACTGACGGTAAAAAAGTCTATCTTGCATCCGTGCAGAACATCAGATGGAACCGCGACATGGAAACGATCAAAACAGCTTCGAGGCTTACCGAAGGTCTTTCAACCGACATTGAAAAAATAAAGGTAATATACGATTATGTCGTCAGCAATATATCCTACGATTACGACAAGCTTGTAAAGCTGAACACAACCTATGTTCCGGACATTGACAGCACAATCGCCAGCGGCAAGGGTATCTGCTACGATTACTCGTCGGTGTTTGCCGCAATGCTTCGCAGCCAGGGTATCCCAGCCAAGCTTGTAAAGGGATATTCACCGAACGTGGAAGGCTACCACTCCTGGAACGAAGTCTACAACAACGATACGGAAAAATGGATGATAATAGATACCACATACGATTCACTGATGAGAGCGGCGAAGGTGAAATACAGTATGGAGAAGAGCCAGGCACAGTACACCAAGAATTATGAATATTAATAGGACAGTAAAAAATGCTGACGTTAAGTCAGCATTTTTTTATACGCCGATAATTCGAACTCCTGTGTGAAAACTATCTTATCCGCCTGCATTCGAGGTAATAGCGCTTCTCTTCGGCTTCGCCCATCGAGAAGGTCTTTCTGGGCAGCACGCCGTCGAGGATAACGGTCCTGAACAGGTCATGCTTGCTCATCGCAGGCAGATAAAAGCCCATGCAGCCGGCTTTCGAACCGATTGCCGTAACGACCTGTCCACCATGGATATAGTCTATTTCAATGCCGGCGCCCGTATCATTCATACAGTCGCCATTTTTGACAAGTTTATCGAGAACAGCCTGAAGTGTCCCCACTTCCAGGCTACTTGAAGGTTTGCGTACGATGAGGAGGCCATAAGTACCTTCCAGTATAAAGGGTATAACGTGGGGTCCCTTTCTCTTGCCGACGGAAATGCTGCAGCGTTCCTTTTCCATGTCCGCGTAAGAATCAAACAGCCTAAATTCGATTTCCGGCAGGCCCTTGGCGGCATTCTTGATCTGATCAAGGATTGATGCCTTATTTATGCCGAAAAGCACGCGATGAATCGGTTCGAATGCGAGCCCGTCGTCATGAACATTAACAAGTTCTACAAGCGCATATCTTGCCGGATGCTCCGGAATTGCGGAGGGATCCGATGCAGCCGCCAGCCTGGTTTTTACATTTTCCCAATGAGCTTTTGCAGCGGCAAGGGAATGGTTGCCGTCGCCTGCCGCAAATAGAAGTACACCTGTCGCATGAGAAACGGCCTTTTGAGTTACAGATTCTTTCCCCGACTCACAAGCTGCAGAACTGTCCCGCGGCTCATTAGCAGGTACGCGCGCTTTCAGTCCGTACTTTTGTCTGAAGGCTTCAGGATCGGCCAATTTATCAAGTGCGCCGGCAATTTCAGCTAAGCTCTCGTCATCCTCCACCTTCCATGCCTTGATATGTCCGCCGCCCTGCATCAGTTCGAAGTCGTAAAGCTTTTTGTATTTTTCTTTCACGGTATACAGTTTTTCAATAACAGTCCTTTCAGGGTCGTCTATAAGTAACATGATGTGCGGCAGCTCTACATCGGCATTTTCGCGTATTTTGACCCTTGGCGGGATCCTGTTGAGCACGGTTCCTTCGGTCGCGCGTATCAATGTCTGTGAACCTGCCGTATAATCATAACATTCGAGATCGACAGCAATCATAAGTCCCTTGCGGGAGGGGGTGCAGGGCGTGCTCCTGTCGACCAGTATGAAGCCGGGCTTCTGCGGCTCAAGGACGCCTTCGCCCAGGTACTGCCGCATAGTCCTATTGATATTCTCTATCCTGCTGTCCTGATCATCATCCTTAAGATAGATCTCGGGAAAGATCAATTTAAGCGTCGACGGCTCCGGACCGACTTCCCTGCGAACATTTTCCCAGTAGTCCGGCTGCGAAGTATACTGGTCGCATGCGATTACCGCCCATTTTGTCAGATCGGTGCCTTTGGCAGGCAAAAGTATTTCAGGTATGCCTACGCCAAACGCTTTAAATTTATTATTCATTATATCCCCCATCAGTAATTATCGATTCAAAACGGCATAATCCGATCAAATATAAAATTATTTTATACAAGAAGCCATGAATTGTCCATATCACTTATGCTGAAAAACAGCCGATTTCCATTGTTTTCATATGAATTTTTTATATGCATCAAAGCAATAATAATGAGGCGGGGAAAATGTCTCCCTCCTCATTGAAACGCCACTGATGCAAGAAAATTTCTCTATAGCCGGAAAATTTTCTCTGAATTGAGGCGCTATAATGAGTGACAGTTGACTTGATTT
Organism: Bacillota bacterium; assembly: GCA_023411715.1. Classification (GTDB taxonomy): domain Bacteria; phylum Bacillota; class Clostridia; order Acetivibrionales; family DTU013; genus JAEYOM01. The sequence continues at coordinate 3,606 of JAEYOM010000070.1, read as the reverse complement.
TACGGAGGCTGATCATGCTGCACAGGTATAGCGAAGTATTGAATCTCCCGGTTATTTGTGCAGACAGCGGGAAAAAGGCGGGAGCTGTAAAGGATATCCTCTTCAGCCGTAACAGCAGGGAAGTAAAAGCGCTGCTGCTCGAGCATAAAGGATTGACATTGAAAAAGCGGGTGGTCTTCATATCCGAATTACTGGGCCTTGGCGGCGGTGCGGCCGTCGTGAACAGCATTGGCTGCGTTTCCGATTTGGACCACGAAGCTTTTGCAGAGGCATTCAGCGATGAAGGAAGTTTGCTCGGCCTCAGGGTATTTTCAAAGTCCGGAGGAGAAATAGGTGTCATCCGGGACATCATGTTCGATATCCGTACCGGCAGGATCGAAAGCTTTGAAATTTCGGACGGCCTGTTCCAGGACATCATGCAGGGATGGAAACTGCTGCCTCTGTTTGGCAAGGTAGAGCTGGGAGAAGAGTTTGCAATAGTCGACAGCGAAGCAGTTAATGAAATGGATGAAACCGGCGGCGGTATAAAAAATAAGCTGCTAAAGTGATCGTGCTGTATTCAGCGGAAAGGAGAGTTGTTTCTATGCAGAATGGTTTTTTTAAAGGTGTGGTGGTGGGCAGTCTTGTAGCTGCGTCTGTCAGTATGATGATGAATCCGGATATGATGTCGTCCAAATCTAGAAGAAGGATGATGAGAGGCGGCAAATCTTTCATCAGAAAATCCGGCAATCTCATCAGCGATGTAGCGGATATGTTCAGATGATACCTGGGACTCAGGCGTTTTCCTCTAAAATAATTCAGCCTATGGCTTTCAGACCCCGGATGCCATGTTAAATGGGCTTAAGAGCGGGTCGTACACACATTCTCTCAAATCCTCATAAAGACCGGGTATAAGCACATACCCGGTCTTTGAATAATGAAATGAGTTTTGACTGAGGGGAAGCCCAAGGAGTGGAACTGTTGAGGCTTAAAAAGGTAGTATTCTACATCGCCGCAACATTCATAGTCATTGCAGCGGTTATTTTTTATATCAGATACAAAGTAAAGATATCAAGGATTTTTTCACCATTCCTGATGACCATACCGCTTGTCTACATAGTAAAACCCCTGTCGGACAGACTCGCAGCAAAAAAAATAAACCGATGCCTGTCGATAATATTTGTATATTTCTTTTTTATCTCGGCAGTGGCAGCTGCCTGCATATTCTTCATTCCCGAGCTTGCTTCAAACATGCGTGAGCTGATGGAGATGCTGCCGCAGCTTATCAGGGATTACGAAAGGATAATAAACAGCCTGCTTTCATCCATAAAGACGAGCAATTGGTCGGAACAGGTTAAATCAGCCATATTCAACGAAATCGAAACAGGGATGGGCGTATTGCAGAAAGTCCTCCTGAAGTCGCTTGAGAACGGTATTAATATGATCGTCGAAACCATAAGGTTCATTGTAGATTTTACAATAGCGCTGGTGATAGCATATTACATTATCAAGGACGGTGAAAAATTCAGGGATTATTTTCTGCTGCTGCTGCCTCGCCGATGGAGAAACGGCCTGACAGGCATATGCAAGGAAGTGAGCAATATACTGGCAGGCTTTATACAGGGACAGCTTATGACCGCGCTGATCGTCGGGATACTGGAAACTATGGGACTTATGATCATCAAAATGAAGTATTCGCTGGTGTTGGGCATGATTGGAGGTCTCGCAAATATTATTCCGTATTTCGGCCCCTATATCGGATTGCTTCCTGCGCTGGCCATTGCATTTACAATATCGCCAATGAAGGCGCTTTGGACGATACTGATCTTCATGGGAGTCCAGCAAATAGACAACAATTTCATAACTCCCAAGATGATCGAAGGGAAGCTTGGCCTGCACCCGGTCGCGACAATTTTTGCAGTACTCGTCGGCGGAGAATTCTTCGGCATAATCGGTATGCTTCTCGCCGTGCCTGCAATGGCGATCCTGCGAGTTCTGGTCAATAAGACTGTTGAAGCTATCGCGAAATAACATATAATAATATTTATACAAAATTTGGTAGATTATAGATATTCGTATCTGCGTATTAATATTTTCAAAAAATCACAAACGAAGTAAACACGGACTAGAAAATATATGTATTTCTGTTGACTTTAACAGATTATGGGGGTATAATTTTTTAAAAAATGGAAATTAAATTTCAGGTTACCTTTTATTTTCATTAATCTACTAAATAATTCTTGGAGGTCGGCAAATGAAAATCATAAGTAGGCGGGCATTAACTTTTGCATTAGCAATAACATTATTGCTGTGCATGTCTTTTCCGGTTGCCGCGAGTGCAAACGATATTTCCGGGCACTGGGCACAAAATGTTATTACCAAATGGGTAGATAAGGGGATAGTTGAAGGCTTCTCCGATGGAAGCTTCAAACCGAATGATCCTATCACGAAAGCGCAGTTAGCCTATATGCTCAATAACATTTTCGGGTTTGCGGATAAAGCAGACAATAGTTTCAAAGATGTCAAAGGTGACGAATGGTATGCCGACGCCTTGCTGAAATGCTTAAAAGCAGGTATAGTGGACGGAAATCCGGACGGCACATTCAAGCCTGACAGCAAAGTTACACGTGAGCAGGCTGCAAGAATGATTGCAACTGCCTTCGATCTGAAAGCTAAAAACGCTAATGCAATAAACGCTTTCTCAGACGGGGCTTCGGTAGCATCGTGGGCAAAGAGCTACACAAGCGCTCTTTATGAAAAAGGCTACATAAGCGGAGTAACGCCTAAAGCATTCGCTCCCAAGAAAAATCTCACAAGAGCTGAGATGCTGACTATCGTCGATAATATACTAAGCGATGTCAAAAATGCGTCGGGTACATACAACGGAAGCGTTGCCAAAAGTCTTTTGGTCAGTACCAAGGACGTAACCTTGAAGGATATGGTAATAGACGGTGATCTTTACCTGGCTCAAGGCATAGGCGAAGGCGATGTTACGCTTGATAATGTCACAGTTAAGGGAAGAGTAGTGGTAAAAGGCGGCGGCGAAAACAGTATCAAGCTTGTGAACACTACAATAACGGGTTCCCTGTATATAATCAAGCAAAACGGCAAAGTAAGGGTCGTAGCTTCCGGAACTACATCGGTGCCTGAGGTTATTGCAGGTTCAGGTGCAAAGCTTCAGGAGGCAGGCCTGACCGGTACTGGTTTCGGAAAAGTGGAAATAATCGAATTCAAGGCCGGTGATACTCTGACGCTCGAAGGTAACTTCGAATCAATCGATATTTCCGCACAGAATGTAAAGCTTGACGTTGCAAGTGGTAGCGTGGGAAGCATTACAGTTGCAAACTCTGCTGCCAATGCAACTATCAATATAGCGTCAGGCGCCACTGTCGGCACATTTACTGCCAATGCCAAAGCCAATGTCACAGGCAAAGGCTTGATACAAAAGGCAGTCATCAACGCCGACGGAGTACAAATGGAAACCGCTCCCGCCAGCATAATTGTCGCAAGCAGTGTTAAACAACCGCCAGTGGTTGCAGGTGTCATAGTTCCTGCAGGAACCGATACCACTAAAACGTCGGCATCAAACGGCGGATCTTCCACAACACCTACAAATCCCTCGAATCC
>JAEYOM010000095.1 GCA_023411715.1 Bacillota bacterium | reverse complement strand
GAAGGTGACATAATGCTTTGCCCTGCATGCAAAAGTACGGTACTGGAAGACAAGGAACTTGAAGGTAATCTAAGATCAGCCGTATGTCCGGTCTGCAGCGGCAGCTGGATACGCTACGGCGATTATGCCGAGTGGAAGAACAACGATCACAGCGATATCAGCGCCGGAAATTTTAATATACAGGAGGAAGGAAGCGAAGCGAAAATCGCCTGCCTTTGCCCTGATTGCGCCAGGATTATGATAAAGCACAGGGTATCGGCAAAACTACCATTTTTGATCGATCATTGCGGCAGCTGCGGCGGTATATGGCTTTATAAGGGAGAATGGGAATCGATTATAGCATCCGGCCTGCATCTTCAGGTCGACAATTTTTTTACCACCGAATGGCAGGAGAATATTCGTGACGAAATGACAAGGGCGAGGCTGGAGGAAAAATATACGGCCCGTTTCGGGAAAGAAAATTATTTGAAACTGAAGGAAATAAGGGAATGGATACATTCAGGTACGCACAAGGATGAGCTCATAGCGTACCTGATAGACGAAGACCCATATAAAATATGACCCGTTCCATTTACGACACAGGTGTGGTTACTGAAAACTGGTCCTCGGCATTTCTGCAAAGGCTGGTCGGGGAAGACCTGAATAATGTTGCAATAATAACGCATGGCGGTTTCATAAGAATTACTGTAGCAGGCATACTCAAGCTGGATCAGACCAGAAGGTTTTATCTGGGCTCTCCGCTAAAAAACTGCAGCATTACTTCTATCAGGTATTCGAAAGAGGATAAGGAATTTTATATTCAAAGCTTCAACGATCACGCGCATTTGGAATGCATGGAGCAGAAATAATTCCTGCAGTAACCTTAAAACAGGGCGACAGAAAATCGATACGACATGCGAGATAATATTACAAGGGGGAAGGCGAGTTGATCGCACAGGCCAGCGATATCATAGTATTTTATGATTTCGGCGTCGGAACGAAGCTTGCGATACCCCAGAAGCTGCGCGACAGGCTGGAAACCGGTAACACCGGCATGAGGTATTGAATTATGGGAAAGCTGATCGATCTGTCGCAGACGATTATGGACGATATGCCAGTATACCCGGGTGACATGGAAACGAAGCTGTACCGGGTCAAACGTTTTGAAACTGACAGCTATAATGATTTCAGGCTCGAGACCTGTATGCATGCCGGCACACATATGGATTCACCGATGCACATGTCCGACAAAACCGGCTATATATCGGGACTGCCTTTGGACATCTTTGCCGCGGAGGGTTGCCTTCTCGATGCGAGAGATATGGGGACAATCGGGATGAAAAGTGAATACTGCGACCGTGTAACGGAAAACAGTATAGTGCTGATATACACCGGCTATGACAGATTTTATGGCGAAGAGAAATACTATGCTGATCATCCGGTCGTAGACGAAGATCTGTGCAGGTTTTTTGCAGAAAGAAAAATCAAAGCCGTCGGGATCGATCTTCCATCGCCGGATAGATATCCTTTCCCGGTACACAGGGCGCTATTCGAAAACGATATCTGCATCATTGAAAACCTCACCAACCTGGATAGACTGATAAACGTAAATAACTTCGAGTTCATAGCCTTCCCGCTGAAGATAAATGCCGACAGTTCGCCGGTCAGGGCTGTTGCGAGGCTCATTTGAGCCGTACCGTTTTATTAGCGCTGTCTTGGACAGATATTCTTATACTTTATATTGCAGTTTTACTAAGATTGTGCTAATGTGTATCTATTTACTTATATACAATTTGTGTAGAATAGGGCATAAAAAGATATGGATAAGAGCAAACAAATTCAATCCGGTGAAGATACCAAACCCATACAAAGGCTTACAATGGAAGACGCCTGCGCAGCGATGAAAACCAGACCCAATGGACTGACGTCTTCCGAAGCGCTGGAGAAACAGCAGATATACGGTAAGAATGTTATAAAGGAGAAAAAGGGCAAGCCGGTAATTTTAATATTTTTGTCAAACTTTATCAGCTTGATGGCTATTTTACTGTGGGTGGGTGGAATCATTGCCTTTATAGCAAATATGCCTCAGCTGGGTGTAGCGATCTGGTTGGTGAACTTAATAAACGGCGTATTCAGTTTTTGGCAGGAGCACCGCGCCAGTAAAGCTACGGACGCCTTGAAAAAGATGCTTCCTTCTTATGCGAGAGTAATAAGGGACGAAAAGGAAGTGCAGATATTGTCTGAAGATCTGGTACCGGGGGATATCATCCTGATCAGCGAGGGCGACAAGGTATCTGCCGACGCACGAATATTGACCAGCAATGATTTTCAGGTAAACCAATCGACTCTGACAGGTGAGTCAAACCCGGTACGTAAAACTCATGACCCTGTTCTGGGGGAAAACCTTTCAAAATTTGAGATCGCCAATCTCATTTTTGCCGGTACAAGTGCAGCCAGCGGCACGGCTAAAGCTGTTGTTACCTCAATAGGGATGGAAACCGAATTCGGTAAAATCGCCAATCTGACTCAGACTTTAAAAGTGGAGCAAAGCCCTCTGGAAAGAGAACTGGATAAATTGACAAAGCAGATATCGATAATCGCTATCAGTCTTGGTATTTTGTTTTTTACTTCCGCTATGTTTTTCGTAAAGGAGCCTTTTGCCTCCGCATTTATTTTTTCGCTCGGAATGGTAGTGGCATTCATACCTGAGGGCCTTTTACCCACTGTTACCTTGTCGCTGGCAATGGCTGTCCAACGCATGGCTAAGGAACATGCGCTGGTTAAAAGACTTTCAGCAGTCGAAACTCTCGGATGCACCACAGTAATATGCTCAGACAAAACCGGTACGCTGACACAGAATGAAATGACTGTAAGCGATTTGTGGATGATAGATCATAAATATACGGTTACAGGGCTTGGATATGCTCCGATCGGCAAAATCCTTGCGGGTACTTCCGAAGTAAATGCAAGTAATGATAAAGGAATAAAATTATTGCTCACCGCGGCAAGTCTATGCAGTAATGCACGTGTTGTACCCCCAAATGAAGAATCCGAAAGGTATACGGTTCTTGGTGACCCTACCGAAGCTTGCCTTGGAGTAGTTGCTCAAAAAGCAGGGATCAATATTAACGAACAATCAGCCTTTATTCCGAGGATAAGGGAACTGCCTTTTGACTCAAGACGTAAAAGAATGAGTACTATTCATCAACTGGAAAAGCCCGTTGATGGCTGCCGTCGTATAGCATATATCAAAGGCTCGCCCAAAGAAGTTCTCGAACTATGTACAGGGATATACAGCAACGGCAGCAGGGAGGAACTGACAGATGAGCGACGGAGTCAGATCATGCAGGCTAACGATAGTTATGCAAGCAATGGCTTGAGAGTACTTGCCGTAGCTTATAGGCTTTTGTCAAGCAAGGATGGGCTGCCGGCTGCTTTGAGCGCATATACCCCGGAAATTATTGAACGTGATCTTACGTTTGTTGGTCTGACTGTTATGGCAGACCCGCCTCGCCCGGAAGTTGCAAAAGCTGTTGAAACCTGTCACAAAGCTAATATCCGGATAATTATGATAACCGGAGATTATGGATTGACAGCCGAGAGTATAGCAAAACGTATCGGAATTGTCGAGAGCATCCATCCCAGGATAATTTCTGGTGTCGAGCTGGAAAATATGCCGGATGCCGAGCTTAAAGAAGCGCTTAAGGGAGAGGTTATTTTTGCCAGAGTAGCGCCGGAACAAAAGTACAGGGTAGTGTCCAGTTTGCAGGAAATGGGGCATATTGTGGCTGTAACCGGTGACGGCGTAAATGATTCCCCGGCTCTTAAAAAGGCTGATATAGGCGTGGCTATGGGAATATCGGGAACGGATGTTGCCAAGGAAGCCGCTGAAATGATATTGACGGACGATAACTTTGCTTCTATAGTCAAGGCAATCGAAGAAGGGCGCGCCGTATATAGCAATATCAGAAAATTCCTACTTTACATTCTCAATAGCAATATGCCTGAAGCTGTGCCCTCAGCAGCCTTTCTGTTCTCGAAAGGCGGGATACCGCTGCCTTTGACTGTAATGCAGATACTTTCGATCGATCTCGGCACCGATATGATGCCGGCGCTTGGACTGGGTACGGAAATGCCGGAGGCGGGTATAATGGATAAACCGCCCAGGAGCAGAAAAGAGACATTATTGAATAAAAAAATCATTATTAAAGGATTCTTCTGGTATGGAATGCTGGAGTCCATCGCCGCAATGCTTGCCTATTTCTATGTCAATCTGCTCAACGGCTGGCCGAATGTTCCGCTGGCGGCTTCAGGCCTGATCTACAGGCAGGCTACAACAATGGCGCTGACTTCTATTGTGTTCTGCCAAATCGGCATGGTTTTAAACTGCCGTACAGAAACGCAATCTGTTTTTAAGGCGGGATTGTTAAGTAATAAGAGAGTGCTTATCGGTATTATTATTGAGATACTTTTAATTAATTCAATCATATATATACCGTTCTTACAGGAGATTTTTCAAACACAGCCGATAGGTATTAGAGAATGGGCATTTCTTATTATACTTCCTCCACTTATTTTGCTGATTGAAGAAGCCAGAAAAGCTATATCAAGAAGATTTAAAAAAATATCTATGAAATGAGGTGTACAGGTATGAAAGTAATAATAGTTGGCTGCGGCAAACTGGGCTCCGGTCTTGCGCTAAACCTCGTAAAGAAGGAGCACAAAGTAACTGTAATCGACAGTGATCCGGAAGCACTAAAGCTTTTAGGCGGGGACTTCAAAGGTAAAACTATTGTGGGCATAGGTTTTGATAAAGATGTACTGGAAAATGCACAGATACGTACAGCGGATGCAATCATAGCATGCAGCAAAAGTGATGAAGCAAATGCACTGATAGGAAGGATCTCACGCAATGTTTACAGGGTACCCCGCGTCATTTCCAGACTGTATGATCCCAGAAGGGCCGAAATATATCGGAGTCTGGGAATAAAAACAATTTCGACTACGACCTGGGGCGTGCAGCAGGCTATCGAAATGCTGAGCTATGACCAGCTTGATTGTATTTCGACAATCGGCGGTGTTGAAATCATGAGGGTTGAAATTCCGGTACTTCTTGAAGGCAGAACTGTTTATGAATTGACAGTAATAGGCGAAATACAGGTTATAGCAATAAACCGGGATAACAAATCTTTTATTCCTACGTTGGGAACAGCTTTTCAAAAGGACGACGTGCTTTATATTTCTGTTTTGTCGACTTCGATAGGCAAGCTGAAATCATTGCTTGGATACGAGCAGAAGTGGGGGAAAAGCAGATGAAAGTTATAATTATTGGCGGGGATAAGGTTGGCGCATACATAGCTAACTTACTTTTAAGCAATAATTGCACCGTGAAAATCATTGAAAATCGCGAAAAAGTTGTTGAGAAGCTTAAAAAAGAGTTCTCGGAGGATGTAATTGTCTATGGCAGCGGAACAGATCCGGTCGTTCTTGAATCCGCAGGCATCGCGGGGGCGGATGTGGTTGCCGCAGTTACCGGCGCTGATGAAACAAATTTGGTTGCTTCAACAATTGTAAAATATGAATTTGACGTGGGGCGGGTAATCGCGCGCGTTAATAATCCGCAAAACGCATGGCTGTTCAATCCTGGCATGGGAGTGGATATTTGCCTGAATCAGGCTGATCTTATGGCACATCTTGTTGTCGAAGAGATAGATATGAAAAACATACTTACGCTCATGAAATTATATCGAGGTAATTATTCAATTGCCGAGTTAATTGTAGATAGTATGTCGGAAGCTGTAAATAAGGCAATCAAAGAATTGAACATACCTGAAAGTGCAGTACTGATTTCAATTCTACGAAACGAAGAAATCATAATCCCGCGCGGCGAGACTATAATCAACGGTGAAGATAAGATTCTTGTATTCGCTGACGTTACGGCACAGTTGGCACTGAGCGAACTATTTGGGTGTAGCTTGTAAATATCATAAACGTATCTTGGAGGTTTGATATGGAACTAACGTCTGCCATTATTAAAGAAAAGGCTTCAGAATTGGGCTTCGACCTTTGCGGTATCGCACCTGTTGAGAGATTCAAAGGCCTGGGATTAAAAAGCGATCCGCTGGCCATACTTCCGGAATGCAGGTCAGTTATCGTAGTTGCCATGAAATTTCTCAGAAGTACGCTAAAGACTTCGTCAACGATACCTTATACTATCATCCGGAACGGACTCAGCCGCGAA
>JAEYOM010000045.1 GCA_023411715.1 Bacillota bacterium | reverse complement strand
GGAAGAGGCTTATTGTCAAGAGGATCGTGGAATAAGCGCGGAAACTCGGTACGTTTTTCACTTTTCAAGGTGCATTTTTGTCTTAATAGTGTCTTGCCACGTTTTTCATACGCTACTTTACACTATCTCCAATTTAGAATTTATTTGTTTATATAATCCATTAATATAATAGTTATACAAACATTATATTTAATATACTCGTGTTGTTCAATAGAAGATTGCAATTAAAGCTGCGGGCCCCTCGCACGAATAAAAATCATTCCATTGCTGAAACTAAACAATATCACAACCAAAATAACAGACCCAGGAGGTTATACTATGCAATTGGCATCACATGAGGCTTATGCCTTGAATGAACTTACTTTAAGCTGTGTAAACTCGATCACCAACATGGCGCTTTTCATCAACCAGGCGAAGGATCCTGAATTGAAATCCTTGCTGCAGAAGCATTTCCCGTACCATATCAAGGATTACAACACCAAAGTAGAATATCTGAGCAGGGAAAGCGGAGCAAAGACCGGTCTATCTGTTCCGGAATATTCGCATATCATCGATGATTACACGAAGTCAACTACAAATGTCAAGTCCGTAACACCAAGGACAGACGTACAGACGCTCGATGACCGCGAGATCGCTACGGCGTATATGCTGACCTTGAAACGGGCCGGCAGGGAATATGCGTGGAATGCGATGGAAGTAAGCAATCCTGAGTTAAGGTCATTTCTGGAAAATGCATTCATGATGAGTTCACACCACGCACATGATGTCTGGCAGTGGATGGTCAAAAAAGGCTATTACGCTTTGGAGGCCGCGCCTGCTGAGACTTTGGGCACTCTCGCAAGCATGTATAAAACTGTGGATCAGACTTCGGCTTTGCAGTAATATTTCAGGCAATACCATTTTCGAAGACTTTCCTGCCGGTTTCTAATTATTATAACGAGGCAGCGAATATATATCTTCCACCTTGTAGAAACACAGCCGGGGCTGGTCGATGACTATGTCATCTCGCCCATGCATCCTGTGCAAGAAAAATTTTCTACAACCGAAAAATTTTCTCTGAACTGATGTGTTATAATAAGATTGACACAAACAAAAGGACGCTCTTCGGAGCGTCCTGCTTGTAATATATACGCGCGGGAGAGGGACTAAAGCATGCAATTCAAATTCCATATGCCTGTGAAAGCATATTTCGGCGAAGGCTGCATATCTAAAAATGGCGGCGAGTTTGCAAAATACGGACGGAAGGCGATCATTGTCACCGGAGGGCGTTCGGCAAAACTGAGCGGAGCGCTTGCCGACTTATGCGCTGCTCTTGAACTGCAAGGTATCGAATACACGATTTACGATAAGGTACGGAACAATCCCACGCTCGACAACGTCAGGGAAGGCGGCGCCATGGCAAGACAGTATGGCGCCGGCTTTGTTGTCGGTATCGGAGGAGGCTCGCCGCTTGACGCGGCTAAAGCTATTGCAGTGCTCGCGGTGAATGATATCGAGCCTGAACAGCTCTTTACGAACGATTTTGCAAATAGGCCCCTGCCCATCATAGCGATTCCGACAACGGCAGGGACGGGCAGTGAGGTAACTCCCTATTCGATACTTACAAGGACAGATAAGCAAACCAAGATAAGCTTCGGTACACCTGATACTTTCCCTGCGATCGCTTACCTCGACCCGCGCTATACTGAAAGTCAGCCTCTCGAGGTAACAGTCAATACGGCTGTCGATGCGCTTTCGCATTCAATAGAGGGCTATCTCGGCAAAAAAAGGACGGAGGCAACGGATATCCTGGCGCGTGAGGGCATCAGGCTGTTCGGCAGCTGTCTCGGAAGCCTGAGGAGCGGCAATATCAATCTTGAAACGCGTGAAGAACTGCTTTATGCGTCGATGCTCGGAGGTATGGTGATCGCCCATACCGGAACGACTATCGTACATGGTATGGGATACAATTACACGTATTTCAGCGGTATACCCCACGGCAAGGCTAACGGCTACCTCATAGCGGAATATCTGAGGTTCAACTATGAATATGCAAAGGATCGGACAGATGATATTTTGGCGCTGATGGGCCTTGCAAGCGTGGACGAACTGGATGCGGTTCTGACGGAACTCATAGGACGGGCTCCTGTGCTCACCGGTGAGGAAATATCCCGGTACGCAGCCATTACGATGACACAGAGAAGTACGGCAGCGAATATCAGGCCCGTCCAGGCGCAGGATATCGAGGGAATGCTCAAAAGACTTCAGAAATGATGGAACAGATGACAGGCCGCTCCACAGAGGACAGCCCGGTCTCTTTAAGTCGAGCTTGGAGGTGAAAGTGTGGTCGAGGTATATTTATATCTTCCCGCAGAAAAAACAGATACTGCAGTCGTATGCGGCATCAAGCTTTCCGAGTGGTACAGCCGTGAAGTAGAGATTGACGGCGAAATGAAAAAATGTATAACCGCATTGCTCAATCCCAGGGATGACTATGAAAAATACACATCTTCCGACTTCAAATGCTTGAAACTGGAGGTACAGCCCAAATACTGCCGTGTAGCAGACACACTGCTGTATAGGGCGGGTTTGTCGCACCCTGAAGCCATGGAGCTTTACAGGCGTTCCATTATGCCTATCGAAAACTACACCTTCGGGAGTTACAGGCTGCCGGAATGTCTTATAACAAGCACCATCCTGGGCGACCAGATCAGCCTGCCCGGGAAAGGACTGAATTCCCCCGTGCTTTACAGCAATTCACAGGAGCTATATTTCAACAACCTCCTGGAAGGCATGAAGGAGGAACATGATGATCTGAACGATACACTGCTTTACTTTTTCTTTAAAAAGCTGTGTGAAGACGGCAAGGCAGAAGGGATAGAGGATAGTGCAAATGGGCTGGCTGTTTTCACCTATGCCGGCGGTGGCAGGACATACACGCTGAGAATACCGGATATGGGCGGGTATTAAGGTGGAGGGACACACCTTCAAATACCATTGCAAGGAATGTCCCTCTTCGACGCTAAAGCTAAATGGGACACACCTTCAAATACCATTGCAAGGAATGTCCCTCTTCGACGCTCAGGACGTGATTTTGACTGCACCTGCTTAATTAACACGCTCTATTGGCTCTACGCATATACTCTCATATGAAACCAAACGATATAATTGGTATTGCCTTAAAGAGCAGACAAACCAACCGGGAGGAACGAATGAAGTACAACATACTGCAGCGGCTCAAGGAGGCTGCGCCGGGCTACGTTTCCGGCGGCGAACTTGGGAAGCTGTTCGACGTTTCCAGGACAGCCGTATGGAAATATATCGAAGAACTCAGGCAGGAGGGCTACCTTATAGAAGCTTCCTCAAGGAAAGGCTACAGGCTCCTGCCGTCTTTTGAAAAACTTAATTCATACGAGATCGCAGACAGCCTTGGAACTGCCATTATCGGCCGCAGAGTCGAATACCGCGATATTGTCGATTCCACCAACAACCTGGCAAAAAGGCTTGCGGCAGAAGGCTGCGTCGAAGGAACAGCCATAATAGCCGAACGCCAGACTGCAGGCAAGGGGCGGCTCGGAAGGAGCTGGGAGTCGCCGGCCGGCAAAGGTATATACATTTCGGCCGTGCTGAGGCCGGATATGGCTCCCGCGGAAACGCAGATACTTACACTGGCTGCCGCCACGGCAACAGCCGACGCTTTAAAGGAAGCGACCGGGATCGGTACCGGGATAAAGTGGCCGAACGACCTCGTTATCGAAGGTAAAAAAGTCTGCGGTATACTTCTTGAAATGAGCTCCGAGGCGGACCGAGTCAATTATATTGTTCTGGGTATAGGCATAAATTTCTCGCAGGACAGTGAAGACTTCCCCGGCGAGCTTAAGAACAGGGCAGTTTCACTCCGGATGTCGGCAGAAGGCAAAGATTCTGCGGAAATAAAGCAGTTTAGCAAGCTATCGGTCATACGGGCCGTATTATGTAAACTCGATGAGGCAATAGGGCTGATTTCGGGCGGGCGGCGGAAGGATATCCTCGAAAGATGGAGAAAATATTCGATAACACTGGGCAAAACTGTAAGCTTTAAATTGCAGGGCATTGAATATTCCGGGACCGCGCTAGATATAACTCCGGATGGAAAGCTGTCAGTGGAATGTCATGATGGGGTTCGCCGGGATCTGTATTCGGGAGAGGTATCCGTAAGCGGGATATACTATTAAGGTGAGGGGACACACCTTCAGATACCGATAAAAGGTATGTCCCCTTTTGACGCTAAGGCTGACCGGGACACACCATACAAGGTCAGGGAACACACCTTCAAATACCATTGAAAGGAATGTCCCCAATGTATACCGATAAAAGGTATGTCCCCTTTTGACGCTAAGGCTGACCGGGACACAGGTATAAACAGGCAGAACGGTAGGGGGGTAATTTGTAATGATAATTGATTTTCATGTCCACTGCTTTGCGGACGAACTAGCGCAAAGGGCGGTAGAGGCGCTGGCAAGAGTAGGTGGGATCCCGGCCAGGTCCGACGGAACCGTATCCGGCATACGTTCGTCAATGAAGAAAGCCGGAGTTGACAAATCGGTATTGCTCAGTATAGCGACGAAGCCGCAGCAGACGACAAAGATCAATCAATGGGCGGCTTCGGTGCAGGGCGAGGACATAATTCCTTTCGGTACGCTGCACCCGGATTTTGGCGACTGGAAGGCAGAACTTGCGAGAATACGTTCTGACGGACTCAAAGGAGTAAAATTCCATCCTGATTATCAGCAGTTTTATGTCGATGATCCCAAAATGTACCCCATCTATGAAAAGGCTGCTGAATTGGGCCTCATCGTGATATTCCATGCAGGTCTCGATATCGGCCTTCCGGCGCCTTATCACTGCACTCCCGAACGTTTGCGGAAAGTAGTGAGGGAGTTCAGAGGGACCAGGTTCGTTGCCGCACATATGGGAGGCTATGCCTACTGGGATGAGGTCGAACGATACCTGGTAGGAGAAGATCTGTATTTCGACACTTCTTTTGGCCTGCAAAGCATGGAAAGGGAGCAGTTCGACAGGATAGCTTCGCAGCATGGCTATGATAAGCTGCTTTTTGCTACCGACTCGCCCTGGGAAGACCAAACGGAGGAAGTGGAAAGAATACGGGGCGCAATGCTGCCCGAAAGCCGCGAAAGGGCGGTACTGGGTGAAAACGCCGCAAAGTTGCTGGGGTTGACTTGTTGACTCATTTAAAATAAAATAAGTTAAGCGAATTGACTGGAGGAATAATCAATGGTCGATAATAATCAGGCCGTAAACGCCCAGAACACGGAAAAAGCTGCAGCTGGGCAGCCCAAAAATGAACAGCCGAGGAATGATCAGCCCAGAAGCGAGCAGCCGAGGAATGACCAGCCCAGAAGCGAACAGCCGAAAAATGATCAGCCCAGAAACGAGCAGTCGAAAAATGATCAGCCCAGAAACGAGCAGAACCGCAGCAGAAATTATCAGGGCTACAATCAGGGCCAGAGACAGCATAATCAACCTCGCCAGCAGAATCAGCAAAATTCCGATGCGCAGGTTTCGGCCAATAAGGAAGCACAGGGTCAGAACCAGTCTCAGAATGCAAACCAGGTTCATTTTCAGCAAAGAAACAATATGCACCAGGTAAAGCAGCATGAACAGCATGGCAAAGAAAGCGGGCAGCAGAGGGGTTATTATCGTGACCGTGAAAAGCCGAGAGATGCTGAAAGAGACGTCCAGCCAAGACAGCATTCCGGCGCCCAGCAGGGCAGATACGGTAACAACCAGAGAAGCAGGGCGGAAGAGACGATAGAGGATATCAAACAGGATATCATAAGGCTGGAAAAGGAAATAGATCTTGAGATAAAGGAAATCAGGAGCATGAAGCTTTAGACAGCAAGCTTCCGCTGTACTGATACGGAGGGTTTTACGGTGCTTTTGGCAGTGAACGTAGGCAATACCAATATCAGGTTTGGCGTTTATGACGACAGTAAACTCATAGGCCATTGGAAGGTCGGGACTAACAGGGAATGGACAGCCGACGAGTTCGGCATGTATTTTATCAACTTTTTCAATTATGAAAAGCTTGCAATAGAAGATATAGAGGCGGTCATAATCGCTTCAGTCGTGCCGCCGGTCATGTTCTCTCTGGAACATGCCATAGAGAGGTACCTGAAGAAGACTCCCATACTTATAGGGCCGGGAATCAAGACCGGCATAAACATAAAATATGAAAACCCGCGTGAACTGGGCGCAGACAGGATCGTAAACGCTGTCGCAGCCTATGAGATATACGGCGGGCCTATTATCGTAGTGGATTTTGGGACAGCCACCACCTTCAACGCTATTTCCTCCAAGGGAGAGTTTCTTGGCGGAGTGATATGCCCCGGCATCAAAATCGCTGCGGAAGCTTTATACCAGAGGACCGCGAAGCTGCCAAGGATAGATCTTGCAAAGCATGGGGCAGTCATCGGGCGCAATACTTCGGTTGGTATGCAGTCAGGCGTATTTCACGGATATGTCGGCCAGGTGAATTATCTTGTGAATAAGATCAAACAGGAAATGAAGGAAGAAAGCATTAGAGTCATTGCAACGGGCGGGCTTGCAAAATTCATCGCATCCGAAGCGGAAACCATAGATGAGGTAAATGGCCGCCTTACGCTTGAAGGACTTCGTATTATATATGAAAAAAATAGGAATGAGATAAGAGGAGAGCAGCTATAGAAAGTTGGAATACACCTGTCTACAGTGCTTTAAAATCCTATACTGAGAAATTACCGATCCCTTTCCATATGCCGGGACACAAACTGGGAAAGGGTATCCCGGATATGTTTCTGTCAGAGATTGAGAAACTGGATCTGACTGAAATACCGGGTCTGGATAACCTCCACGCTCCGGCAGGCGTCTTGAAAGAGGCGCAGGAGCTGGCTGCCGAAGCATTCGGCGCAAATAAGAGCTACTTTCTTGTCAACGGAAGTACGGTTGGCCTGCATGCCGCGATATCAACCGTATGCAGACCCGGTGATCACCTTATTGCCGGGCGCGATTCACATAGCGCCGTGATAAACGGCATGCTGCTGAGGGGCGTCTATCCGGCATATATTCTCCCGGAGTATTCGTTGGGATTCGGAATAAATACGGGCATTGCGCCGCAGACTGTCGAAAGTGCGCTGTTTGAAATGCCTGACGCCGCGGGTGTTCTTATCACACGGCCCAATTATTATGGCGTCTGCAGCGATATTAAAAAAATATCTGAAATAGTTCATAAGCATAATAAAATACTTATCGTCGACGAAGCTCACGGGGCGCATCTTTCATTCCATCCGGAGCTACCCGCGGGCGCGCTCGAAGCCGGTGCGGACCTGGTCGTACAGAGCGCGCATAAAACGCTTCCGGCATTTACTCAAGGCGCCTATCTTCATATTGGTTCTGACCGTATTGACCAGGAGAGGCTGGAATATTTTCTGGATATGTACCAGACGACCAGCCCGTCATATGTTATTATGGCATATCTGGATATCGCAAGAGAGCTTATGCGTAAAAACGGCAGATACCTTCTGAATGGGCTGCTGTCTTCGGTCAGGACTTCGCTTGGCGGAATTAGCGATAGCGGTATCAGGCTGCTGGGCTGTAACGATGTGCCGGGTTTTGAACTCGACGCGACCAGGATAACCGCGAATACAGCAAGTATCGGTATAACAGGCTATTCCGCGGAAAAATTGCTTCGGGAAAGTCATAACATACAGGCGGAGATGTCCGATCTCTTCAATATCGTTTGCATAGCAACGGTCGCCGACGATCCTGAAAGTATCGGAAGACTTTTCTCAGCGCTTTCCAGTCTGGAAAGACTTCAAATGTCCGGTAAAATGGCGGAGTTTAGTGCGATGACGTCCACGGTTGCAGAATACCGTGGACTGAAAAAGCCCGTGCAGTCAGTGAGCCCTTCAACGATACTTGAGGCCGGGATCGACCGTATACCGCTTGAAGATGCTGCCGGCAGAACGAGCAGGGGCATGATCACGCCGTACCCGCCCGGTTTGGCGCTGGTATGTCCTGGAGAGATTATAAACCGGGATATAGTTGATTATATAGCGACACTTGTCCGTTCCGGCGGTTCCGTTCATGGGATCGGAGAGGACGGCACAGTCGCGGTTCTGCACAGGAAATAAATCATGTGTGGCAAGTACATCGCCGATAGGGTATAATGTAAAGGGACACACCATATAAGGTCAGGGGACACACCTTCAGTTACCGTTGCAAGGAATGTCCCCAACGGATACCGTTGCAAGGAATATCCCCTCATGAATATCGTTACAATTAATGTCCCTTTTCGACGCTAAAGCAATATGAGGCGCCTAAACAATAAAAATAGCAGGTAGAAGCAGCATACAGGTGGGTAAATATGAATCGGGGATTGTTTGTTACAGTAGAAGGCACGGACGGAAGCGGAAAGACAACGCAGATAACAAAAATGCGGGAGCACCTTACCTCGATGGGCTGTGAAGTGCTTCTTACCAGGGAGCCGGGCGGGACACGGATCAGTGAAAATATACGTTCAATAATCCTCGACCCGGAATATACTGAAATGTCGGATACTGCGGAATTACTATTGTATTCGGCAGCTCGGGCGCAATTGGTGGAGCAGGTTATACGACCGGCAATCGAAAAAAACGTAACAGTCATCTGCGACAGGTATGTGGATTCCTTTTACGCCTATCAGGGTTTTGGAAGGGGCATTGCGCTGGACAGACTCGAGAATGTAACAAATATTGCGATAAGTGGCTTGATGCCAGATATAACCTTCTTTCTAGATCTGGATCCCGAGATAGGCCTGAAAAGGAGAATGGAGTCGACGGGAAGCGACAGGATAGAAAATGAGCTGATGGATTTCCACAGGAAGGTTTATGGCGGGTATAGGGAATTAGCAAAAAGATTTCCCGAAAGAATAAAGACTATTGACGCTTCGAGGTCAGAAGCGGAAGTCTGGCGGGATATACGAAGACAGCTGGAAATGACTCTCGGTTTTATAAAGCTTGTATAGATGTACCATACTTTCAAGGGGAGGTTAAGCGTATGAAACTTGTATTTGCGATCGTTCATGATGAAGATGGCCCAAAGGTCATGGAGGAACTTAACAAAAACGGATTCAGCGTTACCAAACTCTGTTCGTCGGGCGGTTTCCTGAAGGCCGGCAATACAACTTTGCTTGTGGGTGTCGAAGAAGCCAGCCTGGACGCGGTTATCGACGTAATAAAGAGAAAATCAAAGAGCAGAAAACAGGTAATAAATTCCAGCATGACTCCGAACGGAATGGGCGGGATGTTCATACCATATCCTGTTGAAGTCGTTGTCGGCGGCGCTACGATTTTCGTTCTGGATGTCGAGCGTTTCGAGAAGGCTTAGTCCTACAGTAACGCTGTGCGCTTGGAGGTATACGTTTGAAGATTGTAGATTCTCTGGGTAATCCCACGGGATTTCCCGACATGCCGGTTAAAGAAGATGTAAAGATAAAGGCGGGCAGAAATGCCGATTTCCGGGGTCAGCTGGCAAAAGCGGAGGACCTTGGTTATGAGCAGCGGCTGGAAAAGCTGGTACAGGATATAGTGAAACAGGGTGAGACCCTCTCCAGGCGGGTGGACGTCAGAGAGCTCAAGATATACAGGAAGCTTATCGCCGAATTTCTTGGTACGGCCCTGGGAAACTCAAGAAAATTCTCAAAGAAAAGCCTGCTTGACAGAAGAGGCAGGCATAAGGTCTATGCCATAGTACAGAACATCAATGATGAACTGGATAAACTCACACAGGAAGTCTTGAACGGGGAAAAGGACAACATAAACCTTCTCCGGCGTTTGGAAGACATCAGGGGACTGATACTCGATCTGTACTGGTAGGTAGGATGTTTGGCGCCATTAAGGCGCGGATTTCTTTTGAAACATTCGAGGGGCAATAAATGGATTTCAGCGGGATCATAGGACAAAAAGAGGTTGTGGGCAGCCTCGAAAGAGCATTGTCGGAAAACAGAGTCGGACACGCATATATTTTCACGGGACCGGACGGCATGGGAAAGAAAACGATAGCCCACCTGTTTGCCGGTCTTTTGCTGTGCGACGATCCCAAGGACGGAAAGACGTGCGGAAAATGCATACCGTGCCGGCTCTTTGCTAACGGATCGAATCCGGACTTTCACAGGATAAATACCGACGAGAACAGTATAGGCGTTGATATGATCAGGGACGTCCAGGGAGATGTCGCAATAAAACCGATGTATTCGAAACGAAAGGTATATATCGTGGAGGATGCAGCCAAAATGACGGAACAGGCGCAGAACTGCCTTCTGAAGACTTTTGAGGAACCGCCGGAATATGTAGTGATAATACTCCTCACCGCAAATTATGAGGCGCTTCTTGAAACCGTACGATCAAGGGCGCAGCACCTGCATTTCAGAAAGTATACGCACGATCAGGTACGTCAGGCTTTGACATCAATAGTCGGAAGGGATCATGAGGCGGCCGGACTGGCTATCGATTATGCCGATGGAAATATAGGCCTGGCTCTGGAACTTGCGGACTCGGGAGATTTTTCCAGGCTTCGCGACCAGACACTCTCTCTGCTGCCCGGCGTTGAGAAGGGAATAACCGGCAGTATACTGGAATTTACGGCATTCATCGAGGAGAACAGGGATAGCGTGGGTTTGCTGCTGGACATAATGCTGCTTTATTACAGGGATTTACTGATAATGTGTGAGACTGGAAATGAAAATATGTTGATTAATTCAGATAAAAAGGATATGATATTAAATAATGCCAAAGTGCGCACAAGCCGCGGGATCGCAGGCAAAATTGAAGCTTTGGAGGCTGCCCGCAGGGCATTGAAACAGAATGCCAACATGCAGTTGGTCGTAGATAATTTGTTGATTAGTCTTCGGGAGGATTTTTAATGGTAAAGGTGGTTGGAGTCAGATTCAAGAAAGCCGGGAAGGTATATTACTTCGACCCTGATCAGTTTGAAATAGATGCCGGCACCAATGTGATAGTCGAAACAGCAAGGGGAATCGAATTCGGAGAAGCTGTCATACCCACCCGTGAGATTCCCGACGATGAGGTGGTCGCTCCGCTGAAAAAAGTCATGCGTGTCGCGGCGGAAGATGATATAAAGCATGCATCCGACAACAGCCGGAAGGAGAAGGAAGCTTTTGCCACCTGTCTCCAGAAGATCAGGGATCACAACCTCGAGATGAAATTAATCGATGTAGAATATACATTCGATAACAATAAAATATTGTTTTACTTCACAGCCGATGGAAGAGTCGATTTTAGGGAACTGGTCAAGGACCTTGCGGCGGTGTTCAAGACACGTATAGAACTGCGCCAGATTGGCGTCAGGGACGAATCGAAGATGATGGGCGGCATCGGGGTATGCGGAAGAGTGCTCTGTTGCAGCTCGTATCTCGGTGAATTCCAGCCGGTATCGATAAAAATGGCAAAGGAACAAGGGTTGTCCCTTAATCCTACCAAGATATCCGGAACATGCGGCAGGCTGATGTGCTGCCTTAAATACGAGCAGGACGCCTATGAGTCGATAATAAAGAGAGCTCCGAAGACCGGGGCGATCGTTGAGACTCCTGAAGGCCAGGGTGTGGTCGTTGAGACTTATCTGATCAGGGAGATCGTCAAGGTCAGGCTCGACAAGGGCAATGAGACAGATCTGAAATCCTACAAGTTTAGCGAAGTCAAGCTCATCAAGGATGTGACCGTCCGAGAGGAGAGCGATGCGGATATAGAGGCATTGAAAGCCCTCGAAGATTAATGGACGGCAAAGGTAATAGTTTTTTGGTTTTTACGAAAAAGTATTTTCATAGTAACACTTTGGTGGTAAAATAATAAAGGCTTACTTATACATTAAGTAGACAAAAAGGCTGAGGAGGTGTTCCTGATGGCATATATCATTAGTGATGAATGTATCAGCTGTGGCTCATGTGAATCCGAGTGCCCGGTATCATGCATTTCGGCAGGTGACGGCAAATATGTTATTGATGCTGACGCATGTATTGAATGTGGCTCGTGCGCAAACGTATGTCCCGTTGATGCTCCGAAACCGGAGTAAATATTCAGGCTGCAATTAAGGGGTCAGGCATCGGCATTTAGCTGAAGCGTGGCTCCTTATTTAGTTTAGGCTCGGCTAAAATATTACTTGCGCTTCTTTTACGGGGAATGGGACGGGCTGGTCGCATACTGCGTATGCTGCTCGCCCATGCAGCCCGGTTAGTGCAGTTCCACGGAAAAGATTAGCGGGAGTTATATTTTAACGATGCCCTATCGCCGGTGATTTTCATTAATGTGAAAGGGGCTTTTGTTTGGACATTGAGATCCGTGAAGATGAAAGGCTGGATGATCTGCAATATAAAGGGCTGAAGCTCATACAGAAGAAGGATGGGTTTTGCTTCGGCGTGGATGCAGTGCTGCTTTCGCATTTTGCACAGGTAACTGCGGGCAGCAGGGTCATCGACCTGGGTACGGGCACGGGTATTATTGCAGTGCTGTTGGCCGCTAAGAAGAAGCCGCGTGAAGTGACCGGGCTCGAAATACAGGCCGATATGGCTGAAATGGCAAAGCGGAGCATAAAAATGAACGATCTCGGCGGCAGGATCAATATAATCAGCGGAGATATCAGGGAGGCGGTGAAGCTTTTCGGGGCTTCGAGCTTCGACGCGGTAGTATCGAACCCGCCCTACATGGGTAAAGGGGGAGGCTTGCTGAACCCCGCCGATATGAAGGCCATTTCAAGGCATGAACTGTTATGTACGTTAGAGGATGTAGTTTCAACCGCGGCGAAGCTGCTCAGGCCCGGCGGCAAGTTCTCGATGGTACACAGACCTCAAAGGCTTGCGGATATAATATTCAGCATGCGTACTAACGGAATAGAGCCCAAGCTGCTCAGGATGGTCCATCCCTCGCCTGGAAAGAAGCCGAACCTGCTTCTCGTCAGCGGGACACGAGACGGCAATCCGGAACTCAGGGTGCTCGAACCCTTGTACATATATGATGAGAACGGTAATTACACCAGTGAGATTGATGAAATCTATAATAGAGAAAAGAAAGCAACTATAACAAATGGTGAGAATATATAAAGTCCCATTGTGCCAGTCGGTTTTTGAAGAACGTATGCGTAGAGCCAATAGAGCGTATTAATCAAGCAAGTGCAGGGCAAAATCACGTCCTGTTCGAGTGGCCGGGGTCCAGGGGCGAGACACGTTTGATTTTGCAGATAGGGCTTGATTTATAGGCTCTTTGGCTTGGAGCATGTTCTTCTTAAACCGACCGGCGCAATGAGCTAATCTGTTGAACCAGTTTGGCTTGAGCTATTCTTAAACTAAAACCAACCTACAGAACGGGTTCTATAAATTTAAAATATATATCAATGAAAGGCGAAGTAACGTGAGCGATACAGGAATACTTTATCTGGTGGCTACTCCGATTGGGAATCTGGAGGATATTACACTACGGGCCTTGAGGATCCTCAGGGAGGTCGATTTGATCGCGGCGGAGGACACGAGACAGACGCTGAAGCTCCTGAATCATTTCGAGATAAAGAATACACTCGTCAGTTATTACGAGCATAACAAGATAGGAAAAGGCAATTACCTGATACAGAAGCTTATGGAAGGGAGAAACATCGCAATAGTTTCCGACGCGGGTTCACCGGGTATTTCAGACCCCGGCGAGGACCTTGTAAGGCTCGCAGTAGAGCAGGGTATAACTGTTACGATGATACCGGGGCCTGCAGCGGTGATCACCGGACTTGTAGTCTCTGGACTTCCTTCCGGGAGATTTGCATTCGAGGGCTTCCTGCCGATGAATAAAAGGGTAAGGGCTGAAAGACTGAAATCCGTTAGAGAAGACACAAGGACCCTTGTTTTTTATGAAGCTCCCCATAAACTCATACATACGTTGAAGGATCTCAGGGAAGCTTTCGGGAACAGAAGGATAGTACTTGCGAGAGAGCTTACAAAGAAGTTTGAGCAGGTCGTAAGGTGCACGCTCGACGAAGCCGTTGCGAAATATGATGCGGAACCGCCAAAGGGAGAATTTGTCCTTATACTTGAAGGTGCGGATGAGAAGCTCCTCGAGGAAACACGCGCAGATAGCTGGAATTCTGTAAGCCTCGGGGAACATTTGCAGAAGTACCTTGACAGCGGACTGACAAGGAAGGAAGCGCTTAAAAAGGTAGCAGACGATCGTGGCCTGAGCAAAAGAGACGTGTATAACAGCCTTTTGGAGAAATAGTTTTATTTAACGAAAAGCCCGGCAGTACAAAGTACAGCCGGGCGTTGTTTTCGCAACTGTTATTTCTTGAGCTCCTTCATGCAGTTCGGGCAGATATTTTTGCCCTTATATACGATAACATCCTTTGCATCTCCGCAGAAAATACAAGCGGGTTCGTACTTTTTCAATATGATGGTGGCGCCATCGACGTAGATTTCAAGTGCATCCTTTTCCGCAATATCGAGTGTCCTCCTCAATTCTATAGGAAGGACGACTCTTCCGAGTTCATCAACTTTTCTTACAATTCCAGTAGATTTCATGTTCTTTCCTCCTTTAATAACATTATTCGACAATCTTTTATGATTTAATGTTAGCATAAATTCCAGTAATCGTCAACAATTAATTTTAAAAAATTCAAAATTTTGTATTTGAAATTAAAAATGGAAAATACATAGCATTCTGAGTATGATTCTAAAGCCCGCATAAAATCTAGTATCATGAGCAATAGATGTACATGTATATACATATTGTCAATATTATGTTAATCATTTTTTTCAAAAGTGTCAACTATAAATTGGCTGGAAAATGCACTATAAAAATTCGACAAAAATCGACAAGTTTATCGTTAACCAAATTGGAAATCCACGCAGCGTTATTCATACTGAAAAACTTATTGCCGTCCAATTATTATAGAATTGATAACATACCAGCCTCATATAAATTACGTAAGTGATGCTGTATTTTCTGGGGGTGATCGTATGCTCAACTACATCTGGGCAGGTATGCTGCTCGTGGGATTCGCTGTCGGTATCGTTAACGGCAGGCTGGAAGAAGTGACACAGGCCGCCTTTACCTCAGCGGGAAAGGCTGTCGAGCTTTGCATAGGGCTGCTGGGGATTATGTGCCTTTGGTCCGGCCTTATGAAGGTCATGGAGAAAAGCGGACTGATCAGGTTGATCGCCCGCTTTGCCTCTCCTGTGATGGGGATGCTGTTCCCGAAGCTTACAGGCAATAAAAAAGCGCAGGGTGCTATCGTTATGAACCTTGCCGCAAATTTCATGGGACTTGGAAACGCTGCGACACCGCTTGGCATAAGGGCGATGGAGGAACTCCAGAAGGCCAACGCGGGTAGTGATACCGCCTCCGATTCGATGTGTATGTTTCTTGTACTGAATACATCCGCGATACAGCTTATACCGGCGACGGTGATAGCGATCAGGATGGATGCAGGCTCTGCGGCCCCTTCCGAGATCATGGCATGCGTATGGTTTGCATCGGTCTGCGCCACTCTGACGGGTATCACAGCTGTACGGCTGCTTTCACGATACGGCAGGAAACGGAATTTGCTGCGGGGCGGGTCTTAACTATGAATTTCTCTATATTTGCACGTATATCACTATATGCGCTGCCGGTATTATTCCTGCTTGTACTGGGGGTCGGGCTGTCAAGGAAGGTAAAGGTATATGATGCGTTTGTTGAAGGTGCGGCGGAGGGCTTGAAGGCAACGGTCAGGATATTGCCGTCCCTGGTGGGTCTTCTTACGGCGGTCGGTGTATTCAGGGCTTCTGGAGCTCTGGACTTTATAATATACCTGCTGACGCCCCTTGCATCATTATTGGGAATTCCTGCGGAGGCCATGCCGCTTGCTCTTTTGCGCCCCGTATCGGGGAGCGCTTCACTGGCGCTGGTGTCAGACATTGTTAACCTGTACGGGCCGGATTCATATATCGGAAGGGTCGTTTCAACCATGATGGGATCCACCGAAACTATCTTTTATACGCTTGCAGTATATTATGGTGCGGTAGGTATAAAAAACATCAGGTATACGCTTGCCGCGGCATTGTTTGCGGATGGTGCAAGCGTGATTGCTTCTGCCTGGATATGCGCGTTTGTCTTCGGAAGATAGGAAGTGGCCTGCCGGAAGCTTGGAATGTGGTGACCAGCCAGCAATCCGCACCCGGCTTATCCTTGCCGGGCAGCCTTCCCCATGATCCCTGAAATGCGCAGCAGACGCCATGCGTTTGCATATTTGACGGCGGCACATTTCTTCAATATAGAAGAGCTTGCAAGCTTCAGCATGCCGAATTCCGCCTCGGGCTCAGTAAGATACAAGCTGATTGAGGCTTTTAAAATACTGCGGTATATTTCTCCGTTTCTGAGCTTCATAAACGATGCCGCTGCCTTTTCCGCAAAAAATGTTATCCTTTCCTCACACTCCTTAAGATTGCTGTAAAATGATGCAAAATTGAGGCCTTCGACCTCCTGGACCCTCAAACGCAGAAACGATCGGAGAAGTGAATCCAAGCCGCAAAGCCAGGGAAAACAGGCTTCGTCGAGCAGGGCGACCTCCTCGTTCGAAAGCTCCGGTCCGGCGGCAGCCGTGTACATTGTAAAGATCCCGAATAATGAATCGGACGCCGCGCAGAATTCCCACCAGTTGATATCTCGATACCGCTGCAGATATCCGCTGCTCCAGACCTTCAGCATTTCGACGCTTGCCTGCGGAGGGTAATAGCGATATGATTGCAGATCTATAAAAAATTGTATGTACTTTTTCATCTTAGGCGCAACGAGCTTGTAGGAAGGCAGGACAGCCAACTGCAGTCGACACCGGTCCGAAAGGCAGGTCTGGGCCGAAGGCTCACTTCCGTTGGAGGTATAACGATGAGGCTCGTTTTTTATTGAATGGAGCATGGGACAGCTGCCGTTTCTCGTCGGATCGACTGCACAGGACAGGCAGCTGTACAGCCTTCTGATCTCTATCTCCTGCGAGATGTCCTTGTTATGCCTGTAATTTTCGATCAATCCACATATTGATAATACCGGGAGAGCGAAAGCTATAAACCCTTCCATATCTGTCCCATGAAGCAGTACCGGCAGGATCCAGGGCAGTATTCCCGGTTCGGGAGCATCTTCGGGGGATATTGCAGCGGCCAAGCTTTTTTTTTCGCCCAGGAAGCACAGCTCCTGCATTCTCTTGGTTAAAGCCTGCTGTTCCCGTACCTCCGGCAGTATTTTAATGCCGTAACGAATAAATACAGGTACAATATCTCCATACAGCATCATGGACAAATTCTCCTTTAGATAATGTTTATTCCTCATACCCTTAAATTATGAAAAGTGCGGCAGGGTTTGCTCTTGCAGCCAGCGGCCCCGCTCCAAATATAACTTGAAAAAACCATGTCTAAAATGTATATTAATAGGTAAGCTAAAGATCGGCTAAAATATTAGTTCCGATTCTTTTACAGGGAATGTAGCGGGCTGGTCGCAAGCTTTGCTTGCTGCTCGCCCATGCAGCCTGGTTAGCGTAGTTCCCTGTAAAAGATTATCGGAAGTTATAATTTAACGATTCCTAAAGATGATCGACGGAGGTTGGAAATGGAAAAGAAAACTTTTTATATCACAACACCTATATATTACCCCAGTGACAAGCTGCACATCGGGCATTCGTATACAACAGTAGCTGCGGACGCCATTTCCAGATATAAGAGGCTTAAAGGGTATGACGTCATGTTCCTTACGGGTACGGACGAACATGGCCAGAAGATACAGAGGAAAGCGGAGGCAAGGGGGATCACCCCCAAGCAATATGTTGATGAGATCGTTTCCGGAATAAAAGAGCTCTGGAAGCTCATGAAGATCTCCAACGACAGGTTTATCAGAACGACCGACAGCTATCACGAGGCAGCGGTACAGAAGATATTCAGGAAGCTTTATGATAACGGCGATATCTACAAGAGCGAATATGAAGGCTGGTACTGCACCCCCTGCGAGTCCTTCTGGACCAAGACCCAGCTGGTTGACGGCAAATGTCCGGACTGCGGCAGGGAAGTAGAACTCACCAAGGAAGAAAGCTACTTTTTCAGGTTATCGAAATATCAGGACAGGCTCATTAAACATATAGAAGAAAACCCCGATTTTATTCAACCGGTATCAAGGCGCAACGAAATGCTGAATAATTTCCTCAGGCCCGGCCTTGAGGACCTCTGCGTTTCAAGGACTACCTTCAACTGGGGCGTGCCGGTCACCTTTGATGAAAAGCATGTCGTTTATGTTTGGATAGACGCATTGTCCAACTACATAACCGCACTCGGCTTCATGTCAGATAACGATTCGGACTACAGTAAATATTGGCCTGCGGACGTCCACCTCGTCGGAAAGGAGATAGTACGCTTCCATACGATAATCTGGCCCGCAATGCTGATGGCGCTCGGGGAGCCTCTGCCGAAGCAGGTTTTCGGTCATGGCTGGCTGTTGCTCGAGGGCGGTAAAATGTCCAAATCCAAGGGCAATGTGGTAGACCCTGTAGTTCTTATAAACAAGTATGGAGTAGATGCTGTGCGCTATTTCCTGCTGCGTGAGGTGCCTTTCGGTTCCGACGGCGTATTTTCGAATGAAGCACTGATACAGAGGATAAATTCGGATCTGGCAAACGACCTTGGAAACCTGGTAAGCAGAACAGTTGCCATGATCGATAAATATTTCGGAGGCGTGCTGCCGGAACAGCGAACGGAAGGCGAGTTTGACAGCGAGCTCAAAGCTATGTACAAAGAATTGCCGCAGAAGGTCGAAGAGCTGATGGACAGGTATCAGTTCAGCGCGGCGCTGGCGGAAATATGGAAGGCCGTATCGAGAACAAACAAGTATATCGACGAGACAATGCCCTGGGCGTTGGCTAAATCGGAAGAGAACAGGTCACGGCTTGCGGCAGTCATTTACAATCTGGCGGAGAGCCTTCGAATAGTGTCGATACTTATCCAGCCATTCATGACGGAGACGCCCGAAAAAATATGGCATCAGCTTGGCATTTCGGGAAGCGGGGCGCTGGATTGGGAAAGCGCGAAACAATGGGGAATATACCCCGAGGGTGTTTCTGTCAACAAGGGGGAGGTCATTTTCCCGAGGATTGATATAAAAAAGGAAATGGAAGAGCTCGAGAAATTGAATCCTGCCTCCCAGGCCGCACAGGCACGGGATAGCAAGGCTGCAGATTCCGGGAGTAAGGCAGCCACGGAGAATAAGGCTGCTTCCGGGTCTGACAGCAAGGCTTCCCATGATAGCAAGCCCGTTTCAGATGATGCCGCCGGGAAAGCTGAACTGATCACAATAGATGATTTCGCAAAGCTTGACCTTCGTGTTGCAAAGGTGTTGGAAGCAGAAAAAGTAGAAGGCTCGGATAAACTGATAAAGCTCAAGGTTGAGATGGGCGGCGGGATCAGGCAGGTCGTATCGGGCATAGCAAAATATTATACTCCCGACAGCCTTATAGGAAAGTCTGTAATCCTCGTTGCAAATTTGAAGCCCGTGAAGCTTAAAGGAATAGAGTCGCAAGGCATGATACTGGCGGCTTCCAATGATGAAACGCTTGTTGTTGCGACGCTGGACGGCTTGATCGGAACCGGCGCCAAAGTCAGATAAATACCCGGGATGATCCGAATTTACATGACCGGTCTGTTAAAAGGCCGGTTTATTGCAGTTAGGACAATAATAATATATAATTATAATCGGTAATCATTATTAGCATAATTTACCGTAATTATATGAGGTGGTATATGCTTTTTGACACGCACGCTCATTATTGTGATCCGCAGTATAACGAAGATCTCGGCGAAACGATCGAAAGAGCCAAAAAAAGCGGAGTCGGGCTTATACTGACGGCGTCTTCGGATGTCGCTTCATCAATAGAAAACGTGACCTTATCCCAGAATTATGATATATTTTATGCGGCCGTAGGCGTGCATCCACATAACGTTATCGATCTTAACAACAATGTTATTTCGGCGCTTACCGATTTTGCCTCATATCCCAAGGTGGTTGCCATAGGTGAGATCGGGCTTGATTATTTTTATGACAATTCTCCACGGGAAGCGCAAAAGATATGGTTCGCCAAACAGATCTCACTGGCCAGGAACGTCAAAAAGCCGATCATAGTCCATGACAGGGATGCTCATGAAGATACGCTGAATATTCTGAAAAGCGAGAATGCGAAAGAAGTCGGCGGCGTTCTGCACTGCTTCACAGGCAGCATCGAGATGGCAAGAGAGGTTATGGGGCTCGGTTTTATGATTTCAATAGCAGGTCCCGTTACTTTCAAGAATGCAAACAGGCTGCTGGACGTCGTAAAGTTTGTCCCGGAAGATATGCTGCTCATAGAAACAGACAGTCCATACCTTGCTCCGGAACCGCACAGGGGTAAAAGAAACGAATCTGCCAATGTCAGGTTTATCGCTGAGAAAATAGCTAGAATAAAAGGCAAATCACTGGACGATATTGCCGATATAACAACCTCCAACGCAAAAAGGCTTTTTGGTATCCGATAATTTGAATTAACCGGTGGTGCATTATGAAAAAGTTTATTCTTGTGATGGTCTTTGTGCTATTGACTGCTCTGTTCCTTGCGTTCAATTATTTGCTGTGGGACAGGGAGAGCAAGGTAACGGAGCTGAAGAATCTCGAAAACGCGAATGCGGGCTATAATGCTACGATAAACTCTCAGAAACGTGAGATCGAGAACCTCGTGGAAGAGAACAACAAGCTTAATGACCGTATAGATCAGCTCGATAAGGATAGTAAGCAGCTCGCGCAGGATATTTCCAGCCTTACGTCGGACAGGGACAATAAAGCGGCTGCGCTCGATGAGAGGATTAAATTCATAAACAATCTGAAACAGATCGTCGATCTCAAGGTTTTGACAGAGCCGTTGACGAAATGGGTCAATGCGATAAACCAGGAAAATTACGAGGAAGCTTATGCCGTTGAATACGCGGGAGTGCCTTTGAAGGACAGGACCGTGGATCTTAAAACCTACTCCGGGGATATGAAAAAAACCATTCGCAGGGTCGAGATAATTGATATAAAGGCAGATCCGATCAGGGGCTCCGGAGTGGGGGACCTTTATCTTGACGTCAAATTGAGTGTCAAGCTTGCAGAAGGAGCGGACATGTCCGTATCACGTTTTGTTGAGGGAGAAAACAGCGCCTACGTAAGGTTTGACTATTCTGCCGATCAGAAGGCATTCGTCATATCCTCCATAAATTAGGAATCAATCTGTACATTATTGTTATGTAACATTTCTTTCACACAGATATCGGGCTGTTCATATAATGGTACTGAAGTGCACCAGATCCGGAGGAATCATTATATGAAAGAGGAAATCAAAATGAAAGATATTATGCATAACGAACCGACGGGAACAATGCCGCAGGTGGGCGCTATGCCGCAGATGCAGGCAAATCCGGGAGTATCGCCGGCCAAAGTTGTTCCCAATATGTCGCCGGCACAGACAATGCCGAATGTATCTCCGATACAGACAATGCCGAATGTATCGCCGATACAAGCCAAACCAAACGTATCCCCGGTACAAACAATGCCGAATGTATCGCCGATACAAACCAAGCCAAACGTATCCCCGGTACAGACAATGCCAAACGTATCTCCGATACAAGCCAAACCAAACGTATCTCCGGTACAGGCAATGCCAAACGTATCTCCGATACAAACCAAACCAAACGTATCTCCGGTACAAACAATGCCAAACGTATCGCCCGCGCAGACAATGCCAAACGTATCACCGGCACAGATGATGCCAAACGTATCGCCCTCACAGATGATGCCTAATGTATCACCGGCGCAGATGATGCCAAACGAATCGCCCTCACAGATGATGCCGAATGTTTCACCGCCGCAGAAGATGCCTAATATGATGCCCTACCCCGAGGAATCGCCCGCGCAGAT
>JAEYOM010000141.1 GCA_023411715.1 Bacillota bacterium | reverse complement strand
TACGTCAGCTCATAATCAATGGCGTCCTTGAACTTGTAAACCGTTATGATATCGATGGCATCCATTTTGACGATTATTTTTATCCGGGCAGGGATTTTGAGGACTCTGCAACCTATAAAAAATACGGGCAGGGTTACGTTTCAGTCGGCGACTGGCGCAGGGCGAACATCACCGCACTTGTGACTGAAGTCGCGCAAGGTATCAAGGCTGCCGGCAGAGACGTCCGGTTCGGCATAAGCCCTTTCGGCATCTGGGCCAACAGGAAGTCCAACGCTCTCGGAAGCGATACCAACGGAGCGGAATCCAACTATGACCATTACGCCGACACCCGCTCCTGGGTCAAAAGCGGCATCATCGATTATATAGCTCCCCAGCTCTATTGGAATATAGGGTATTCCGTTGCGGATTACAGCAAGCTGCTGACCTGGTGGAAGAACGTGGTGAGCGGGACTGCCGTAGACCTGTATATCGGGCAGGCTGCATACCGGGCAAATAACGCAAGCCAGTCAAGTTCCTGGTACGGCGTTTCAGAGATAGAAAAGCAATTGCTGCTGAACAGCACGTATCCGGAAGTCAAGGGCAGCCTTTTTTATAATTATTCGGCACTCGACGATTCGCCAGCGTTGTCAGCCACGATCAAAGCTGTTTACGACCGTCTTGACGGTCGCGTCTCAAGCACGCCGGTAACGGTGTCGATACCTTCTGGCAATACTACGACAAGCTACAGCCGCTATTATCTGAACGGCACGTCCGATCCGGGGAAAACCCTGTATCTGAACGGGAAGCCCGTTACAAGCCGCTCCCTAATGGGTTATTTCGGAATACTCGTCGATCTGAAGAGCGGCAGCAACGTTTTCACGTTTTCTCAGGACGGCTCATATGTAACACGCGTTATTTACAAATCGTCCGGCACCGGCGCCGCCAGTAAAATGAGCACGGCTGGAATAACGGCGTCGTCAGTATTCCCACAATCGCAGGAATACAGGCAGCCCGGCGAGAAAATTACGCTGTCGTGCACAGCGCCGGCAGGTTCAAAAGTGACCGTCAAGGTCGGCGGCAAGACATACAGCATGAAAACCGCTTCAAAAAGCGGAGGCCTGTACCCAGCCAGATTTACCTGCGCCTATACCATTCCTTCATACACGGGCACAGCAAGGAATATCGACCTTGGCGCCCCGGTATACACTATGAATTACAAAGGCAATGTCAGGACACACAAAGCGCCTGCTAAAATCGGCGTTATAATGAAGGGCTCGCCTTTTTACGCGGAGGTCTCAAAAGAAGACATAGATACCTTCGCAGAGCCGGTATCCGGCAATGGCGCTTCGTACGAGCTGCGCAAGGGTATGGTCGATTACGTGACGGGCATGACAGGCAGCTATGCCAGGCTTTCTTCGGGCTTGTGGGTCAGGAAAACAAGTGTCGGCACTTATACATCAAAAGTGAAGCTTAGCCCATCGGTGAACTCGGCCCATTATGAGACAGGTTCGAAATGGGACCCGATAAGCTTCGATTACCCCTATTCGATGGCTGCGGTAGCCAAGTTTGACGGCAAGGTGCTAACGCTTAGCATTTCGGCGCTGCAATCCGGAGCTCTGCCTGCGTTGCCCGACAGTTCGCCGTTTTCATCGATTTCTTTCATACGGGACGGCAACCTCGGCAGATATATGTTGACATTGAAACCGGGCCGGATTATAGAAGGCTATTACATTGAAAAAACGATGGCCGGGATCAAACTGCATGTTAAAAACCCCGCGAGGGCGACAGCCGGAGACCGTCCCCTGACCGGACTGACCATCATGCTCGATCCTGGTCACGGCGGTACGGAATATGGAGCCATAGGACCGCTCGGTACAAAGTACGCCGAAAAGACTATCAACCTCAACACAGCGCTCAAACTGAGGGATGAGCTCAGATCGCTCGGGGCTGACGTCCTTATGACAAGGACCACAGATGTTACCATATCCCTGGGCGACAGACTCGACGCTTCAAGAAAAGCTAAGCCGGATATGTTCCTGTCGATCCACGCAAACAGTATGGAGGTCAATGTAGATATATCAAAGATAACAGGCTTCTCGGTACATTACAAGGAGGCGCTGGCAAAGCCGCTTTCACAAGTGCTGCTTGCAAAGGCGGCGGAAACGGGCCGTGTCAACAAGGGCGTCCGGTGGGATAATTTTTACGTCGTCAGGGGTACCTGGACGCCGTCCATGCTGATCGAGAATTGTTTTGTCCCGAATCCTTCGGATTTTGAACTTATAACGAACGAAGCCGAGCAGGTACGTCTTGCAAAAAGCCTGGCAAACGGGATAGTGCAGTATTTCAGCAGGTAGTTGCAGATGTTTCCAGTTCAATAAGATCTGGGAACCTGCATAAAAAAGGTGCTGCATTATACATTCGGGACAAGAAAATAAGCTTTTCATTAACCAATTTTTACAGCTTCCTTTTCCGCCGGTGTCATCAGACCGGGTATTTGGCTTTTGAGCCGGATATCCGGTTTTTTGCTGTAAATTTCTAATCGGTTATTGACACTTCACTTGATGTGTTGTATAGTTAATTACATAAGTAACTAACCAATCAACGAACAGGAGGTGTTACGTTGAAGCTGGATTTTGATAATGAAAAATCCATATACCTTCAGATTGCCGAAAGTATAGAGGATGATATCATAAAAGGCAACATCGGCGAAGAGACCCAGATACCTTCCACTAACCAGATGGCCGTCATATACAGGATCAATCCGGCTACGGCGGGCAAAGGCATCAATTTACTCGTAGACCGCGGTATTCTTTATAAAAAGAGAGGGATCGGAATGTTTGTAACAACAGGAGCCAGAAAAATAATCCAGGACGACAGGAAAAACAATTTCTATGAGAGATTCGTAAAAACTTTGCTGGAAGAAGCCGGTAATCTGGGCATCGAATCGGAAGAAATAATTGAAATGATAAGGAAAGGGGGCCGGACAGGTGAGTGAATTTGTACTCGAAACAAAAGCCTTGAATAAAAGTTATAACGATGTAAAGGCTGTCAAAGACTTCACTGTCGGACTGGAAAGCAACAAGATATACGGGCTTCTGGGACGTAACGGCGCGGGTAAGACTACGTTCCTCAATATCATATCATCCAGGATATTCGCCGACAGCGGCGAGGTCAGGCTATTCGGACAGAACGCTGTAGAAAGTCAGGAGGCTTTGGCAAAGATATGCTACATGCCTGAGAAGAACCTTTTTATTGAAAATTCCCGCGTATCCCGGATACTGAAGGACGCTGCGCTTTTTTACGAAAATTTCGACACGGAATATGCCCAGAAGCTTTGTAAAAAGTTTGATCTATCCATAAATAAAAAATATAAAGCTCTGTCCAGAGGGTACGAATCGATAGTACGTATAGTCGTAGGCATGGCATCAAGGGCTCCTCTGATCATATTCGACGAACCCGTCCTTGGACTTGATGCGGCGGTAAGGGACCTGTTCTACAGGGAGCTGATCGAGGACTATGAAAACAACCCAAGGACTTATATAATCTCGACGCACCTCATCGAAGAATCAGCGGATGTTTTCGAGGAAGCCTTGATCATCAAGGATGGCATGCTGGTCGAAAAACTTCCCGTCGACGAACTGAAGGATATGGCAAGATACGTCTCCGGCAAGGCTTCCGTAGTCGATGAAGCCGTCTCAGGCATGAATATAGTCCACAGCGAAATGGTCGGCAACATAAAAATATGCGCCGTTTTCGAAAAGCTCACCGATGAAAAGCTCAGAAAGCTCACGGCAGGCGGAGCAGACGTCTCAACTGTACCTGTGCAGAAGCTTTTCATTTACTTGACCGAGCAGAATCAGGAGGTAGTGAAATGAGCAGATTTTCCAAATGTCTGAGTTACCAGATCAAGAAAAAGTTCATTGGTACGTTCATTTTTGTTGGGTTCTATACAGCGATATGCGCTGTTCTGTACCTCTTTACATTATTCGTAAACAACAGCTCCGATGGCTTCTCCAGCAGCTTCAATTCAAGCATGTTTTTCGCGGCGGCCATATTTGGATTCGTCTATGTGATTGCCGATTATAAGTCAAAAACCAACTATCTTATGATGTTTGGCAACACAAGAAAAAATATATTTCTCTCTTCACTTTCATCCAACATCGTATTTTCAGGTTTGCTCATGATCATATCAACCGTTTTCACAATTATTGAAAGCGCTCTGGCAGAATTGTTCAACAAGAGCAATGAGGGCATGAATCTATTGCACGCAATCTATCCGGAAAGCAATATCGGTACGGAAATGCTTTATATATGTGCGTTTTTTATACTGATAACATCTTTCTCCACATTTTATGGAGCACTTGCCTACAAATTCGGGACAATTTTAAAGATAATATTCTGGGTCGCATTTGGTATGTCGATTATGTTCCTGCCTTTATCAATAAGCACTATGACGGTAATCAAAGCATTCTTCTGCTACGGTATGCCGAATGGAATACTGCTGGCTCCGAT
>JAEYOM010000145.1 GCA_023411715.1 Bacillota bacterium | reverse complement strand
GACTCGATAATG
Organism: Bacillota bacterium; assembly: GCA_023411715.1. Taxonomy (GTDB): domain Bacteria; phylum Bacillota; class Clostridia; order Acetivibrionales; family DTU013; genus JAEYOM01. The sequence continues at coordinate 3,705 of JAEYOM010000145.1, read as the reverse complement.
GTCAAACAGATCGAGAAGCTGGTAAGCTCGAAGGCCGGCAAATATCTCGAGGAGGTCAAGCTGTTCGACGTTTACAAAGGCAAGCAGGTGCCGGAAGGGAAGAAGAGCGTGGCTTACTCCATCACCTTCAGGGCTCCCGACAGGACGCTGACCGACGACGAAGTCGGCAAGGCTATGGCCGATATCGTAAACGCGCTTTCTGACAAGCTCGGCGCACAGCTCAGGGAGTAGCAGCGTTGTTAGCCGGAAATTGCCGGATATATGGATTGCCGAATACAATATTGCAGACAATAAAAAACGATGGCAGGCATTTTACCTGTCATCATTTTTTTCAGTTGACATACGATAATTTTTTCTGTATTCTCTCGGTGGCATGCCTTTGTTCTGCCTGAACAGCCTGGAGAACAACAGTGGGTCGTCATAGCCGACGGAGCGCGATATGTCACCGATCGATAAAGCGTCATTCTTCATCAGCTCGCAAGCCCTGTTTATTCTGTAATTTATCAGAAAATCCTGCGGCGAAGTATTCAGCTGTTCTTTGAAAACGCTGCCGAGATAGCTCCTGTCAAGGCCTATATGGCGCGCCAATTCTGAGATGCTCATTTTCCTTGAGTAATTCATTTCAATAAATTCTACTGCCTTATGAATATACAGTTCCTTCCTGCTTTCCGTCTGATCTATGAAACGGTCTTTGCCGTTCTGCTCAATCAAATGGGACAAAAGCAGGTACAGGCAGCCCAGCAATCGGATCTCACGTCCCTTTTGCAGGTTTTTGGCTTCTATCATCTGTGAGAAACAACTGTTTACATAATCATCGTTGCATGAAAAAACGGGGTTATCTGCCGTCAAACCACAGCTTTTAAGATAGCTCTCCGCCTTGAGTCCGTGGAAGCCTACCCAGGAATAATCCCATGGCTCTGCAAGGTCTGCCTGGTAATAAGTCACAATGTCAGGACATATAAGGAAGCCCTGATCCTTTTGAAGGCGGTATTCTCTGTTCCCCACGCAGTATTTACCGGATCCTTCATGAATATAATGGATCAGAAAATGGTCTCTTACCGCAGGACCGTAATAATGGCCCGGCCCACATTTCTGTGTACCGCATTGATACATATTCAGATCGGTATGGTTTAGCCGGTTTATAAGCAAAAACTGATCCATAAATGAACACCTGCCTTATCGGGTTTTGCTTTGGACAACATGGCTGTCAGATGTAGTATATAGCATTATACCATATAAACCTAGCATGCTTCCATTTAGCGGCGAAGGGAAACGAGGTAGAATTATATCGGGTTATATAGATTTAATGTTGGCAAGGGGTGATTTTCTTGAAAAAGATAGCGTTTATAGGCGCGGGCAGCTTTGGCTTTACCAGGAGCCTGGTCAGGGATATCTTATCTTTCCCGGCGCTTTCGGACAGTACGATAGCGTTGATGGATATTGATACCGAGCGTCTGGCCTCCATTAAAAAGGCAGTTGAAAAAATAGTCGGGGCTGGCAATTATCCTGCAAAAATTATTGCCACCACGGACAGAGCAGAGGCTCTGACAGGTGCGGATGGCGTTGTCTGCACGATACTTGCAGGTGGGGTGAACGTTTGGCGGTATGATGTGGAAATACCGAAAAAGTACGGAGTCGATATAAATGTAGGCGATACCAGGGGGCCTTCCGGCATTTTTAGGGCGCTTCGCACCATACCTGTAATGCTCGATATCTGCAGGGATATCGAACGGTACTGCCCCAATGCGATCTTCCTCAATTATACAAATCCGATGGCTATGCTTTGCAGAGCGATGCAGGGCGTAAGCAAGGTGCGGGTGACAGGCCTTTGTCATAGCGTCCAGGGCACGGCGCAGATGCTGGCCGACTGGATAGGTGCGCCGATGGATGAAATAACATACCTTTGCGCGGGTATAAACCACCAGGCTTTTTACCTCAAGTACGAGTGGAACGGCCGGGATGCGTATCCGCTTATACGCAAGGCTGTGACCGAAAGGCCGGAGATATTTAATGAAGAGCAGGTCAGAAATGAAATGTTCCTGAATCTTGATTATTACGTCACAGAGTCAAGCGGACACAATTCCGAGTATAACGCCTGGTTCAGGAAGAGGCGCGACCTGATAGAAAAATACTGCACGGCAGGAACAGGCTGGAACCCGGGTCATTACGGCTATATCCTGGACGAGTATCTTAAACGTGAGGATACATGGAAAAAGGAAATAGATGACTGGCTTGCTGAAGAAAAAGTTGATCTGGCAAGAGGCAAGGAATATGCGGCATATATTTTTAACGCGACCATCGGCGACGGGACTTTATTTGAATTCAACGGAAATGTCCGCAATTTCGGCCTTATTGATAACCTGCCGGAAGGCTGTTGCGTGGAAGTACCAGTTTTGGCATCGAAGAGAGGGCTCGATCCCGTTCATGTAGGCCCTATGCCCGAACATCTTGCGATACTTGTCAATACGAGCGCGCGTTGCGAAGAGCTTGCTGTAGAAGCAGCCATTACGGGCGATCCGCGCAAGGTTTTCCATGCGGTTTGTTTTGATCCGCTTACTTCATCAGTATTAAGTCTCGAAGAAATCAAAAAAATGACCGATGAAATGTTTGAAGCGAACCGCCGTTGGCTGCCTCAATTCAAGCATTTTAACTGATACGGAGAGCTTTATTTTTCATAATGGGCCGGTTACTGGAGATATGGTTTCCATCACGAGCAATAACAAATGCAACAACGCCCATATCTCCGGTACCATCGCTTTTAATCTAACATCTTTTTCTCAGCATACTCGATCATTCTCTTAACCATCTGCCCACCTATCGGACCGCCTTCATGTCCGTTCTGCGCGGCGCTCACGTCTCCCTTGTAGTGGTCGTTGTTTTCCTTGGTGTACTGCTCATGTCCTATTTGCCTGGCGCATTCCATTTTAAATTGTGTCAGCTGCGGACGTTTTTCTTCAACCAGCGGAGTCTTCGGCCTCGACATTATCATCACCTCTTTTTCCTTTAATTCCCGGGCTTTACGCCGGGTTCACAATAATATTTTGAACGATTTCACAAATATTACGCTGTAAGATAATGCATAACTACATACTTATAGTTTCAAAGCTGAGCTGGCCAGTTAGCGTAAAGTTACTGTAGGGAATTAAATAGGATAATAAGGAATAAGTATATAAAAGAAGATGAAATCCCGTTAATATATAGTTTTCCACGACAAATACATAACAAAGGAAATCATCTTCTATGTATAACAGTATACAGCACTTTAACGAATTTGGCGCTAAGAAAATTGAAAAGGCAATAGAAACATTCATAATCTGCAGCATGCCATAAACTTTATACGAAATAACTACCGCAACAATATGTCTTATTTTGTAAAGGGAGGTTTTGCTATGAGTTTTTCCGAAGCATGGCGGGCTGCTTTTCCCGCGATGATGTGGGTGTTGCCGCTGGTGGCGGCGATCCTGTGTTCTATCGGGTTCAAGAAGTTTGTTTGGTTCATTTCGATTGGCTACGGTGCGGCCATTGCAGGTGAGGGCGTAGCTATGATCAGCATGTTCTGGGACAGACTGACCATCGCGACTGTGATCATCCTAATCGTGCTGATTGGTTATGCATGCCGGCTTGCAGGATTCCTCACGTTTCGTGAGATCAAGAGCGTCTCCTATCGAAAAGAAGCAAAGGAGATCACCAAGGATGGATCCGACA
>JAEYOM010000132.1 GCA_023411715.1 Bacillota bacterium | reverse complement strand
ACAGCCGAAAACGGGTCGTTCATCGGGACGAGATGCGGTTTATCCATGTCGAGCAATATCATGTCGGCTTTCATGCCGGCCCTGATAACGCCGGTCTCTTCACCGAAGCCGATAGCGCGCGCGCCGTTGGCGGTTGCCATCCTGAAAGCCTGGCGTGCGCTGACGAGTTCTGGATCCTGCCCTATTCCCTTGTGCATAAGCGCCGCGAGATGCATTTCTTCAAACATGTTCAGGTTATTGTTGCTGGCAGCGCCGTCCGTCCCCAATGCAACGTTGACTCCGGCTTTCAGCATTTCCGGCACGGGCGAGATCCCGCTGCCAAGTTTTAAATTGCTGGTGGGGTTGTGCGCCGCGTTCACATCATATTTCTTAAGCAAGCCGATATCTTCATCTGAAACATGCACAAGATGCGCTCCGATGACAGGAACGTCAAATATGCCTGTTTCGGCGCATATTTCCACGGGCGATTTCCCGTATTGTTCAAAGCTGTCCTTACGCTCTTTCGCAGTTTCGAGCAAATGTATGTGAATGCCTGTATCAAGCCTTTTAGCCAGGTCGGATGCCCTTCTCAGCGAAACGGTGTCGAACAGGTAGGTCGAATGCACCTCGATGTAGACTTTTATCCTGCCGTTGGAAGAACCATTCCATTTCCGGTAATATTCCTCACAATCGCCAAACACGTCTATTGCCTTAAGTTCGCCGTCTGAATGGAATTCCAGCGGACTCCTCGAAAGATTCGCCCTTATTCCCGTCTCGGAGATCGCTTTAGCGGTCGAATCCATATGCAGATACATATCCGCCATTGCAGTCGTACCGCTTTTTATCATTTCAGCCGCGCCCAGCCCGGTACCCCAGTAAACATCCTCATCTGTAAGGCGGTCTTCCATAGGGAATATTTTATTGAACAGCCATTCATGGAGCGGAAGATCATCGGCGGCATTCCGCATCAGGGTCATTGCACAATGCGTATGCGCATTCACAAAGCCGGGCATGGCAAGTCTATGCCGGCCGCTGATCCTTCTTTCCTGCCTGAAATCCCCGGGGGTATGACCGGCAGGCGCGATAAACGCTATCCTGCCGTCAGCGATCCCTATATCGGCATCCCTTATGAATTCAACTGCCGGGTCTGCTGTTAATATATCGATACCTTCAATCAGAATATTCATTTGATCTTCTGGCATCATGTCCCGCTCTGCCAGGATGACAGGTACTTCTCCTGTTCTTCCGTCAGGACGTCTATCGAAACGCCCATCGATTCAAGTTTCAGCCTGGCTATCTCATGATCGAGCTCACCCGGCAGCAGGTATACCTTCTTATCCATCTTTTTGTTGTTTTTGACGATGTATTCGGCGCCCAGAGCCTGATTGGCGAAACTCATGTCCATAACTACCGCTGGATGTCCTTCGGCGGCAGCGAGGTTGAGTAGCCTTCCCTCTGCCAGCAGGAACAGTTTGCGGCCATCCTTCAGCGTATATTCCTCTACAAAGTCACGTACCGTCCTCTTGGAAGCCGCGAGCTTTTCGATCGCATCGATATTTATCTCATCGTTGAAGTGCCCGGAATTGGCTATGACCACGCCGTCCTTCGCAAGTTTGATATGCTTTTCATCAACGACGTTCAGATCTCCTGTAACAGTAATGATTATGTCGGCAAAGGCCATCGCCTCTTCGAGCTTCATTACCCTGAAACCTTCCATTACAGCTTCGATAGCTTTGATGTGATCCACTTCGGTAACTGTAACGTTGGCGCCCATTCCCTTTGCCCTCATTGCCAGGCCTTTTCCGCACCAGCCGTAGCCGCACACTACCAGGTTCTTACCTGCAAGCAATATGTTCGTAGCTCTCAGGAAACCGTCCAGCGTGCTCTGGCCCGTTCCGTAACGGTTGTCAAAGAGATGCTTTGTGTCCGACTCGTTGACTGCGATGATCGGTATACGCAGAGCTCCGTCCTTCTCCATGCTCTTCAGGCGGATAACGCCTGTTGTGGTTTCCTCGGTGCCGCCTATGACGTTTTTCAGGTAAGTGTCTCCGTAATTCTTGTGCAGGAGTCCGACAAGATCGCAGCCGTCGTCCTGGGTCATGTCCGGGCCGTGCTCTATTGCAGCCAGAAGATGCTTGTAATAAGTATCCCTGTCCTCTCCCTTTTTGGCGAAAACGGAAATGCCGTAATCTTCAACGAGCGACGCCGCAACATCATCCTGTGTCGAAAGCGGGTTCGAAGCGCACAGCACTATGTCCGCTCCGCCAGCCTTCAACGTACGCATAAGATTGGCCGTCTCCGTAGTAACGTGCAGGCAGCAGCTCATTTTAATTCCTGCGAGCGGCTTTTCCTTTTCAAATCTATCCCTGATCATCTTCAAAACGGGCATCTGGTTATCCGCCCATTCGATCCTCAATTTGCCCCTCGGCGCCAAAGCTTTGTCCTTGATATCGCATTTTACCATTCGTGTTAACCTCCCGATTTTTTATATCTATTCTCAGATTCTATTCCGATTCGTTTTGAGTATCTGTGCCTGTTAATTTGAGTATATATGCCTGAACTCGCATATCAATGCTTAACTTACTAAATGTTTTAACGTACTGTTAGGTTGCCCCGATCGAAAAGTTTTATTTTTCGGCAACCAGCACGAATATACCGTCGTCTCCCTTTTTAGAAGCCTGTTTTTTATTTACCGTGTCTATCTGTATATTTTTAAAACCGCATTTGACGAACCATTCCTTCACACTGCTCTGTGAAAAACCCTGCCAGACATCATGCATCTTATCCCTGAACTCAATATTGCCATGCTCCCTGAGGTCCGCAAGGAATACCCTGCCACCCGGCTTAAGCACCCTGTACATCTCCCTTACCGCCAGAATTGGCTCTTCAATATGGTGCAGGAACATATTCGAACACACAAGATCAATACTTTCTTCCCCAAGCGGAATATCACAGCCGTCGCCCTCTATAGTCCGGATGTTTTTCAAGCCCTCCTGCGCGGCCTTTTTATTCAGCTCCTTGAGCATTTCGCCGGAAATATCTACGGCGATGACCTTTTTGACCTTTGGCGAAACGGCTCTTGAAAGATAACCATCCCCTGCGCCGAGGTCCGCAAGAGTTATGCTGCTGTTTAGAAGTCCAGTATCCAGCAGCCTGCCTATTACCGCTTCATCGTAAAAATCCCCGCGCATGTTCTCCCATTCGGGCGCAACACTGTCGAAGAAATCCCTTGGATCACTGTCACTGGAGGAATATTGCATGGAATCCCCTGATGAAAGCCACTGTATAAGCGCCTGCCTGCTGAAACGCCATTCCCTGCCAATTTTTCTTGCAGGGACCTTTTCTTCCTTAAGCAGCTTTATGAACGTCTTTATGCTGACATTGAACAGCTCTGCAGCTTCTTCCATATTAAGGATCTCTTTTACCATAGCAATTTCTCCCTTTCCTTTTTCCATTCTACCTCAATCAATCAACATTATCAACATTTAATTTCATTTATATTCAATGCAAATACATCTCTTTTATATTTAAATTCATCACAGGCTTGCTTAATTATTTTAATTTTACCGGCCGGTTTGAATTTGTTTCCACTCACATTGGCAAACCCAGCCTTAATAAATTCTAGCAATATGAAATTTATTGATTAAATAACTTTTATAGTTGATAATAAATATTAAAGAAAACATTACTGAAATGTGAGGCTGGTAAAATGGACATCAGAAAAATACTCGCTGCAGTCGATCACACGCTTCTTGCTCAGACCGCCACCTGGGATCAGATCAAACAGATCTGCGACGAAGGTATCGAATACAAGACGGCTTCGGTTTGTATTCCGCCGTCCTTTGTAAAAAGAGCAAGGGAATATGTGGGTGAAAAGCTTGCAATATGCACGGTGATAGGATTCCCGAACGGATATTCCACTGCTGCGGCAAAGATCTGCGAGACGCAGGACGCCATAGCAAACGGCGCCGATGAGATCGATATGGTCATCAATATCGGCGATCTTAAGGATAAACGCTACGACGCTGTGCTGAACGAGATCAAAAGCATCAAATCGGCCTGCGGCGGCAAAATACTGAAAGTCATCATAGAAACCTGCCTTCTGACCGACGATGAAAAAATGAAAATGTGTCAGATAGTCACTGAAGCAGGCGCTGATTTCATCAAGACATCGACAGGATTTTCAACAGGCGGCGCAAATGAAGCAGATCTCAGGATCTTTGCGGCAAATGTCGGCAACGGAGTCAGGATCAAAGCCGCCGGCGGCATAAAAAGCCTGGAGACCGCCGAGCTTTTTATGGAAATCGGAGCGTCAAGACTGGGCACCAGTTCGATCATAAAACTTATAAAAAATAAAGAAGTAAAGGGATACTAATATATAGTTAAAGGAGAATGGAAATTATGTCGATCCCGACACCGCATATTTCTGCAAACAAAAATGATTTTGCCAAAACCGTACTAATGCCCGGCGATCCGCTCCGCTCGAAGTATATCGCCGAAACCTACCTTGAATCTCCTGTACTGGTAAATAACATACGCGGCATACAGGGTTATACCGGAACATATAAGGGCAAAAGGGTTTCGGTGATGGCAAGCGGCATGGGTATGCCGTCAATAGGCATCTACTCATATGAACTGTTCAACTTCTACGATGTTGAGAACATTATCCGTATCGGCAGCGCCGGAGCTATCCGCCCTGATCTCAAGCTGCGCGACATCGTTGTCGGCCTTGGCGCCTGCACGAATTCGAATTACGCCGCTCAGTACCGGCTGCCCGGCACATTCGCTCCGATAGCCAGCTTTGACCTCGCATTGAAGGCCTATGAAACTGCAAAGCGTATGGGTATCACCTTGAAGATGGGCAATGTTTACTCGAGCGACACGTTCTACGACGATTCGCTGAGCCTCGGCGAATGGCAGAAAATGAACGTCCTTGCCGTTGAGATGGAATCGGCGGCACTGTATATGAACGCGGCAAGAGCAGGCAAAAATGCGCTTTGCATCTGCACGATCTCCGATTGCCCGCTTACCGGCGGAGAGGAATGCTCGGCTGAGGAAAGACAGCTGACATTCACCCAGATGATGGAGATCGCTCTTGAAATAGCTTAAAGTAGGATGTTTAGTGCCCTTAAGGCGCGGATTTCACTTAAAACATCCAAGTAGGATGTTTAGCGCCAATAAGGTGCGGATTTCCTTTAAAACATCCAAGTAGGATGTTTAGCGCCAATAGGGCGCGGATTTCCTTTAAAACATCCAAGATAGGATGTTTAGCGCCAAGATAGGATGATGAATATGGGAATAAAAAGAGTTTTTCTGATCGTTCTCGACAGCTTTGGGATAGGAGAACTGCCAGACGCCGGACTTTACGGCGATGCATGCAGCAGTACGATCAACGCCGTTGCAGCAAGTGACAAGTTTAGCACTCCAAACCTTGCAAGGCTCGGACTCTTCAATATCGACGGGGTTACCTGCAGGGAGCCGTATAAAGACCCGATCGGAGCCTATGCCCGCATGTCGGAACGCTCTAAGGGCAAGGATACGACTATCGGCCATTGGGAAATCGCGGGCATCGTATCGGACCGACCGCTTCCGACCTATCCCGACGGCTTCCCCCAGGATATACTGGATAAGTTTACCGAGGCAACGGGCAGGAAGGTTTTATGCAACAAGCCATATTCCGGAACGGACGTAATAAGGGACTACGGCAGGGAGCATGTGGAAACAGGCGCGCTGATAGTGTATACTTCCGCGGACAGCGTATTCCAGATAGCGGCCCACGAGGACGTCGTCCCGGTCGAAAAGCTTTACGAATACTGTCAGACCGCGCGTAACATACTGACCGGCGAACACGGCGTCGGCAGGGTCATTGCGCGTCCGTTCACCGGTAATTACCCCGATTTTAAAAGGACGACGAACAGGCATGATTTTTCGATCGCCCCTCCCCGCCCCACCATGCTTGATTACCTGAAGGCAGGCGGCTATGAGGTCATTGCCGTGGGCAAGATAAACGACATCTTCTCCGGTAAAGGAGTTTCGGAAAGTATAAGGACCGTTAACAACAAAGAAGGCATGGATCGTACGATGGAGCTGCTGGAACGGGATTTCAACGGCATCTGTTTTACCAACCTCGTTGATTTTGACATGCTCTACGGTCACCGTAACGATGTTGAAGGATACGCGGCGGCGCTGACCGCTTTCGATATCTGGCTCGAAGAGTTTATTAAAAAGATGCGCAGGGATGACGTGCTTATCATTACGGCGGATCACGGCTGCGACCCCTCCACGGAAAGCACCGATCACTCCAGGGAGTACACTCCCCTGCTTGTTTACGGCAATGATATCGTACCTTCCGTCAACGCCGGTACCAGAGGCTCCTTCAGCGATATTTCCGCTACCGTGCTCGATATGTTCGGCGCGTACGGTGTTTCAGACGGCAAAAGCATGCTTCCTTTAATAGTGAAGAAGCCGGCCCGATTGAATGCCCGAATGGATCCACAGATGACCGCCGCGACTGATCCGAAATCATCCGCTCGGATCGACACGCAAAAGCTCGTTGCTTTGGCTTTCGAGGCTAAAAGCAGATCGTATTCTCCCTATTCCAATTTCGCAGTCGGTGCCGCCCTGCTCGCAAAGAGTGGTAAGGTATATCTCGGCTGCAACATAGAAAACGCTGCCTATACCCCTGCGAACTGCGCCGAAAGGACCGCATTCTTCAAGGCTGTTTCCGAAGGCGAACGTGATTTCACAGCCATAGCGATCTCAGCAGGTCCGACGGACGGGAGAGCCTACGATAATTACTGCGCACCATGCGGCGTGTGCCGACAGGTCATGATGGAATTTTGCGACCCGGATACTTTCGAGATAACGATTTCAAAAAGCGTCGACGATTACAGGACATACACCTTGAAGGAACTGCTTCCGCTTGGATTCGGGCCGGTTGATATGAAGCCGCGCGCTTGACGGCATTGGTCGGATGTTGATAAAAGTTTGACAGGCATCCGATAATGGACAGGTTATTTCATATACTGCCTGACTCAGGATAACAGGCCGATAGGAAGGAAGGTAAATTGATATGAGGATGTACGATATAATTACAAAGAAAAAAGCCGGTCTCGAGCTCGACGACAGCGAGATTGAGTTTGCCGTAATGGGCTTTGTAAAAGGCGAAATACCCGATTATCAAATGTCCGCGCTTTTGATGGCAATATATTTCAAGGGTATGACGAGCAGGGAGACCGTCTCACTGACAAATTGCATGGCACATTCAGGCGATATGATCGACCTTTCGGATATCGAAGGCATTAAGGTCGACAAGCACAGCACGGGCGGCGTCGGGGACAAGACCACGCTGGTCGTGGCTCCCGTCGTGGCGGCATGCGGCGTCCGTATTGCCAAAATGTCCGGCAGAGGACTCGGGCACACAGGAGGCACTATCGACAAGCTCGAATCGATACCGGGCTTCAACCCCTCGATCTCGAGAGATAAGTTCATCGATATCGCAAAAAGGACTGGGCTTTGCATTGTCGGGCAAACAGGCAACCTCGCGCCTGCCGACAAAAAAATATACGCGCTGCGCGATGTTACGGCCACAGTCGACTGCGTGCCTCTCATCGCGTCGAGTATCATGAGCAAAAAGCTTGCCGCGGGAGCTGATTGCATACTGCTTGATGTCAAAACAGGCAGCGGCGCCTTCATGAAATCCGTCGATGATTCCATAGACCTTGCAAAGGTAATGGTTGGCATAGGCTGGGGCGCGGGCAGGAAATGCGCCGCGCTAGTCACGGATATGGATAATCCGCTCGGAGCTGCCATAGGCAATTCCCTCGAAGTCATCGAAGCTGTCGAGACCCTTAAAGGAAAAGGTCCGAAGGATTTGACCGATTGCTGCCTCGAGCTTTCGGCGAATTTACTGGAGCTTGCAGGCAAAGGTAATATTTCCCAATGTATGGAAATGGTGAAATCCGCGATAGAAAGCGGCTCCGCTTTGGAAAAATTCTGCG
>JAEYOM010000094.1 GCA_023411715.1 Bacillota bacterium | reverse complement strand
CAATTTCAAAAGGCTGACGACCTTCGTACTGATAGCATTTTCCTGGATATTCTTCCGGGCCGGCAGCTTCGGTGATCTGAAGCTCATACTGACAAGGCTTTTTACATGGAACGCTTCATTTTTTGCCAATTTCAACACAAAAGGGCTTGGCATGCAAAAGTCCGAGCTTATAGTATCGTTTATAGCCGTGGTCATGCTGGCGGTCTATGAACTCATACAGGAAAAGCTCTCTGTCGGCACCGTATTGAAGCGCAGGCCGGTCGCGGTAAGGTGGGCCGTCTATATGGCGGTGATAGCGGTTATTATTTTATTCGGAGTGTACGGTGATGCGAACAGCACGCAATTTATCTACTTCAAATTCTGAAGATATCAATAAAGGATACCGGACAGCCGGTTATTTTGTGCTGTCTGCCATATTCCTCACGCTGGTCCTGGCGATGCTTCTTTTGCTGACGGCGCTTTTGCAGACCCCGGGCAGTGCCGTGGACAGGAAGCGGGCCATAGAACATCGTCCGGCCAACAGCATCGATACTCTGATAATTGGCAACTCCCATGCCTACTGCACCTTTGATCCCGCGGTAATGGAGCAGATCACGGGGAAAAGGGTCTTAAACGCGGGTATGCCCGATCAGAAGATAGACATTATGTATTACAACCTGCTTGAAACGTTAAGGGCACAAAAGCCCGAAACTATTGTAATGGAGGGCTTTGCCTTCGGGAGAAGCGACTCGGTATATCAAGGCTATATCGCAGACATGGATGCGATGGATCCTGGACTCAATAAGCTGAAAGCATGTTTTGAGATCTATCCAGACAAATACGATGCGGTCCGCATGTTCATCAGCCTATACAGGAGCCATAACAACTGGAAGAAGCCCGCGATCATAAAAGGGAACATGAAATACATGCTGGGCATGGACAAGCCGGACAAGGACTTCAACGGTTTTTATACGCTGGACTCCAGGATGTCGGACGAGACGCTGCAGAAATATAGGGACGCTGAAAGCATCAAATTCGCCCCGGTCATCGACGGCTACACCACAGATTACTTCAGACGGATCGTAAAGCTGTGCCGGGATCGCGGCATCCGTCTCGTAGTGACGATGGCGCCCTTTAACGATGTGTATCAGAAAAAGGTGAATTACAGCGCGTTCAATGAAAAGCTGTCGGTGCTCTGCAACAGAGAGGGTGTCGAACTGGTCGACTTCAATATGCTTTATAGAGAGGCCGGCATCGAATACGGAGATTTCGAAGATGCCTTCCATCACGCCCAGCACATGAATAAATGGGGTGCTAAAAAAGTCAGCGGATATTTGGCTGGGTATCTGCTGGGGCAGAAATGAGTGTGAAGGACAGGATATAGGCCGGTGAGTCGGAGAACCGTTACCTGGCTCATCCCCTGACTAGTTGAGTGTGAAACGGAGGGACTGCTCTTTTGCATGATGGTATGTAAAAGGGAGTGCGATATTTGGCACTCCCTTTCAACGTCCTCTTTATATTTCGGTGAAATTTTAAAGTATCATCTTTTAACACGCGCATTGCCTTCGTAAATGCTCCAGATCTGAGCCTCGTCAATGGGCTGCCCGTAATCCTCCGGCAGCGTGACGACCAGTGCGCCCGTTGCCCAGCCGAACTGCGGCCATTTTTCGGGCTCCCAGCCCTTGAGTATCGCGTAGAGCAGACCGCCTACAAATGCGTCGCCTCCGCCGATACGGTCGTATACGGGGATCTCCCTAGGCTCGACGATATGCCATTCTCCTTCGTTGAGCATAATAGCGCCCCACAGATGAGAGTTGGCGTTAGCGACCTGACGGAGAGTTGTTGCGTATACCGAAACATTCGGGTATGCTGCCTTTACACGTTCGATCATCAGCTTGAAGCCGTCTATCTTTTTAGCTATACCGCTGCCTCCGGCTTCCGGACCTTCAATGCCCAGCGCCAGCTGGAAATCTTCCTCGTTGCCCACCAGAATATCTGATAGAGCCGCAATCTGCGAGAATATATCGCGGAGCTCCTTTTCACGGTTGACCCAGAAGGACGCCCTGTAATTTAGGTCGAAGCAGATCAGCGTGCCGTTCTTTTTCGCAGCTTTTGCTAGCTCGAGGCAGAATGTGCTTGTTTCATGCGAAAGCGCCGCGATCAAGCCGGATAAGTGGATTATTCCCACGCCTTCCTTTGCAAAGATGCGATCTACGTCGAAATCCTTGACATTCAGCGTGCGTCCTACCTCGCCTGCGCGGTCATTCAGTACGCGCGGCCCGCGCATGCCGAAACCGCTGTCTGCAATATTGAACTGGTGGCGGTAGCCCCAGGGGCCGCCCTGTGGTACTTCGGGTCCTTCATACTCAAGGTTGCGCCTGCGAAGTTCGCCTTTGATGAACTGAGCTATCTCGCTGCCCTTTACGAATGTCGTAAGGATCTTGACACGCAGTCCGAGCGCTGCCGCGATATTCACCACGTTGGATTCTGCACTTGTGGCCTGCATTGTGTACAGGCTGCTTGTATGAACCGGCTGACGGTTTGCAGGCGTGATCCTGACGCCGATGCTGGTAGGCGTGACCAGCGCGTACGTATAATCTTTTTTAAGCTGCATATTGAATCCCTCACTTTGAATGTTTTATTGGAAATCCGCACCTGATGGGCGCTAAACATTCTATCGTATTTCTTTACTCTAATTATATCCTGCCTAATTGCAATATTCTTTGCTATAATTGCTTGTTATTGTGTAAATATTGCCTTGTATTCGGAGACGGCATTATCACAGATTATCAACATAACATTTTTTATTATTGACTTATGGGTTCCCACAATATAGCATATATTACTATATACTAAAGGTTATCCTATAGGACATATATCGAAGCAGAAGTAGTTGTTTTATGAGGCGGACGCTTATTTACCAACCCGCCCGAGCAGGGACCGATGAAATTAAGATTATAATTAATAAGTTAATTCGGGGGAAAAATGAAAGACAAAAAAGCGATAATATTATTCCTAATAATTACATTTGCACTAAGCGGAATTTGCTATTACATCAGAATTAAGGGCGGAGAGGCTGCAGCGGGTATGACGTCAATACTGATGTGGTGTCCGGCAATAACTGCATTTATAATACGTAGAATGTATTATCGCAAAGAAAAGCTGCTTGGATGGAACAAATGCAACATACTTTATATCATTATCGGATTATTTGTTCCGGTGATATATCTTGGTATATCGTACGGCTTATACTGGATATTAAACAAGGGCACATTTACCGGCGAGATATATACAAAATCCATAGGCATGATGATTATACTGATTTTCTCTTCAATTATTAAAGCGACTGGTGAGGAAATTGGCTGGCGTGGCTTCTTGCTTCCTAAAATGTCCGAAATATGGAATCTAAAAACAGCAGTTATAGTAAGCGGTTTAATATGGGCTATATGGCATTTCCCTCTCATGATTACAGGTTTATATCAGGCAGGAACGCCGTTGTGGTATCAGCTGCCGATGTTTACGATAGAAATTACTGCGATAACTGCAATCATGGCAGTTATACGCCTGAACTCCAAAAGTGTCTGGCCTGCGATTATTTTTCATGCAAGTCATAATTTTTTCGATCAAATAATATTTTCTCCGTCAACCAATAGTGAAAATAGTGCTTATTTTGTTGGAGAAACCGGCGCTGTTACGGCAGCGGCAATACTCATTCTGGTTGTATTGCTGCTTATGATGTGGAAAAATTCCTTTCTCATCAAACATATTCCGTATAGTTTTAGCGGTTCTAAACATGATATGAATATGGATCGTACTTGATAATGGGGGTAAATGAGAGAGCAGACCGCGGCACGCCGCACATTCCAGCATAGCCTATATACTGCCGCTACCGCAGGCTTTGCTGGAATTCCTTTGGCGTCATACCGTATACCTTGATAAAAGATCTGTAGAAGTTCGAGTAATCGCCGAAACCGCAGGACTGGCAAATGTCAGATATCCTGCCTCCCTCCTTCAATTGCTCCCTCGAATGGATCAGCCTTTTATGCAGCGCATATTCGTGCGGCGTGTACCCCGTGTATTTTTTGAATTCCCTGAACAGGTGATACTTGCTGATATAGAATTTCTTCGACAGTATGTCGAGCGACAAGGGTTCTGCAAGGTTATTATTGATGTAGTGGATTATATCGCTTATCTTGCGGTTGAAAATGATATCATCCTGTATGCTTTCCTTGTAGGAATCGAAATATGTCATGTTCAAGTATGTCAGCAGTTCGATGAGATAGACGTTTCCAAGAACGTCATTCCCGAAGCCGCCTCTATTCCCAAAGCCGGCGTTATTTTCAGAGCCTCCGCCCTTCCCAGAGCCTCCGCCCTTTTTGGAACCGCCCTCCACGCCTCCCTTTCCAAAGCTTCCATTGTTTCCGAAACCGCTGTTTTCGGAGCTGTCCGTACAGACCTGTTCGAGCCGTGAAACGGTGCTTCTGATCAAAGCCTCCATATCTGCACCGGGACGCAGCAGATTCTGCTTGCTTTTCAGCGTGGAGTCAAAGCAGCTTGAAAGGTTCGTGCTTTCGGTGCTGTTACGCTTTATGAAATCAGGATCCACCCAGATGACGATCCTCTCATAGACGCAGCCGTATTCCATCACGGGCTTGTGGACTTCCCGGTTGTTTATGAGGAAAATGTCTCCGGGCTTCGCATTGTACGATTTTCCCTCTACTATATAAGTCACTTTCCCCGATATGAAGAAGTAAATCTCGTAGAAATCGTGGTTATGGAAACCTATATCGAGAGGCGGTTCATCCTTATAATGAAAAAGCTCGAAATCGTCTCCGCTTTTCATATATTGGCGTGATGTAAAGATTTTTTCAAGGCGGCTCATCGATCTTCCTCCTGTGCAGCTGTTATCGCTTTTTAGTTTGTATTTGCCGAAGCTTTATAGCAATAAGTATAGAGCAATATTTACACAATAACAAGCAATTTCAGCAAAGAATATTGCAATAAGATAATATATAATGATTTCAAATGGACATTGTGGAACTGTTTGCCCGGGCTCTCCGGTGATATATTACCGGATGCGTATAGCTTGCAGCATACTGATCCGGCGTATGATTTATAAAACCTTACATAGATAAAAGAAAGGGGAATTTATATGGAGCTATTCAGTCTGAAAGGGAAGAAAGCGGCTCTGCTCGGCGGCGGAGGCATACTTGGCGCTACTATGGCGACAGGGCTCGCTCAGGCAGGTGCGGATGTGGCTGTATGCGACCTGTTTCCGGAGAAAGCGCAGTCGGTCGTTGACAGCATCCTGGAAGCAACAGACGGCGAAGTCAAGGCCAAAGCATACAAACTCAACGCAATGGACAAGGAAGAGATCATATCGGTAGCAGAGGCCATGTACCAGGATCTCGGCGGCATCGACATCCTGGTGAACGCGGTAGGCGGCAACATGAAAGCAGCTACCACCTCTGACGAGGTTTCGTTCTTCGACCTGCCAAGCGACGCAATAGAGAAGGTATTGAACCTGAACCTGATGGGCGGCGCGATACTCCCGTCCCAGGTATTCGGAAAGAAAATGGTGGAAAACGGTAAGGGCGGAGTCATTGTCAATATTTCTTCCATGAACGCTTTCCGCCCTCTGACGCTGATACCCGGTTATTCTGCTGCAAAGGCGGCAGTCAGTAATTTTACGCAGTGGCTCTCCACCGATCTCTGCAAGAAGTATGGAGACAGGATAAGGGTCAATGCCATTGCTCCGGGCTTCTTCCTCACTGATCAGAACCGCTTCCTGATGACGAAACCTGAAACCGGCGAATTTACCAAGAGAGGCCAAACGATTATCGACCATACTCCCATGGGTAAGCTCGGACAGCCGGAGGATCTCGTAGGGACTCTCATATGGCTGTGTTCCGACGCATCGAAGTTCGTCACAGGCATCGTAGTACCTGTAGACGGCGGGTTCTCGGCATTTTCGGGAGTATAAGCACACGGTGGGCCGTTGCATGGCGGAGCACCCCGGAGCGACAACGTACCCGGAGCAACAATGTACCCGGAGCACAACGTTCCCGGAACACAATGTTCCCGGAACAGTAACATTCCCGGAACAACAACATTCCCGGAGCAACAACGTTCCCGGAACACAATGTTCCCGGAACACAATGTTCCCGGAACAGTAACATTCCGGCTTTCCGTACAATACTTCATGTCGTAATAGAAAGCAATACGACTTATGTCAGTAAAGTAATAATGTTAAGTCAGCTAAAAGGAGAATGTGATATGAGCAAGCAGGATATAGGCGTAATAGGCCTTGCAGTCATGGGAAAGAACCTCGCTTTGAACATCGAGAGCAGGGGCTTTACGGTTTCGGTCTACAACCGTTCAAGAGAAAAAACGGATGAAATGCTGGCGGAAACTGCCGGTAAAAACGTAGTAGGGACTTTTTCGCTCGAAGAGTTCGTTAATTCTCTCTCGACTCCCCGTAAAATGATAATCATGGTCAAAGCCGGCAAGCCGGTCGACGATACGATCGAGCAGCTTAAGCCCTATATTTCAAAAGGAGACATAATCATAGACGCGGGCAACTCCTTCTACGAAGATACGATCAGAAGAAGCAGACAGCTCGAGTCCGAGGGCTACAGGTATATAGGCACCGGTGTTTCGGGCGGAGAGGAAGGCGCGCTGCTGGGACCTGCCATAATGCCCGGCGGAGCAAAGGAAGTCTACGATATGGTCGCACCGATACTTACCGCAATATCAGCCAAGGTTGACGGTGATCCGTGCTGCACTTACATCGGCACCGATGGAGCCGGCCATTATGTAAAGATGGTCCACAACGGGATAGAATACGGCGATATGCAGCTGATATGCGAAGCCTATTCGCTACTGAAAAACGTACTGGGACTGTCGACCGAGGAAATGCATGAAGTTTTCGCAGACTGGAATAAAGGCGAACTCGACAGCTATCTGATCGAAATAACCAGGGATATATTGACGAAATTCGATCCTGAGACCGGAAAACCCATGGTCGACATTATCCTCGACAAGGCAGGCCAGAAGGGCACGGGCAAATGGACGAGCAAGAGTGCGCTGGATCTCGGCATAGCGATCCCCGTCATCACTGAAGCGGTTTTCGCACGCTGTCTTTCAGCCATAAAGGATGAAAGGGCAGCAGCCTCGAAGACCTTGAAGGGACCGTCCGGCGTCAAGTTCGAAGGCGACAGGAATGAATTCGTGGAATCCATACGCCGCGCACTCTATGCGAGCAAGATCTGCTCATACGCACAGGGTTTCTCACTTCTCAGGTCCGCGGCTGCCGAATTCGGCTGGGACCTCGATTACGGACGCATCGCGATGATATTCAGGGGCGGCTGCATCATACGTGCACAGTTCCTGCGCAAGATAAAGGATGCCTACGACAGGGATCCGAAGCTGCCCAACCTGCTTCTGGACATCTATTTCCGCGAAAGCATAGAGAAATACCAGAGCGACTGGAGAAAGGTCATAGCTGCTGCGGTAACGATGGGCATCCCTGTTCCGTCATTCGCGGCGGCGCTCTCGTATTTTGACAGCTACAGGAGCGAGACCCTGCCTGCGAACCTGCTCCAGGCACAGAGGGATTATTTCGGAGCGCACACTTACGAGCGCACGGATAAAAACCGCGGAGAGTTCTTCCATTACAACTGGACGGAGCACAGCGGTTCGATGGCTTCTTCCACTTATACGGTGTAGTAAGCACGGGAGGATGTCCGGTGCTGATTGCAACGGGCATGCGACATGATATATAAGGCGTTTGACCATTGTATTTTACATATTCGCACGATATCACACACATGTGTGTGATATCGTGTGATTGTATAACAATGTAAACCACTTGCTAAGCAAGTGGAAGAAAAAAGGCTTATGCCGTTGAATAATAAAAAACTCCTATGTTAGGATAGTTGCAGGTCTAGCCAACCGCAAATAAACAACATAGGAGGCGTCTTATGAAAGACACAAGTAGTTTAGCCCATACCACATGGAATTGCAAGTATCACATAGTATTTGCGCCAAAATATCGTCGACAGGTGATTTATGGGAAAATAAAAGATGATATTGGGAAAATATTAAGGAAATTATGTGAATGGAAGGGAGTAACAATACTCGAAGCTGAAGCATGCCCAGACCATGTACATATGTTAGTTGAAATACCACCGAAGATTAGTGTGTCTAGTTTCATGGGGTATTTAAAGGGAAAAAGCAGCTTAATGATATTTGACCAGCATGCGAACTTGAAATATAAATACGGGAATCGGGAATTTTGGTGTAGAGGTTACTATGTGGATACAGTAGGAAAGAATAAAAAGGCAATACAGGAATACATAAAGAATCAGTTACAAGAAGATTTAGCATACGAACAAATGAGTATCAAAGAATTGGTAGACCCGTTTACGGGTGAGCCAGTAAAAAAGAGCAATAAATAAACCGCTTTAGCGGTAGCTTGAAAAACCATGCGGTTGGCGGACTTTTCGTAGGGCTTTCAGCCCTGCCAGTAACATGCCCTTACAGGGCAAGAGCAAACCGCCGGCTAAGCCGGCGGTTATGATT